>JAJPHW010000017.1 GCA_021325035.1 Terriglobia bacterium
TGGCTGCGGTTGAATTCGCAGTATTTGTTTCCGGGATCGAATAGCGACTATCACGAGACTGGGCCATTGTTCGATCTGCGAATACGGCTGACGCATGGATTTTATTACCGGGAGCGGTTCTCGGTGCTGCACTATACGGACAATCTGCAAAATCCGCCGCAGGTGCATTGGGGGCGCGAGGCGACGTTTGGGATTATGTATGTGTTTAGGGATCGGCAGTAAGCTGCGAAAAGCAGATTCCTCACCGCTGAAGCGGATTCGGAATGACAAGGTGGTTGGGCAGGGAGAAGCAGGTCCTTCGACTTCAGAATTTGATTCGCTCGCGAATCAAATTCTTCCGCTCAGGATGACAGGCGTTTTATTCAGATGTCGGCGCGGATTTTGATTTCGAGATCGCGCAGCTGGCGCTGCATTTCGCGCATCTGATTGCGGAGCTTTCCGGAATCAATCTCTTTGTGTTTGAACTCCGCCAATTCTTTTTGTATTTCTGAAGTTCGCAAACGCATGCTTTCTTGAATTTCCGAGCGGGAATGTTCCATTTCAGCGCGGGCCTCGGCGAGCGCCGCCTGCGTTTCGACGTTGATCTCGGGAAGCTCGAAGCTTTCATGGAGGATCTGCCCAGTCTGGCGCGGCGGCAGGGAGAGCGTTAAGGTCTGCTCTTTTTTATCGCGAAGAATGGTGATGGTGGCGGTGCTGTCTTTGCGGGAGCGCAGGGCGCGGGAGAAATCTCCGGCATCGTTAATGGCTTCGCCGTTGGCTTTAATGATGACGTCGCCGGCGTGAAATCCGGCTTTCTCGGCGTGGCTGCCTTTTTCGACGGAGCGAACGAGAACGCCCTGACCACTTTTGGCGCCGAAAAATTCGCCGAGTTGGGGCGTCATGTTCTCGACCATCAATCCGCTGCGCATCCAGGAGTGAACGACCACGACCGAGACGGGGTAATCCATATCAACCATGGCGTTGGGCATGGGATTAGGCATGGGCGCGATGTTGGGAATGGGAGGAATGGCAGGGATCGCAGGCATGGCGAACTTGTAATTTTTTCCAGAGTAGGCGAATTCCTTGGTGCGATCGGCGAGCTGGGTTTTCAGCGTCATCTGCTGGCCCTTGCGGCTGATGCCGAGAGAAATGACGCGGCCCGCGGGGATTTCGTGGATGACACGGCGCAACTGCTCGACGCTTTCGATGGCAGTGTCGTTGACGTTGAGAATGACGTCGTGCTCTTTGATGCCGGCTTTGCCGGCGGGCGCGTCCTGGTCCACCATGGTGACTTCGACGCCGTGCTCTTCTTTGAGGCCGAGATCGCTGAGGCGGTCGGGGGTGACGTCGCGCGTGTCCACACCGAGATAGGAGCCGCCGCTGAAGTAGTCATCGCTGGAGTAGCCGAAAGCGTATGTGGATGGGCCATTGCCACTGTAAGCGAAGGCGGTGGTGGTCAGAGCCAGAGCGAAGATGGTGATGAGTGTGCGCATTGTATGTACCTCCCTGCAAAATTACCTTGCTATGGAAGCGGTGCAAACGCGCGATTTATTTTTTTCGCCCGGCCCGCTTAGGATGACAGCTTTACTTCTTTGTTAACGACCGCGACGGATTTCAATGTCGCCCGTCGTGGTGGAAATCTTTAATGTTGGGCCGCCGCCGTTCAAGCTGCCTTCGGCAGTCACAGTTTTTGGGCCCCAGTCGCCGCCATCGCTATGAACGGCGATCTCGGAAAAGTCAGAGCGGATGTTGTGTCCGCTGGCCACTTCGATGGAAGCACGCACGTTGAGCTTCACCGAGGGAGCGAGATAGACGGTGATGTCTCCGGCGGAAGTTTCGAGATAGGAGTCGCTACGTCCAGCTGTACCACCGAAGATGGAGGCGATAATGCTGCCTGCTCCGGTTTCGGCGTGAACTGAGGGCGCTCCATTGATTTCGATTGTGCCGCCGCCGGTTTCCGCGCGCACCGGACCTTTGGAGGATGTAAGGTGGATGCTGCCGCCGCCGGTTTCGATTTCGACGGGACCGCCGATATCGCCGAGATCAATGCTACCGCCGCCGGTGCTAGCTTTCACACGGCCGGAGCAAGTGGTGACCCGAATGCTGCCGCCACCAGTTTCAAGAATAGCTTCCTGCGTGGCGGAATCGACGAAGATGGAACCGCCGCCGCTGCTGGCGTTCACTTTACCGCGAGCTTGCGAGATATTGATGTTGCCGCCGCCGGTTTGCAAAGTCATGTCCGCGCCAGCGTTGCGTACATCTATGTTGCCGCCGCCGGTTTCGGCGTTGATTTCGTCGTCAATGCTGGTGAGGCGGATGCTGCCGCCACCGCTCTGCGCGTCCACGTTGCCGGAGATTTTTTCCACTTCCACATTGCCGCCGTCGGTTTCGACTTTCACTGAGCCGAGGCTCTGCGGAACGTTAATCACGAATTGACTGGAGAAACGATGGGGCGAGTCGCCATCCCATTCGGCGGTGATGTAGGCCGTGTCGCCTTTCAGGCTGGTGGTAATTTTATAAGCCTCGAACTGGCGCCGGGCGCGCTCTTCAGAAGACGCGGATGAGCGGTTGACGATGTTGTAATTGACGTCCTGCGCGCCGCCGCGCACTTTGACGGTGCCGCTTTCGACTTTGACGCGAAGGTTCTTCGCTGCGCCGAGCGTGCCGTTGATTTCCTGTGCCCAACCTCCGGCATTGTCGCCATAGACGCGTCCTTGTTGGGCCAGAGCCAGCGGCGCGACCATTACCACTACCGCTGCGAATTTGAGAAGCTGTTTCAATGAGTTCTCCCTAAACTTCCTCGAACAAATCCTTGACAGCAGATTCCTCACCACTAAAGCGGATTCGGAATGACAAGGGGTTGAGGTTATTCATAAATTCCCTAATTCATTTCGGACGATTGGGCCACCATATTGCGGGCCTGCGTCCGGATGTATTCACTCTTGTCGTTCCGAGCCAACTGCTGCAAAACCAGACGAACACTGCTATCGGCGCGCACCGGGTCGAGCAGACGAAGCGCTTCAATGCGCACGCCGGGGTTGGAATCATCCATCAAAGCTTCGAGCACGGCATCGCGGACACGAATGTCTTCCTTCACTGACGGACCAACGCCGTCGAGAGCCTTCAGACGAACGCCAGGATTCGAGTCGTAGCGCAGGGCGTAAACCAGCGCTTCGCGAACATGTGTGTCGTTAGGCTGCTTGGTGAGCAGATCCACGGAATCCATGCGCACGCCGGAGTTGTAATTATTGCGGGCGGCGTAGAGGAGCAATTGCTGAATACGCTGATCGTTCAATGAACCTTGCGCCTGCTGCGTCGAAACAGTGTCGTACTGAATGCTGACTTGCTTGCTGTTGGGGTCTTGCACGACAGAGCGGATGCCGGTAATGGAAGCCTGGTTTGCGGCTGCTGCGGGAGCGGAGTTGTCCACTGCAATGCGGCCGCGATCGTTCAAAGTTTTGTAAGTTGCGCCGACGCCGCCAGCGAAACCGACGATGAAAATTGCCGCGGTCAATGCGGGAGCGAAACGAATCTCACGCAACCATGCTGTCGGATCGAAAACTAGACGCCGCCAAAAGCCGCCCTGCTCGGTGGTTTCGAGGGCCTCCTGCAAACGCATGCGCGAGGCGGCCAGAAGATTCGGCGTCGGCTCCTGCATGGGGAACTGCGAGAGCGCGCTGTGAAACGCTTTGGCGGTGGCCAGTTCTTTCGAACATTCGGCGCAGCGCGACAAATGCTGCTCGAGTTCGTAGCGGGCATCGTCGGCCAGCTCGTTATACAGATAAAGCGAGATGTTGTCTTTGACCCATTCGCATTTCATATTAGGCTTACCCCTTAAAGCATTACCCCTTAAAGCTTTGCTGCCTTATCGCATGTCCGCCAGGGCGCCGCGCAGTTTTTGCGTGGCGCGGAAGAGCGTGTTCTTGGCGGTCTCTTCCGTTGTATTTAGAACTTCGCCCACGGTTCGCAGCTTCAATCCGTGATAGTGCTTCAACTCAAAAACCATGCGCTCGCGCGGCGTTAATTTGTCGAGAGCTTTGTTAATGCGGCTGCCTAACTCTCTTCGCATCAAATCGCGCTCCGGACTGGCCGCGGCGCGGTCATCGGCGACGCGGTCGAGCACATCGTACGACTCGCCATCCGAATCCGTCGCCACAGGAGCATCTTCTTTTCGCACCTGCCTTTTCCGTAGATGATCCAGGCAGAGATTGGTGACGATGCGGTAAATCCACGTATAGAAGGAGCACTCGAACCGGAAACTTGCCATGTTCTTGTACGCCTTCAAAAACGCTTCCTGATAAATGTCCTGGGCTTCATGCTCGGAACCGGTCATGTGCATGGCCAGGCGCAACACCGCCTGATCGTAGTTGCGCACCAGCTCCTCGAAAGCAGCGCGATTGCCGCGCTGCGCTTCGCGGACCAGCAACGTATCATCAATGCGGCCTATGCCTTGCCCCGCCATAAGGCCCCGTTGGGGGTCTTCGGTTCCGCCGTTCCTGCCCCGCGGGATAGTTGCGGTCTCCGCGGGAGCAAAATTACCAACTGCAAAGTTTACCGCCAACGTCTCCGCCGGCATATAAGTTCCTGATTCCCCAGCCTGTTTGCCGCTCTTTCATTTTTTCGGTGCTGCTTTCCTGACACTGTAATGGACGCGCTACCCGGCGAAGTGTGAGCAGGTATTTTCAGAGGATTTAAGGTTTGGCAGGATTCGTGCTAGACAGCGGCGGGTGGGGTGTTATGGGGTGGGAGCTATATATATGAGGCGTTAGGCTCTATCGAGTGCGGGGAGGGTTGAGATAATATGGCTGCCTCGTCTGGAGGAGCCATGCGAAGTGTTGCTTTGATTTTTAGCTGTCGGGCCAAGTTCAGAATTCTGTCTGCTTTGCTCTTACTTTTTACGCTGACAGGAATTAGTGCAGATGGACAGACATTAAGCACTTTGGCGAGCTTCGACGGCGCGAACGGCGCGAACCCTTGGTTTGTCTCGCTCGTTCAAGGCTCCGATGGGAATTTTTACGGAACAACCGCATATGGAGGAGACTCCTCTTATGGCACCATCTTCAAGGTAACTCCAAACGGCACGCTTACGACCAGCGCCGACTTTGATCTTGCTGATGGGGCTCTCCCGGTTGCTGCATTGGTTCTAAGCGAAGACGGAAGCTTCTATGGGACAAGCGAAGCCGGAGGCAACACAAGTTGCGGGGGGTTTAATGGTTGCGGTGCAATATTCAAAATTGACCCAAGTAGCGAACTCACTTTGCTGTACGATTTTTGCGTTCAGTCCACATGTAGTGATGGCTGGGCTCCGGTCGCTCCGCTCATTCAGGCCAATGACGGGATCTTCTACAGTACAACTGGAGCCGGCGGAACCTATAACTACGGCACGGTCTTCAGGATAGACCATGCAGGCACGTTGACTACGCTGCATACTTTTAACGGTGCAGATGGCCAAGCTCCGCAAGCAGGCTTAATTTTGGCGAGCGACGGGGCCTTCTACGGAACTACGTTCTACGGTGGTGCATATAATTGTGGCGCTTCCGTGGGTTGCGGCACGGTCTACAAAATGGCCCCTGATGGAGTTTTGACTACGCTGCACAGTTTCGATGGAGCTGACGGTCAATTTCCTTCGGCGAGCTTGGTTGAAGCGACTGACGGAAATTTTTATGGAACCACGTTGGAAGGAGGAGCACACGGCGGTGGCACGATCTTCAAGATTACGCTGCAAGGCAAACTGACTACACTTTACAGTTTTTGTTCTCCTCTTTTGGCTAGTTGCTCCAACGGTAATTTTCCTTACGCTGGATTGGTTCAAGCGACTGACGGGAATTTTTATGGGACAACTTCCGATTTGTTCGGATTTGGTACGCTATTTGAAATTACTCCGGCCGGAATACTTACAACTCTGTACAGATTCTGTTCTCAGCCTGCATGCGCTGATGGTGCTTTCGTCTACGGCGGCTTAGTTCAAGGCACCGATGGAAATTTCTACGGAACGACTTTCAAGGGCGGGGCCGATGGTGTTGGCACGGTCTTCAGGTTATCAACGGACCTTGGGCCATTCGTAGCCTTCGTTCAGCGCTATGGCAAAGCTGGTCAAACGGGCGGCATCCTTGGGCAAGGATTTACTGGAACCACAAGCGTTTTGCTTAACGGCACTCCCGCGAGTTTCACTGTTGTCTCCGACACGTTCATCAAGGCGACAGTTCCGGCGGGTGCGACGACGGGATATGTCACGGTCACTACTCCGAGCGGCACGCTGACCAGCAATGTGCCGTTTCATGTGATTCCGTAGGGAGTGGCCGGTCCTAATTTCCCCTCCTCGCAAGAGCAGTGTTGTGTGGGCCACCCCCGAAATGCATAGATCCTTCGTTGGGAGTCGTCCGCGAGCGGACGACTCCGCTGCCTCAGGATGACAATGGTGAGGATGGGCTGAGGCGCCAAACCGCCTATCAGAGCTGCAAATACGAAAGCCCCGGTAGTCATCCGGGGCTTTGATCTTGGTACTAAACACCGCCTGCGAAGCTTCTATAGGATAACGCCTCTCTCACTGGCGATGTCAAGCATGTTTCTCAATGGCCGAGTAACGAACGGAGGGTGAAGGACTCGAACCTTCGTGGCTGATGAGCCACTCGACCGCTTCGCAGGCGGCGTCCAGTACCCACTGGAAACACCCTCCAAACACCGTCTGCATTAAGAATTGTAGGAGTTGGGGTTCGCGATTCGCCGGTTCCACCGCAAATAAATTCGGGATGGCTTCCCGATTCGGGACAGTCATGCGGTACCCAGCTTCGCAGCTTGAAATGCATAGATCCCTCGTTGGGAGTCGTCCGCGAGCGGACGACTCCACTGCCTCAGGATGACAATGGTGAGGATGGGCTGTGAGCAGCTGGTCGGGTGCGCCGGAGTCGAAAGCCGCAAAAGGCGGGACACACAAAATTCTTAAGTTTGCTCGTGTTCCAGGAACACGGCATCCAGGCCATTGCCTCCCACCCCTTCGCAAAAAGCGCGAAGGAGTGGGGCACCCGGCTGTACAATCTGTAGTCAATGGTTCCAGCTCGACTTTCAGGAGATCGCACATGAAAACATCCAGCAAAGTCCTATCGCTGTCGGCAGCGCTTCTGCTATGCACAGCTTTAATATGTACGGCTCTTTTAATATGTACCGCTCTGGCGCAATCGGTTTCGGCGCAAGAACAACCGGCGACGAAGTCGCCCTTGGGGCACGTATTCCTCGTCGTGGGCGAAAATTCGGATTACAGCACCACCTATAACGCGAAAAATATGCCATTTTTGACTTCCCTCGCCAACGGGTATGGATTGGCGACGAATTACTACTCCTCCACCCATCCTTCGATCGGCAATTACTTCAACCTCACCACCGGATACATTCTGACCGACAACGACGGCGCAACGCCGCAGACTTTCCCAGTGAGCAACAACAATATTGCCTACGAAGTGCAGCAGGCCGGTAAAACCTGGAAGGATTACGTCGAGAGCGACCCCAACATCCCCGGCTGTAGTGGATACCATGCCGGAAACTACTATGTTCGCCACGACCCTCTCGAGTACATGACGGATGTAAATACAGAGACCAGCAACTTTGTATGCTTTAGCCAGTTTGCTACGGATTTGAAGAACAAAGCCCTGCCGAATTTCTCTTACTTGGCGCCAAACGGCTATGACGACGCGCACGACACCAACGCCACTGTATTTGATACCTGGCTAAAGACCGAACTCACTCCCTTGTTGGAGAGTTCCTACTTCCAGCCCGGAGGCGACGGCTTACTCATCGTTGTGTTCGATGAAAATGCCGACGACGGCAATCCCAATTGCGATACCACGATTGAAGGACTCGGCTGCGGCGGGCAAGTGGAGGCTGTCTTGGTCAGCCCGTACAGCATTCGCAAACATAAGCAGATGAAGGGAGATCCGCAGGCTTACAACAAAGGCTATGACGAAGGGAACATCCTGCGGACCATGGCGCAAGGGCTGGGACTGCCAACGACCAACCTGGGCTGGGCTGACACCGCAGTCCCCATGATTGAGTTCTTTAAATAGAAGCCGGTGAGATGGGGAGGCGCTAAAGCTGTCGAGCTGCGCTCGACTGGACGGCCGAGGCGGCCGTCCCCAAGTGAGTTGTGCCGGCGTCCTCCCTCACCGATTCAACTTTCTTTTTCAACTTTCCTTCGGCGGTTCCCACAATTCAATCCGGTTTCCATCGGGATCCATGATCCAGGCAAAGCGCCCGTATTCGGCGTCCTCGCGATGCGGATCAATCTCGACTCCCGCCTTCTTCAACTCCTCCAGCAAGCCGTCGAGATCATCCACACGATAGTTCAGCATGAAGCTGGATTTGCTCGCCCCAAAATACTTCGTGGTTCGCGGAAAGATCGTCCAGGCGGTCGCGCCTATTGCGCCGGGCTCGCTTCCGTCGGGCGATTGCAACTCGCGCCACTCAAAGGTTGCGCACTGTCCGTGTGGCTCGCGCTTAATGCCCAGATGCTTCTCATACCAGTTGTATAAATGCTCCGGATTTTCAGACTGAAAAAAGACTCCGCCAATGCCTGTTACGCGTTTCATGAATGCGTCTCCCTGCCAAGTTTTTTAGAGCAGAAATAGTAGAACCCATCGGCCGGAATGAGGCAACTGCCAAAAAAGTGATTCTTGACCATAAGAATTTACTTATATAGTATTCCCATAAGGAATCGCTTATGGTTTCGGAGGATTCAGTTTTCAGGGCCATCGCGCATCCGGCACGGCGCAGCATCCTTAGATTGCTGGCCAGTTCGGCGCGGTCGGTGAAAGAGCTGACTTCCGAGTTCGAGATGTCACAACCGGCGATTTCGCAACACCTCAAAGAACTGAAAGAAGCGAATCTGGTCGCATCCGAGCGATGCGGGTTGGAGCGCCGCTATCACCTGACACCTGCGCCTTTGCGGCATGTCTTGAAATGGTCGGATCAGTACCGGTCGCTGATTGATCCGGCGGGTCACTTTTGGACTCTTGCGGCTGCGCGGCAGGAAAAAGTCAAACCTAAAAGGAATTCATAACATGGCCGTGAAAGGATCAGTGCCGACGCCCGGAGTGATCGTGCCGCATCTGGTAGTTCGCGATGCGGCGGAGGCAGTCGCTTTTTACACGCGCGCTTTTTCCGCTGAAGTGCTATATCGCTCGCCTTCGCCCAGTGGAGTTGGCGAACACATTCACATCAAGCTCTGGAATTCCCTCGTCCAAATCTCAACGGAAGAACCGCAACAACGCCGCGAACGAGTGGAAGGAGCGCTGTTGGCCTCGCCCGAAACGTTGGCGGGCTCGACGTGCGTCTTCCAGATTGGTGTGGAAGATGTCGATTCTGCGTTCCGGCGCGCCGTGGACGAGGGAGCGGCGCCTGCGCTGCCGCCTACTGATATGTTTTGGGGCGACCGCTATGGCTGGGTGCGCGATCCCTTCGGACATATGTGGGCGCTATGCACGGTGAAAGAAGTTCTGAGCGAAGCAGAAGTAGAATCCCGGCTGCGCGGTTTCGCGGCACAAATGAAAGGAAACAAGTCATGAAGCTTTTTATGAAAATATTGCCGTTGCTACTTACGCTTTCGCTGCACGCCCAGAGCGAGCCGTCGAAACCCTTCAACTCGCTTTCATTTCTTGAAGGCACCTGGGACGCGAAAGCGCAGGGCAAGGACGGTGTCGCGGCGATTGGAACCTATACCTTTCAACTCGAATTGGGAAATCACATTCTGGCGCGGCATAGCACGAGCGCTTCCTGCAAAGGGCCAGTCACGTTCGATTGCGAACACGGCGACTTGCTTTATGTCTATCAGGATGCGCCGGCACAGCCTTTGAAGGCGATTTATTTCGACAATGAAGGCCATGTGCTCCACTATGACGTGACTACTCCCACGCCGACGAGCGTGATCTTTCTTTCAGAAAGTTCTCAGCCGGGGCCGCAATTCCGCCTGGTTTATGAATTAAAAGGCCAGGTCATGTCTGGAAAATTCCAGATGCGGATGCCGGGGCAGGAAGAATGGAAATCGTACCTGGAGTGGAGCGGCGCAAAGAAGATGTAAAGGACGGGCCTTGTTTTCAGAACACTAGCGGCATTTTCTCCGACTGGTCCCAGTCGAAGGAAGATGCAGGGAAACACGATCAAGCGGCGGGCAAGGGCACCCACTCCACACGTTGCATCGCTTTACTAATGCACTCGGCTATTCTGCGCGCCCATCCTCGTGTATATACTTGTCTGCGTTTGCTTGGGGGACAAAATGTTGAAATCCATTGCTGTGGTGGTGGGCAGTTATTTGCTTTCAGTTGCGCTGGTGGTGGCGAGCGATCCGTTACTCTCGCGGATATTTCCCGGAGATTTCGAGCGCGGGCATATTCCGTCAAACAATGCGTTAATGGCGAGCACGGCGTGCTTTATTGTCGTCTCGATTCTTTGCGCATGGGTGTGTGCGCGATTCGCACCGAGCCGCGCCGGGCGGCACGTGCTGTGGTTTTTCGTGATCGGGGAAGTCATGGGGATCGTTGCGACGATTCCCAACTGGGGCAAGGGCTGGCCGCATTGGTACTGGCTGTCGTGGATTTTCAGCTGGCCGATTAGTTGCTGGATCGGGCTGAAGATCAGCGGGCGGGACAACGTGGCGAGTTGAAGTTCGGCCCGCCCCTTCGCAAAGAGCGCGAAGGAATGGGGCACCCCATGTTTATGGTTTTGTGGCATCGCCTATAATGCATGAGTAGGCAGCCGGACCGGACGGTCGCTCTTGATTCGTAAGAATTAAGGGAGGAAAGTCCGAACTCCGCAGAGCAGTGTGCCGGATAACGTCCGGGAGGATGAGTTCAAGCTCATTCGACGGCCAGTGCCACAGAAAACATACCGCCGCGCTGCCGTTGTGGGTTCATTGTTATAGGGATGTGCGCCAATCGCGCGGTTATTCCGCGCGGTGCACCCAGATCCTTCGCTTCACAAAAGCGTTCGCAAGATGACGATGAATCGGAATGAGGATGAATCCACAACGGCGGCGGGGTAAGGGTGAAAAGGTGCGGTAAGAGCGCACCGCCGCGGCAGTAATGCAGCGGGCAGGGCAAACCCCACACGGAGCAAGACCAAATAGGGAGGAATTGCGGCTTCGGTCGCGAACGTGCCGGCTCGGCGCGTCAAACCTCCGGGTAGGTCGCTTGAGCCACGCAGTAATGCGTGGCCCAGAGGAATGACCGTCCCGCGGAAGTCTTTTACCGGACAACCGTGGACAGAATTCGGCTTACAGGTCCGGCTGCTTTCATTTCAATAA
>JAJPHW010000040.1 GCA_021325035.1 Terriglobia bacterium
CCACTCTGCCATCTTCAGTTCTGCACTTGCGCCCCGCGCAAGTGTAGAATCTCGCTTTAGCCACTTTCTCTCGAGGGGCAAGCGTTGATCGGCCGCAGACTCTCGCATTATGAAGTCATCGCCGAACTAGGCGCCGGAGGCATGGGCGTGGTGTATCGCGCGCATGATCTCACGCTCAATCGCGATGTCGCGATCAAAGTTCTTCCCAGCGACAAAATCATCAGTGACAATGCCCGTGGCCGCTTTAAACGCGAGGCCCTCGCCGCCTCAGCTCTCAACCACCCCAACATCATCACAATTTATGAGGTGAATTCCGAAGACGGAACTGACTTCATCGTCATGGAGTACGTTCGCGGCTCGACCCTCTTGTCGCTTCTTCACAAGGGCAAACTGCCGATTGAAGATGCTCAGCGTTACAGCGCACAGATCGCCGACGCCCTTACCAAGGCCCACGCGGCAGGCATCATCCACCGGGATTTGAAGCCCGGTAACATCATGATCACCGAAGACGGCTTGGTAAAAGTCCTCGACTTCGGCCTCGCCAAAATCGGTTACGATCCCGCAGACAGCTCAGCCTCTGAGATGACGCAATCTTTCACGCTCACCCAGCCAGGCATGGTCACCGGCACGGTCGCTTATATGTCTCCCGAACAGGCCCGCGGGGAAAAAGTGGACGCCCGCTCCGATATTTTTTCCTTCGGCATCGTCATGTTCGAGCTGTTCAGTGGGCAGCTTCCTTTCACCGGCCCAAATTCGATTGCAGTTCTGCACAACCTGCACTTCACTCCGCCACGTGACATCACCAAGCTGCGTCCCGATGTGCCGCCCGCCATTACAGCTCTGATTGCGCGCACGCTGGAGAAAGACCCAGCCGAACGGATTCAAACCATGGCGGAAGTCGCATCCGTTCTGCGCGGCGGACGCGTGAGCGCCATGTCCGGCCCCATGAGTTGGCATTCGCGCGGATCAGGCGTGGCCGGGCTTTCTGCCCATGCCTCCTCTCTGCCATCCGGCAAATTACGCAAGCGCAAAGCAGTATTGGCGATTGTGGCCTCCGTTCTCGTCAGTGGGCTCCTCAGTTCCGCTGCCTGGCGTTACTTTCATCGCCCCAAACCCGCCCAGAACACAACATCGCAAGAACTCCCAGTGGATGACAATGCCTATGCCCTCTACCAGCGCGCGCGTCAATATCTCGACATGTGGGACCGCACCGGCAACGTGGATAAGGCGATTACTCTGCTTGAACGAGCGGTGCAGGTGGATCCTCAATCGGCAGTGAGTTATGCAGGCTTGAGTGAAGCGTACTACTACAAAAATCACGAAAATCCTGACTCGCAATGGATAAAACTGGCAGCGGATAATGCGAATAAGGCTGTCGCCATCAGCAATGACTTAGCGGAGGGTCATATCGCATTGGGGTTAGTAAGAATGCAGAACAACGATCTGGCCGATGCAGAGAACGAGTTTAAACTCGCCGCCCAGTTCGATCCAAAGATATCGGTACCCTATGACAAGTTAGGTAAGCTCAACGCACAAAAGGGAAACACAACAGAGGCGGTCGCCAACTTAAACCACGCATTAGAGATCAATCCTCACGATTGGGAAGCCCCTTTAGAGCTGGGCGCAGAAGCATATCAAGCCGGTCACTACCGGGACGCTGCATCTTTTTTTGAGACTGTTCTGAAAACTCAGCCCAACGAAATACGTGCGCTCATCAATCTTGGCGCAACATACCATGCGCTTGGGCGTGATGACGACGCCTCACAGATGTTGCAGCAGGCTCTGGCAATCAAACCAAACGCAGAGGTTTTTAACAATTTAGGTACCATCCGGTACTACCAAGGGAAATACGATCTCGCCGCCGCCGCTTTTGAAAAAACAGTTGCTCTGAACGCAAACAGCTCTGACAACTGGGCCAGCCTCGGCGACGCATATCGCCAACTGCATAATCAAGACAAAGCCAAACAGGCTTACCAGCAGGCTATTCAACTTGTGAAAGATGAAATTGCCAAACATCCCGAACAGATGGACTTGCAGGCAAATCTGGCGCTTTATCTTGCCAAAACCGGAGATAAACAAGGTGCCTTGCAAGCAGTCGCGCCTGTAATGCAGGCTAAAGTCAAAGACCCCACCAATCTTTTCGAAGCGGCCATCACCTATGAATTATGCGGAGCGCGCGATAAAGCATTGGATGCTCTGACCACCGCCGTAAAAGCTGGCCAAAACCTGGATGATATTAAAAACGAACCCGAATTAGTCTCGCTCCGCGCCGATCCCCGCTACCACTTGAACGTTCTCTCCGCCTCCGCAACTAAGTAAACACCCGGAAAATCTTGTCATTCCGAGCCATTCGCAGCCGAGCGAAGCGCGGCGAGAATGTGCGGAAGCCATTGGAAAAATCGTAAGGGAATCTGCTCTTTGATAAAGAAAGCATGGTCATCCCGAAGGCCCACGTTTTCACCAGCGGGTCGAGGAATCTCGCGCGTAGCAAATTGGACTATCCTGTGCGATCAACGTGGAAATGCCTTGCTCCGCTTGACTTCCCTTCCTCATCGGCGTAAGGTGCGCTGCACAAGATTTTGGGCCCTGGCACGTCACTTCCAGCTTCAGGAGAAAAACAATGTCGATTTATCTCTACAACCTCGGTTTCAGCGTGAGCAATTCCATGAATGGAAACTTTTCCTCTGGCGGCACGGGGATCAACGCCTCGAACGCATGGTTCCAGTACATCGGGCCGGGAACTCCGATGGGGTTAAATAATTATCAAGGCGTGGTTCCGCAGCTTGGTTCAGCCGCCTTGTGGAGTTTGTTGTCCGCCCCTCCCGCCAATTTCTACTCGACGGAGAGCCCGAATGGTGGCGATTATTTGTTTCTCAGAATTTTCAACACCGACGGCACTCCACAAACTTACATCGTGCGCACAACCGTGATCTTCGGTCAGGGGAGCGGATCAACGTCTTCCTCCGCTAACTCGTTGCAGTCTCCTTTTGTGCGCAATAGCAGTTACCAGCCAGTGCCCGTATTTGACTGCGACACGGTATCCTTTGGAATCGGCGGCGCGCCGGAGTGGCCCGCGCCCACAACTGATATCAACCCGGTTTCTGCCTATAGTTCCTGGTGTTATTGCATCGGCCAAATCAATGGGCCCTCGAGTAATTACGCTTTTAACGTCGGAGCATCGGTCTATGCGGTTTCTGGAAATAATCAAGGCTCGTACTACGCATTTGGCATTGACCCCAGAATGCACGTGGTTGGAACCGGAAAACGCCGGGAACAGGAAACGGCCGCGTAACCTTTTCCATATGGCATTTAGGGCCGCTTCGCGCGGCCCTTTTTTCCGCTCGCTCATCCCGCGCGCCTCGTATTGTCCTCAAAGTTAATCGAGTTTGATTCCCGCGCTTCTTCCAGATGCCGCTTACTCTGCCGCCACTTCTAATTAGTTAGAAGGAGCATATTCCATGCGAACCAATATTTTCGTTCTGGCAGTTGGCTTGGGCTTGACGACAGCGGCATTTGCGCAAGATATGTCGGCCAATCAGGCCGCGGCGGCATCCGCGCCGCAGATTCTGGGAGTGCGGACGGTGGTAGGTTGTTTGTCCACTACCAATGGCCTTTACACCATCACTGGCGGCGGCCCTGGGCCAAAGCAATATCGCATCATTGGCGGAGACACCTCCGCACTGAAAGGTAAAGTCCTTTACACGGTGCAAGTAACGGGAGACGTGGCAAAGAACGATCCCGAGGAAAACATGACAGCGCCCTACAACGAAGGTACAACGACGGGCGCGGGCTGGAACACGATTGTGGCCCATAAGGTGAAAATCATTCACGCGAATTGCAGCGAGCCGGGTAAAGAGTACTGATACTGTCTTTCTGCTCCTCCAAGGCTAGTCAATTCGCATATCTACGATTGGATATTTGCTGCACTAAATATCGTGCAGCTTCCTTCTAGTGCATTGATTTGCCGCCGTTTGCGGGCTCAATTGGCTGTGCGTAAAATAACCGATAAGTATCTTAAAATGAATAACTTAAATATGGCGATTAAATCGATTTAGATTGCCCCCAGAGGCTGCCAATTTTGGCCCAATACTCTGGGCCGTCGGAGCCGTTCCGATCGCGTCTCAGCCCTTCCTACGCGTTCTACGGGCCATTGCTGTAAACCTTGGCATCGGCAAATTGGGGCAGCATTTCCTTGCGTAGGGGCGGACGCCTCGTCCGCCCAAGCCAAACAACGCTCGAGAGCGTGCTCGCTACACGCAATATCCCTCGACCCGCGGGTGAAAGCGCAGGCCTTCGGGATGACAATGTGGATGATTGAGTCGAGCAAACCTCAGTTGTTTTCTGAAAATACCCAGCCACTTGTCATTCCGAATCCGCTTTAGCGGTGAGGAATCTGCTTTTGATAAAACACCGGGAGCCGTTCTTCTAATGCGGCAACGGTGTCTTCTGCTGGATCCCTTCTCCCTCGATGATGGTGTAGATGAAGTCGGCAGGAACATCATGCAAGACTTCCACTTTCCCGCTTGGCCATTTGATTTCAACTTCATTCATCATCGAATTTGCCCCAAGTCCAAAGTGCAAGCGCGGATCATTCGACGAAATATAGCTCCCGCCCGCGCGCACTTCATTGAATTGATTGAGAGTTCCAGCTTTCACCGTCACCCGCGTCCCAACCGCCGATTTATTGCTCTTCGTCCCAACCAATTTGAACAGCACGCGATGATTCTTGCTCTTGGTGGTGTTCAGTAACAGCAACGGCGGCCCGTCAATGTTGATGACTACGACATCCACGTTGCCGTCGTTGTTGAGATCGCCGAAAGCTGCGCCACGCCGCGAAGCATCAGGAATATTCGCCAGTGCCGGCGACACGTTCTCAAACGTACCATCATGCTTGTTGCGAAACAGCAGCATGGGTTCACGGTATCGCGCGGCGCCGGGAATCGAATCGAGCTGCGGATAAACATGCCCGTTGGCTTCGAATAGATCGTCCCAGCCGTCGTTGTCGAAATCGAAGAACGCCGTGCCCCACCCCACAAGCTCATACGTCGGCTTGGAGATGCCAGCGTGCTGGCCTTCATCCGAAAATCCGTCTTTGCCGAGATTGCGATAGAGGGCGTCGGGCTGCTCAGTAAAGTTGGTCACAAACATCGCCATGCGGCCTTCGTGGCGATAGTCGCCCCAATCCACGCCCATCGAACCCTGTGCCTGGCCCTCGCCACTCAAGGAAATGCCGGAAATCATTCCCAGCTCTTCAAACGTTCCATCATGCTTGTTGCGATAGAGGTAATTCGGCCCGGCGTCGTTAGCGACGAATAAATCCGGCCAGCCGTCGTTGTCATAATCGCCCCAAATCACGCCTAAGCCGTAGTAATGATTAGGATCGTCCACGCCAGCTTTTTTGGAGACTTCTTCGAATGTCCCGTCACCGCGATTGTGATAAAGCAAATCCGATTCGCCGGGAAGCCCCCACGGGCCGCACTGCACTGGCACGCCTTTGAAGTGGCAGTTCTTTTCATCCACTCCAAACGGCGGCAACTTGTTGATATCAAAATGCACATAGCGCGAGACGAATAGATCAAGATTGCCGTCTTTGTCGTAATCTCCCCACGCCGCGCCTGTGCTGAAACCGCCGCCCGCAACACCAGCCTTTTCCGTGACATCTTCAAACTTGCAATTACCCAAGTTGTGATAGAGCGCGTTACCGCCGTAGCCGGTTACGTAGATATCCGGCAACCCGTCGTTGTCATAATCAGCAACGGCCACGCCCATGCCCCACCCTTTGCGCGTGAGTCCTGCTGAAACTGTGACATCTGAAAAATGGAAATCGGCATCTTGATGGTAGAGGGTAATCATCGGATCGCCACCCTGCTTGTAGTGGTCCAACGTGGAGCCGTTTACGGTGATGATGTCGAGTTTGCCGTCGTTGTCGCAGTCAATCAACCCCGCGCCTCCGCTCATGGATTCAACGATGTAGCGTTTGTCCACCGAAGAAATATGAGAAACCGTAAGGCCAGATTTTTGAGCAACATCCTCAAATTGAGGGGATACGGCGTCCGTGGCAACTTGCTTGCCGGACTGACCGAGCATTGGAATGCATAGGAGAAAAACGAAAATAAGGCCGCGCATGACAGTAAATATAGAACAATGCGGTTGTTGTGAACGAAAACGGGCACGGCTGTAACTTTTTCAATGCCACCGAGTCCAACTTCATAGCGCAATTGCTCTTAATAAATAACTCGACGGGTGTTTTGCCATGTACAAACAATTTCTGGCTCTAAGCTTCATTCTTACAATCTCTGTCCTTACAATTTGTTCCCTGTCGTCGCGTGCAGAAAGCGCTAACACAACCCCAACACCCGTTCTGATTGAATTGTTTACCTCGGAGGGATGCTCCAGTTGCCCCCCGGCTGACCGTTTCCTTGAGGAACTTGACAGCAAACAGCCGATTCCGGGAGCTCAACTCATCGTTCTCAGTGAGCATGTCACTTATTGGAATAGCGAAGGATGGAAAGATCCTTTTTCCCTGCAAGACGTTACCGCGCGACAAAGCGAATATGGCAATCAATTTAAGTTGGCTTCCGTCTATACGCCACAAATGGTGGTGGATGGCGAATCGCAATTCACCGGCAGTGACGTTCGTGCTGCACAGGAAAGCGTCAAGAAAGCGATTTCAGAACCAAAAATCCCAGTGCGTATTACTTCGACGACAGATTCACCCGGCAAATTAAAAGCTCATGTGGAAGCCGGCGAAGGTTCCGGCACCGTATATGTAGCGCTTGCTTTAAACCACGCGGAATCAAAAGTTTTGCACGGGGAAAATGGCGGACATCGCCTCACGCATGTGGCTGTAGTGCAGAGCCTCGAGCAAGTGGGAAATTTGAAAAAAGATAAAGAGTTTGCAAGAGACGTGGAGGTCAAAATTCCACGGGATACCGATCCAGGAAATCTGCGGGTCGTAGCCTTTATACAGCAGTCGAACGGCAATACTCCCGGCAAAGTTGTCGGGTCGGCGTTATCTTCTCCAACAAAATAGTCGAGATCGCCGTTTACAGTCCCTGCTTGAGCTTCTGCTAAATTGGTTTGCATGACGAAACCAGCCCGCAGCTTTGCCAGCGATAACAATGCCGGGGTTCATCCTAATGTTCTAAAGGCGATTGCAGACTCCAATTATGGACACAGCGTCGGCTACGGCGATGATGTTTACACGGAAGCCGCGAAAGCCAAGTTTCGGGAGCAATTTGGCGATGACATTGGCATTTACATCGTATTCAACGGCACAGCCGCGAATTGCCTCAGCCTCAAAGCGCTGACAAATTCTTATCACGCAATTATTTGCAGCGAAGGCGCGCATATCTACACCGATGAATGCGGCGCTCCAGAAAGATTTACGGGCTGCAAGCTTCTCCCCATCGCTACAAGCAACGGCAAGCTGACCGTGGAGCAGGTGACTCATGCTTACCACGGAATTGGCGATCAGCACCATGTACAGCCGCGCGTCATCTCGATTACGCAATCTACAGAAGTCGGCACCGTTTACAAACCGGAGGAGATTCGCGCGCTGGCCGAATTCGCACACACACGCGACATGTTTTTGCACATGGATGGAGCGCGAATCGCCAATGCCGCTGCAAGTTTAAACCTAAGCCTGAGCGCAGTTTCGCGTGACGCCGGGGTGGATGTTTTATCGTTTGGGGGCACGAAAAATGGCGCCATGGGCGCTGAAGCCATGATTTTTTTCGACGCCAAGGTCGGCCAGGACATGCCCTTTCTGCGCAAGCAAGGGATGCAGTTGGCGTCAAAGATGAGATTTATTTCCGCCCAGTTCAGTGCCTTATTTTCCAATGATTTGTGGCTGCACAATGCCCGGCGGGCGAATGCCATGGCGCAACTTTTGAAGAACGAGATTGCCGCGATCCCTGAAGTGAAAATTGTTTATCCCGTGGAAGCGAATGGCGTATTCGCCCAGATTCCACGCAAAGCCATCGCCAAGATACAGGAACAGTACTTTTTCTATGTGTGGGATGAATCGAAATCGGTCGTACGCTGGATGTGCTCGTTCGACACGACGGAAGATGACGTACTCGAGTTCTCACGGTTGGTTCGGCGAACAGTGACGGATTAGCTTGCCTTTTGCCGAATCTTCACATAGATTTACCTGCAAGTAATAGTCAGCAAAGGAGTAGTCACGTAATGCTTCGATTTGCAACTCGTCTCGCCGGGGTGGCGGTGCTCGGTTCGCTCATGCTCCTTGTCCCCAGCTGCGGACATGACCAGCAATTAGTTTCTATCACGATCCAACCTTCGACCGAGACATTTGGTTCTTCTTCCACGCCAGTGAATGAGGATGCAGGCTTGACAGTCCAATTGTCGGCGTTGGGTACCTATATTCATCCTCCGGTGACGAAGGACATTACTAATCAGGTTACATGGGCTTCTAATACTCCGGGGATTGCGATGGTGAATTCGTCGGGCTTGCTCACCGCGACTGGAGTAGACTGCGGCAATACCTTGGTTTCCGCGACGGTGACTAAGAATAGTAGCGATGGAGGCATCGGTTCCACCGGGGCAATTGTCACGAATTATATGACTGCCACGGTTGTCTGCTTCACCGGAACGGGACCAGCCGTCACGGTCGATTTCGCGGGCACCGGTACTGGCACCGTCTCAAGTTCCCCGGGTGGGCTGGGATGCTCGGCAACTTGCAGCGCAAGTTTTCCGATAGGCACCACGCTAACACTTACCGCGACAGCGACAAGTGGTACTTTTGGAGGATGGTCGGGATGCGATAGTACAGCTGGAGCGGCGTGTGTTATCAATAATCTGCAAAATCCAGCTACGGTCACAGTGACGTTTAATCCGTAGTCACGCTTCAGGATCACGAAGCATATCTTCCAGTTTGGGCTTGTATTTCGCCTGTTCTGGGCGCGCTTTCTTTCGATTCGGTACGACTTGCGGTTTAGGAAGAATGCCGACCCGTTCACGCGCCATCTCTTTGACAGCTTGGACTTTGCTGAAGCGTTTTGTTTTCTTCTTTTTTGCCATTGATTCCGCTTAACTTTAATCTTGCCATAGCTTCCCGGCGATAAAGCTGCAATAATGTCGAGTTTGATGCACCGGCGGGACGCCCGCGCTACACACAATTATGGAAGAACGCGATTTTTTTGATGAGCGCACGGACAAGAAAGTAGCCACGCTGAATTGTCCGCATTGCCAGCAGCCGGGCGAATACGAAATTACCTGGGTCGTCCGCACCAAGAAGAAGCAGCTCGCCGGACGCGCCGATGACCGCGACCGCGCCCGCTTCGCCAAAGCGCGCTCCTACATGCTTCGCAAAGACGACATGCTGGCCTGCAAGAACATGCGCTGCCGCAAGCGGTTTGAGATTTCGGGGGTGCAGTCCGTGGTTTTCACGGAATAGGGATTCCCTTACCAGAGCTTGACCACAGAGGCACGGAGTCACAGAGAAAACCCTCAATGAGTTAAAAGCCAGCGGTTCGTCAAAAATCCTCCGTGTCTCCATAGTGGATGTTGCTCCGGGTGGGGCGTGCGGCCGATTTTGGACACCATCAATTCATCAAGACCAACCCAAGATTCTCTTGCCCTCGTTTATACTAAGTAGTTTGCTCATCGCAAGGAGTTCCGCTTGAAGATATTGGTTTGCATGAAGCAGGTGCCGCAGAAAGACGCACCGCTCAAACTCAACGAGACGGCTACCTGGATTCGGGAAGACGTTTCCTATGAAGTGAACGAGCCGGATGCCTACGCGCTCGAAGAAGCGCTGCGGCAGAAAGAAAAGCATGGCGGCGAAGTCGTCGTCATCACTTCCGGCCCGGCGCGGGCGCAACAGGTTTTGCGCGAAGCCCTGGCCAAGGGCGCGGACCGCGCGATTCATCTGGAAGACAATGCTTTCGTCGGGCTTGATGCCTTCAACACAGCGCGCGCATTCGCAGCTGCGATTAAAGACGAACAATTCGATTTAATTTTTACGGGGCTGCAGTCTGACGACTACGGTTACGCGCAAGTCGGCGTCATTCTCGCGGAATTGCTGGGATGGCCGCACGCGACCATCATCATGCAGATCGAGAAAACCGACGCGGGAATCAAAGTGAAGCGCGAACTCGAAGCCGGCTTCTTTCAATTTGTGGATATGCCGCTGCCTGCGGTACTTACGATTCAATCCGGCATCAACAAGCTACGCTATGCGACTTTGATAGGGATCAAGAACGCGAAGAACAAACCTCTGCGTAAAGTAGCGCTGGCGGATGTGCAATCTGCGATCGGCAACAATTTGCAGATGATTGAGAAGCTTTACATCCCGCAGAAGACGAAGAATACCGAATTTATTGAAGGGCCGCCGGCGGAAGTGGCAAAGAAGCTGGTGGAGAAGCTGCGCAACGAATTGCGGGTTTTATAAGGCCACGCATTTCCCTGACAGAACATCCAACTACATATGTCAGGTTTGCGAATGGATTTGTTGGAATCCGAAGGCATTGTTGACCGCATGTGCAAAGGCATGGCGCTGATCACTTGCGGCAAAGTGCTGATTTGGACTGATTTGTTGATTGTGCTGACCATCGGCTCGGTCGGGCTGCGTGCAGGTTCGAGTTTCTGGACGTGGTGGACGGGGATCGAAGCGCTTCTGGGTGTGATGCTTATCGGCATCGGCGCTCATATTCGCGGCACGGTTTACGAATAAGTAGGCGGCTTGCAAGAACGCTGTAAGTTGCGGGAATTGCCTGCTTTCAAAAACTGTTTTAAAGGAATTGCATGCCTGACACAATTTTAGTGATTGCGGAACAGCGCGAAGGCAAACTCAATCGCGCATCATTGGAAACCATTGCTGCTGGACAAGCCATTGCCGCTGCGACCGGATGGGCGCTCGAAGCTGCGGTCGTCGGAGCAAGCGTAGGTTCATTCGCCAATGAGCTAGCCGCGAAGAAGCTGGCCAAAGTTTATTCGGTCGAGTCGGCGAAGCTGGAACCGTACACGCCCGATGCATTCGCCGCTGGACTGAAACAATTTATCGAGGCGAAGCAGCCGAAGCTGGTTCTAATGCCGCACACCTATCAGGTGCGCGACTTCGTTCCCAAGCTGGCGACTGCGATGGGAAGTACCGTCATCAGCGACTGCATTGGCTTCAAGCATGAAGGCGGCAAGCTGCTCTTCACCCGCCAGATGTTTCAAGGCAAATTGGCTGCGGATGTAAGCTTTACCGGTAACAGTCCCTGGTTTGCGACGTTTCAGAACGGAGCATTCCGCGGAGATAAAGCCGAAGACGGAGCAAGTGCGGCTCCCGTAGAAACTGTGAAGGTTGAAATTGCCGACGGCGTTGTCCGCAATAGGCCACAGGAAGTTTTCAAAGAAGCCAAACAAGCCGTAGATCTGACCCAAGCCGAAATCATAGTTTCGGTTGGACGCGGCATTAAAGAACAGAAGAACATCGAAATCGCCAAGCAGCTTGCTGACGCGCTAGGTGGAGAGCTGGCGGCTTCGCGTCCTATTTGCGACTCGGGCTGGCTTCCGATGGATCGCCAGATTGGATCATCCGGACAAACCGTCGCCCCAAAGCTGTATCTCGCTCTCGGCATCAGCGGAGCGATTCAGCACATTGTCGGCATGAAGGGCGCGCGCGGCATTGTGGCCATCAACAAAGACTCCGAGGCCCCGATTTTTGAGATTGCCGATTTTGCGGTGGTTGGGAATCTGTTCGATATCGTGCCGCCATTGATTGAGGAAGTGAAGAAAGCCAAAGCAGGGAATTAAGGTTTCAGAGTTTCAAGGTTTCAAGGTTATTGCGGCGTGCGGAGATTCTATGGGCCATTCCTATCGTGATCTGTTGGTCTGGCAAAAAGCAAAGGCTTTCGCTACGCGTATTTACCTTGCGACGAAGGACTTCCCGAGATCTGAGCTTTATGGTTTAACGTCGCAGATTCGACGTGCTGCAGTGTCAGTACCTTCCAACATCGCGGAAGGCCAAGGTAGATTGACTCGAGGTGAATTCCAACAGTTCCTTGGGCATGCACGCGGCTCCCTTCTTGAACTGGACACACAACTTGCGATCGCCGCTGATTTAGGATATTTGGGAAAGGCAGAATATGAAATGCTTGCGAGGGAAGCGTACCAAATTCTTGGTTTAATCAATCGGCTTCTGGACTCTTTACGCAATTTCAAACAGGCTTCTTGAAACTTGGAAACCTTGCAACTTTGAAACCTGCATGCTGATCTTTCGCAAACCGCTCGAAGGAATTGAACGCCCGCAGATGCCGGCCGACGTTGTCATCGTCGGCGGCGGGCCAGCAGGCATGGCTTGTGCGCTGCGTCTTTCGCAGTTAATTGATGCGCACAACGCTTCGCATCCTGATTCGCAGCTCAGCAAAGAAAATATTTACGTATTAGAGAAGGCCCGTGAGATCGGTCAGCATTGCCTATCGGGTGCACTGCTCGACCCTCGCTCCATGCGCGAGTTGCTGCCCGGATTCGAGAAAGAAGCCCCACTCGACGCTGAAGTCCACAAAGAAGCTGTCTATTTCTTCACTGAAAAGCACCAATTCAAATTTCCCATCACGCCGCCGCCGTTGCGCGATCACGGGAACTACGTTATCTCGTTGAATCGTTTTGTGAAGTGGCTGGGCAGCAAAGTCGAAGAAACCGGAATCACCGTTTTTACCGGATTCGCCGGATCGGAACTGCTCTACGACGGCAATCGCGTCACCGGCGTCCGCACCGACGACAAAGGCGTGGACAAAGAAAATCGCCCGAAGTCGAACTTTGAGCCCGGCTACGATCTGCAAGCCAAAGTTGTCATTCTCGCCGAAGGCACACGTGGATCGCTGACCAAACAGCTAATTCAAAAATTCGACCTCGACAAAGATTCGAACGCGCAGACTTACGGCGTGGGCATCAAAGAGTTGTGGGAGGTTCCCTCGGGCCGCATCGCCCCCGGCGAAGTCATTTACACCATGGGCTGGCCGCTGACCACGCACGAATACGGCGGTGCGTGGATTTACGGCAGCAAAGACAACATTGTTTCGTTGGGCTTCGTTACGGGCCTTGACTATCAAGACCCTCGAGTCGACCCGCAGCATATTTTGCAGTCTTTCAAGCAGCATCCCTTTGTGAAGAAGTTGCTGGAAGGCGGCAAGATGATTCGCTACGGGGCCAAGACCATGCCCTACGGCGGATGGTTTGCGTTGCCTCCACTAGCGGGCGATGGTTGGATGATTCTCGGCGATTCGGCTGGCTTCGTGAACTCGGCGCGGCTCAAGGGAATTCATCTCGCCATCAAGAGCGGGATGCTCGCGGCGGAAACGGCGTTCGAAGCTCTGACTAAAGACGATTCATCAGCGGCAACTTTGCGCAATTATCAGACCCGGGCCGAATCCAGTTGGATCAAAGAAGAACTCTGGGGCGTCCGCAATATGCACCAGGGCTTCGAAAAGGGATTTTTCGCCGGCATGTTCAACACCGGTTTGCAGATGATCAGTGGTGGGCGCGGCCTGCACGCGCGCTATCCTTCAACGCCCGGTTATGAGCACATGGAGAAGCTCCGCTACACCGACCCGAGTGGCGCAGAAGAGCCGCAAAATCTCGGCCCGGCGAAGGGCGACGGCAAGCTGACTTTCGATAAGCTGACTGATTTGTATCACTCCGGCACGAAGCATGAAGAAGATCAGCCTGCGCATCTGGTGATTCACGATACCAATATTTGCAATTCGCGTTGCGTGAAAGAATTTGGCAGCCCCTGCCAGAACTTCTGCCCAGCGAATGTTTATGAAATGGTGGATGACGCCAACCAGCCCTTCGGCAAGCGCATCAGCTTGAATCCTTCAAATTGTGTGCACTGCAAGACCTGCGACATTCAGGATCCCTACCAGATCATCACCTGGGTTCCACCCGAAGGCGGCGGTGGGCCGAATTATGATGGGATGTAACGGTGTTTGCGCGGCGTGAGCGAAGCGGGAGACGCGCACGTCATCCTGAGCAAAGCGAAGGATCTCGCGTGTGGCTAGGACGGCTTTCTGATCTCCTACACCGGCTTGGGATTTCTCTCAAACTGCCGCTGATGCCAATACGGATAAACTGGCGTCTGCTCGCTCGCAGCATCAAGCTTCGCGATCTGATCTTTTGTGAGATTCCATCCCACCGAACCTAAATTTTGCCGCAATTGCTCTTCATTGCGCGCACCCATGATTACGTTGGCGACCGTCGGACGCTGCAACAACCAGTTCAGCGCAACCTGCGGAATCGTCTTGCCGGTTTCTTTGGCAACTTCATCGAGCGCGTCAACAACTTTGTAGAGATATTCGTCTGGGGTTGGCGGGCCTTGCTCGGCCGTCGAATGCAAGCGGCTTACTTTCGGCAAGGGCTGTCCCCGGCGGATTTTACCCGTGAGTCTTCCCCACCCCAATGGGCTCCAAACAATCGCTGCCACATTTTCCTTCATCCCTAGTGGCATGAGTTCCCACTCATAATCTCTCCCGACCAGCGAATAATAAACCTGGTGGGCGCAATAGCGCTCCCATCCGTATCTTTCGGCGGTCGAGATAGACTTCATCAAGTGCCATCCTGAAAAATTCGAGCAGGCGAGATAACGAACTTTGCCGCTCTGCACTAGATGGTCGAGAGTCTTCACCGTTTCTTCAATCGGCGTCTGCGCGTCGAAACCATGCATGTGATAGATGTCAATGTAGTCGGTGCCGAGGCGGCGCAGGCTGGCTTCGCAGGCTTCTAGAATGTGGTGGCGTGAGGAACCCAAATCATTCGGGCCATCGCCCATGCGGAACGTGGTTTTCGTGGAAATTAAAACCTGGTTGCGGCGGCCTTTAATCGCTTTGCCTAAAATCTCTTCTGACACACCTTTCGAATACACGTCCGCCGTGTCGAACAAATTCACGCCTGCTTCGAGGCAAACATCCACCAGGCGCGTAGCTTCGGCCACGTCGCTGCTGCCCCAGGCGTTAAAAAATTCGCCCTTACCGCCGAATGTACCGGTGCCGAAGCTAAGAACCGGAACTTTAAGACCAGAGCGACCGAGTGTGCGATATTCCATGACAGCAAGATGCCAGAGTTTTCAGCCAAGATGCAACTTTCGTATGAATTTTTCGTGGCGCGATGCATTATGCTGTGGAATCATGCGCTATTCCAGAATCATGCTTGCGATGATCGGGCTGGTCTCTATCGGCTTTGCTCAAGAAAATGCAATACCATCGACTGGATATCCAGGGTTGGATAAATATCGCGCCTCGCGGATTTCGATTTTTACTGATGATTTTGGGCAGCTCACACGATACCGAGATGCGAACGCTGCCATGAAGCCTCCTGCTCAAAATGAAAATCGCGTAGTCTTCTTCGGCGATTCCATCACCGATATGTGGAAGCTTGACCAATACTTCGCCGGGAAACCATACGTCAATCGCGGCATCAGCGGACAAACCACGCCGCAAATGCTGATTCGTTTTCGCCAGGATGTGATTGATCTCAAACCGAAAGCTGTTGTCTTTCTCGCGGGCACCAATGACATCGCCGGAAACACCGGCCCCATGCGACTCGAAGACATCGAAGCGAACCTGGCTTCAATGGCTGAGCTTGCGCGATCGCATGAAATCAGGGTGATTTTCGCGTCTGTTCTTCCGGTGAACAATTACACACCGGAATCGCTGGAGCTATTTTCGGAACGCTCACCAGACAAAATCGTCAAACTTAATGTCTGGCTGAAAGATTATTGTGCCGCGAATAACTTAATCTATCTCGATTACTTCCAAGCCATGGTTGACGAAAAAGGCTTGCTCAAGAGCGAATTCGCCGAAGACGGCTTGCATCCAAACGCGGCGGGATACAAGGCCATGGCGCCTCTTGCGGAGCAGGCGATCGAAATATCCATCCGAAAATGAATCAAACCGCAACCTCCACGGCCTTAGGAACTATCTGTTAGGCTTTTTCGTACTGTAAACATGACCATTCGACGCGTTACAACATTCTTAATCGCCCTCTTTCTTGCTTCCGTTTCTGTCGTTGCGCAAGACGGCAAGAAGCCCCAGTCCTCCGCTCACGCAGCGAAACCAAAGGTTTGCTCTGCTTGTATCCGTGCCCACGAGGAATTCCTCGCCTCCGACGCCATGCAGGGCCGCGGTAGCGGGACGCATGACGAGCTATTGGCCGCGACTTACGTGGCCGCGGAGTTGCGCGCATACGGCATTGCGCCTGCCGGCGATGACGGGGGGTATATACAGGCCGCGCCGCTCATCAAGCGCAAAGTAACCGCGCCACCCAGACTTGAAATTACGCCGGCAAACGGTTCTCCGGTCACCCTGCAATACGGCAAAGATTTTTTGTTGCGTTTTTCCACTGCACCGGAATTCTCTGGCCCTCTGCACAAGGTTGATACCGACAAGGAAGCCAATCCAAAACTGACGGC
>JAJPHW010000192.1 GCA_021325035.1 Terriglobia bacterium
GCGTCATTAGCGCTGATGGCGTGCTCGGCCTTGAGATTGTCGAGCTGCTGGGGATTCGCGTTGTTCAAAGTACCGACGAAGGCATTGGCTCCGATGGAAGAATCGTCGGTGGACTTGGAGAGAGTGTAATTACCTTCAAAACTCACATAATGCGTAGCGCGTTTTTGAAAGCGCACCTGCAAAGAGTTGTACCAGGAGCTGGCTTCGAGAAGTGGCAACCCTTCGAAGTTCCCGTCGAATTGTGGATAGGGCCGCAACAGATTTCCCAGTGGAATGGTCGGCTGGTTATAACGGGAATCAGGCTCGTTGAAAACGGGCGCTGGGCCGGTGACCAGACAACCTACACCGTTGAACATCGTGCAAAACGGATTAGGCACAGGATTTGCCAGGTAGTTGCTCACACAGCTGTCGGCATCGCAGGTCGGATCTAGAGCGTGCTGCTGTGCGGAAATCTGCGCCAACAGCGCGGAAGAAATGTAGTTGCGATTGCGTGTGCTCGAATAACCGCCCCACGGCAGATGCGTGCTGCGGTTGGCGGAGTAATCCACGCCAATCACAATCTGGCTGGGGAAAAGATGTTGAACGCCGAGGTTCCACTGATAAATGTCTGCATTGCGCGCGGTCGTTGTGCCGAGATCGTTCTGGTTGATGAAGCCCCACTCGGCGAGCGCGCCGTATTTTTGGTCCTGCGGCCCACTTAAACCGCCGGGAAAAGGATTGGCAAGAGAAGCGGCACGGGTCTGAAAATTGTCGTTGGTAAAGAACATCGTCGCAGTTTCACGAAACGCGGTACCGGGATACTGAAAGTTTGTGGCGACGCTCGATCCGTAATACACTCCGGCACCGCCGCGAACAACAGTGTTAGACGTGAGTTGGTAGGCAAAACCGAGACGGGGACCGAAGTTGTTGCGATCTACGGGAACGGTGCGCATGCCGTTGCTAGCGAAGATGGTCGTGCCTTGCAGCGGGCCAGTGATGGGAAGACCGGGGACGACGACTCCGCTGTTGCCGCTGAAATCGCTGAATTGGAGTTTGTTATTGCGTTCATCGTAGGGTGTGCTCCATTCGTAGCGGAGACCAAGATTGACGGTGAGTTTCGGAGTGACCTTCCAGTCATCCTGGAAATAAAATCCTGTTTCCTTCGATTTGTTGGCGACCGACGGATAAATGTTGATCTGGCTGCCATTATCGGGAAATCCGAAAAGCAGGCTGGCGAAAGGATTGCCCTGGGTACCGCCGGCTGCCCCGCTGTTGGGGATTTGCGAGGTCACATCATCGGTAAAGTTGAATAGTCCGGTAGGGTTGGGCGGCTGAAAGAAGTTGTTGTAGAACAAGCGCTGTTCGCCACCAAACTTGAAGATGTGATTGCCATGTACGACTTCAAACCGCGAGGAATATGTAGCCAGCGTGTGGGCAAAAGTCGTGTTTACGCAGCATTGGTCGTAGAGGCTGGTCCAGGGCGAAGCGCCACTCATCTGGATGGTCGGCATGCGGTCGAGGCCATTAGCATCCAGTACGGACGGTAGCCCCACGCTTTGCAGCGTGGGCAGGTTATCAGTTTCGGCCTGCTTTACACGATCAAGGCTCAACCGCGACGACCAGAGAATTTTTGGGGACAGCGTCCAGGAATATTCAAGCGACACGTTTTGTGCTGTCAGCGGCGACCCCGCGATGCCGTCACCGCTGGAGCCGAATTCGCCGTCTCCAAAGCCGGGAGGAGTTGTAAAGTCAGAATGCAGGCGGCTGTAGCGTGCGGAAACTCTCTGGTTCTGCCCGATTTGGTTGTCCACCTTGATATCGAATTGATAATCGGGGGCATGGGAGACAGCATTGGCACGGTAGTTGTTAAATTCGCCGGGAAGATTCGGCATCGGGTAGAGGTTGATGATGGCCTGCCCGATCTTGTCAATTTCTCCGGTAGGAATAATGTTGCCGGGAACAGCCGGACGGATGCACGACTGGCCGGAGCCTTGAGAGGCGCATTGCAACGGATCGAAAATTGGGTTGGCGGCTTGCGAGAAATCTCCGGTGCGTTCCGCGGCGGTAGGCACGCTGGCGACATAGTTAATGGGCTCGTTATCGCGAACTCTTTCAAGATCGGCGAAGAAGAACGTCTTGTCTTTACGAATCGGCCCGCCAATGGCAAAGCCGTACTGGTCGCGTTCGTGATCGGGCTTGATGCCGGGCGCGGGATTAAAAAAGTCGCGTGCATCTGTGCCATTGCGTTGCAGGAACCACCAGGCGCTGCCGTGATAAGAATTTGTTCCGCTCTTTAAAACCATGTTGACAACGGTGCCGCCGTTGTTGCCAAACTCTGCGGAGAAGCTATTGTTCTCGACCTTGAACTCCTGAATAATTTCAACGGACGGCTCGTAATAGACGTTGCTGTTCGCGCCTTCGCCCTGTTCCGGGGCGCTAATCAAAGCTCCGTCAATGCGTACTTCCGCCGTAGCGTTGCGTTGTCCGTTGGAAACAAAGTTCGTGCCTGCGGGATAGGAGTCGGCGGTGCCGCTGCCGGCAGTTTCCGTCACGCCGCCTGCGAGAAAGGCCAGGCCGAAGAAGCTCCGGTTTAAGAGAGGAATGTCTTTGACGTACTGGTTCGTTATATCGGTACCGAGCGAGGCGCTTTCTGTGTCGAGCAAAGGCGCAGTGTCACGAATCTCCATGGTGATGGTGGCACTGGCCGGATGAAGGGTAAAGTTCAGCGACGCATCCTGGTCCACCGCGAGCACAATTCCCTTTTGCTCAATGGTTTGGAAGCCAGCTGCTTCCACTTTGACGATGTAATTTGAGGGCCGTAAATCTCGCAGGCTGTAGATTCCACTGGAATTGGTTGTGACCGAGCGGCCGATATTGGTCCCGGCATCCGTGATGGTCACGGTGGCGCTGGGAACAACCGCGCCGCTTGAATCGGTGATGACGCCACGGAGCTGGGCCTGGTAATTAGCTTGTGCGAATGAAAAATGGACGGCAAGCAGCAAACCAAGCAACGTAAGAAGACGGGTTTTGCGCATTGTGATAGCCTTTGGCATACGGCTTTCGTATTATTATGCTTGCAATCTTTTAGTTCCGTTTGTAACGAAAGTCAAGGAAATTCCGCTTTCGTAATTTTGTTTACAAACGAAAGCCCGACGGATTACAAAGGGAGCACGTCAAATTGGCTGGATACGCAGGAGCATTGTGCTAAACGAAGAACGACGGAGAGCAATAGTTGATCTGGTAAACCGGGATGGCCGCGTGCTGGTGGCCGATCTTTCCACACAGTTTGAAACATCACCGGTGACCATCCGAAAAGATCTGGAAATTTTGCATACCCAGGGACGGCTGCATCGCACCCATGGCGGAGCATTGCCCGCAAAAGAAGGTGCGCTCGAAGACCCGACCTTGCGAGAAAAAGAGAAGCTACACCGCAAAGAGAAGATGCGCATTGCCGCGGTCGCTGCGCAGCGAGTAAAAGAAGGACAAGTCGTCATTCTGGATTCCGGCACCACCACCACCGCGATTGCGCGGGCCTTGCGGCATTTCAGCAATCTGACCATCATTACAAATGCCATCAATATTGCGGCGGAACTGGCGGGTTCAGCCGTAGAAGTTATTCTGACCGGCGGAACGTTGCGTAAAAATTCTTTTTCTCTGGTGGGACCCATCGCCGAAGAAACATTGCGACGGCTCAACGCAGACATTCTCTTTCTCGGCGTGGATGGTTTCGACGTGCACTATGGATTGAGCACGCCCAATTTGCTGGAAGCCAAAGTGAATCGGGCCATGATGGATGTCGCCCGCATGACGATTGCCACTTGCGACTCCAGTAAGTTTGGCCGCCGCAGTTTGTCGCTAATTGCGCCGCCTACCGGCGTTCAGGAGATTTTGACGGATCGGGGCATTCCAAAATCTGATCTCAATGCATTAAGAAAAGCCGGGGTGACGGTGACGCTGGCGTGATCAAAGACTTGCCTCCTGCCGCTGGACAACCTGCCACCAAAAGATATAAAACGAAAGAAACCGTAAGTTCTGAGGGAACATGCCCCGTTTCGATGTCACGATTGCCGGTGAGCTGAACCTTGATCTAATTCTCTATGGTTTACCGGGCGAACTACCTGCGGAGCGCGAGCTACTGGCTGAGCGCATGGTGTTGACGCTTGGCAGTTCCTCCGCCATCGTTGCGCATAACCTGGCGACGCTGGGTTCGCGCGTGGGATTTATTTCCTGCATCGGCGATGACCAAATGGGCCAGGATGCCCTATCTCGTCTAACCGCTGCTGGCATTGATGTTTCTTGTGTTCGCCGCACGGCAACCGAACAGACCGGCATTTCGATTATTTTGCAACGCGAAAAGTGGCGGACTATTCTGACATATCCAGGGACGATCTTTTCGCTTACGCCTGCCCAGCTTGATCTCGACTACTTGTGCAGCGCGAAACATTTTCATCTTTGCTCTTTTTATTTACAGCGCGGCTTGCAGGCCAGCGTGCCGGATCTGTTCCGTAAATTGAAAACCGCCGGACTCACGATTTCCATGGACAGTAATGACGATCCTGAAGACCGATGGGAAGGCGGTATCCGCGATGCTTTACCTTACGTGGATGTCTTTCTGCCAAATGAGCGAGAAGCGCGCCGTATTGCTGGCACTGACGATATAGATCGCGCGATTGAGACGCTGTCGCGTTTGGTCCCGCTTGTCGTGGTCAAGCGTGGGGCCGAAGGAGCAACTGCACGCCGGGGCAAAGAAACGGTCGCTGCGCCAGCAATTCGGCTGAAAAAAGTCGTGGACGCCGTGGGAGCAGGAGACAGCTTTGACGCAGGGTTCATTCACGAATTTGTGCGTGGTTCGAGTCTTCTAGATTGCCTGCATGCTGGGAATTTGGCGGGAGCGCTTTCGACCACGCGCCCGGGAGGAACGGAAGCATTTCGTGATCGTGAGTATCGAGAACGATTTATGAAAGAGTGCGGGGTGCGGAAGTGAAACATTTCATTTCGAACCTGAGTCTGGTTGTACTGTTGGGCATTTTGATTGCTACATCTCAAGCAGAAAATTCAAGCACGCCAAAGTCGGCTGACCGACTGGCTTCCATTCAGAGCCAGAGTCTTCGGATGGAGTTCGATAACAAGTTGCACAGCCGGGTGGTCGCGCGATTTCAGGGGAAAGAAATTCCTCTAGGCCCATTCTCAGCTTCGGAAACAATATCGAGCGCGACGCAAACCTGGCGTGATTTCACGCTTGCTTCACAAAAACGCGAGCACATCACAGACGGATTTGGCAGCGGCGAGCGGCTAACGCTTACGGGAAATGCGGGCTCGTTAAACAAGACCGTTTCAGTCACGATTTATGACGATTCTCCTGCGCTGGCGGTCTTTGATGTCAGCTATACGAACAACGGGACATCTAATATTGCGATTCAAAGCTGGCACAATCATTCCTACACAATTGACGCGCAGCGCGGCGCACCAGAGCCTGCATTCTGGTCTTACCAAAGCGGATCTTATGAAAAGCGCCCAAATTGGGTGTTGCTGCTAAAAACCGGCTTTACACAGCAGAATTATCTCGGTATGAACGCCAGCGACTACGGCGGCGGCACTCCAATTATTGATGTTTGGCGAAGAGATGTTGGCATTGGCGTAGGCCATGTGGAACCGGGCCCACGATTAGTTTCATTGCCGGTCTCAATGCCAGATGCAAGGCATGCACACATCGCCGTGACATACAAGCATGCAAGAGACATTGCTCCCGGTGAGAGTTTCCACACCTTTCGAACTTTTGTCACCGTACATCAGGGCGATTATTTCCAAACGCTAACGACATACCGGCGGCTGATGGCCAAGCAGGGCTTCACGATGGCATCCACGCCGGAATCGGGCTTTGGCGCGATTTGGTGCGCCTGGGGGTACGGGCGCTCCGTCCAACTCAAGCAGGTTTACGAAACTTTGCCCACCGCAAAGAAAATGGGATTCACCTGGGTCACACTCGACGACGGCTGGCAAAATGACTACGGCGATTGGCAGGTGGATCCGAAGAAATTTCCGAATGGCGACGCCGACATGAAAGCGCTGGTGGATCGGATCCATCAGGAAGGATTTAAAGCGCAATTGTGGTGGTCCCCTTTGAGCGCATCGCCAAATTCGAAATTGTTGCACGACGAGCCTGATTTAATTTTGGAAAACCGCGATGGATCGCCGCGCAAAATTTCCTGGTGGAATACGGACTACCTCTGCCCAGCCGATGAAAAAGTTGTAGAAAATCAGGACGCGTTAGTGCGCAAAATCCTTGTGGATTGGGGCTTCGACGGTCTCAAGCTCGACGGCCAGCACATGAATGGCGTGCCCGCATGTTACAACCCGGCACATCATCACGCGAAGCCGGAAGACTCTGTCGAAGCGTTGCCGGATTTCTTCAAGAGCATCTATGACACTGCCCAAAAAGTAAAGCCGGGAGCGTTGGTGGAATTCTGCCCGTGTGGCACGTCGTATTCATTTTTCACCATGCCACACTTCAACATGTCGGTAGCTTCCGATCCGGAAAGTTCGTTTCAGGTACGATCAAAGGCAAAAACGATTAAGGGCTTGATGGGAGACGACATTCCCTATTTCGGCGACCACGTGGAACTAAGCGACGGGGGCGACGATTTCGCGTCAACGATGGGAGTGGGCGGAGTCGTGGGAACACAGTTTGTGCTTCCCTCTTTGGTCACGAAACATGGCAAGTATGACCTGACTCCAGCGCGCGAAAAAGTTTTCGAGAAATGGATCAACCTCTACAAAGAAAAAATGATTTCGCGCGGCGAGTATCTCGGATCGCTCTACGACATCGGTTTTGATCTGCCGGAAGCCCATGTGATTCGCAAAAATAATTCCATGTATTACGCGTTCTTTGCGAAAAACTGGAATGGCAAGGTGCAGTTGCGCGGACTCGAAGATAAAACTTATCACGTCATGGATTACGTGAATGGCAAAGACTACGGGACCGTGCGCGGACCGATGGCGCAGATTTCCGCTGCATTTGCCAAGCATCTTCTGTTGGAAGCAGACCCACAGTAACTACTGCGCATAAAAGGCCGACATCGCGCGGTAGAAATTCCACACATCCACTTTTGACGACATTTCAAAGGGCGAATGCATGGAGAGCAGCGGCACGCCGAGATCAATCACTTCCATGTCTTCCCTCGACATAAAACCTCCGATGGTTCCACCGCCACCGACGCCGACTTTTGGCGTTTGCGTCTGCCAGGGAATGTTGTTGCGGTCCATCAGCCCACGGACCTTGGCGATAAATTCGGAGGGTGCATTGAATCCTCCACCATAGAGCTTAATAGCAACGCCATAGCCCATGCGCGCGGCATTCGTGGTCTCACTGTTGTAGGGGAAAATCGGGTTGACGCCGTCATTCGCATCGGCAGAAATCACTTCAGCGTTGTGCAGCGCGCGGCGCAAGTCCAAATCGTTGTAGCTGGATCCCCGCTGCGCCCCGATGAGTCTCGCAAAAGTTGAATTCAGAAATTGCGAGTCTGCCCCGGTGTTGTTCACGGAACCGACTTCTTCAAAATTGCTCAGATATGCCATTGCTGTGTGGCGCGGAGTTCCTTTCAAATCGAGAATGGCACGAGCTGCACAAAAAGAAGACAAGCGGTCATCTTGCCCGTAGGCGCCAACCAGTCCTCGGTCGAGACCCACGTCGGCGGGAGATGCGGCAGGCACTAAAGCCAACTCTGAACTGACAAGGTCCTCTTCGGTGATTTTGTAAGTGGAAATCAACTGCTTCGCGACTTCCACGGCGACGGAATCTTTGTCGCTAGGAATGCTACCCGCCACAGGGTCAAGTTCCTCGCCTTTCAGGACTTCGGTGTAAGTGCGCGAACGTAAGTCTTTATCGGAATGCGGAGCATTATCGGGAATGACAAAAACCGGATCGCCGGGATGGAGACCGATGGAAACATCTACCGTGCGGCCGTCGGTTGTATCAATGCGGCCGAGCACAGCCAGAGGAACATTGGCCCACTGATATGTCTTAATTCCGCCGTAGAAAATTGTCTTAAACAGGGCGATTTCGCCCGCCGAGTAAATCGGGCGGCCTTTCAAATCAATATGCGGGCTGTCGTGGTGGGTGCCGATCACGTGCGTTCCCTCCACAATTGGATCGGAGCCAACAACCACGAAAATCACTGCGCGGTCGCGGTCGGGAACAATCAGGCGCGCGCCAGCTTTGACTTGTTTCGGGTCAGTAAATTCAGCAAACCCGGCAGCTTTGGCGCGGCGAATCACTTCGCGCGTGGAAGTTTCCGCCGTGCGAGAGATGTTCAAATAGCTTTTGTAATCGTCGGCAAAATCCATGGTCTGCTGATGCTCAGCAGGAGTCAGTTGCAGCCATCCCGATTTTTTCCTGGCCCAAGCATCGCCATCGTTTTGGGCCAGAGTTGGAAGTGGCTGACTAGCGAGAAACACAACCATTGCCAGAGGCAAGAAAAGCTGCAGTAAGCGCATCATTTTTACTGACATAAGAACCCTTTAGACGAAAGCAGCGAATTTTAGTGAGCTATCTTACGGCAGGCGGTGTTGGATAATCAAAGAAAATGCTCAGAACATGGCATTATCAGCCAAAGTACGCCAGGTTTCGCGAACCAATTTCATCATCTTTGTTTACAAAACCGTTTCGCGCGGCTTCGCGTGTTCTTGCCGGCGACGAGCCAACTGCAAATAAATGCTGCGATGGCGGGCGGATTTCTCGGGATCGCCACCCGGTTGCACATAGAGCGCTGCGAGCCAGCGATGAGCAGCCAACAATCCCGGCAACATGCTTGCCGCAGTTTCGAAGGCGAGTACAGAACGCTCCCTATGCCCTAGTCGGGCTAGGGCCACACCCAAATAAAAATGCCCCATTGGCAGGAAGTGTTGCAGTCCAACCGCGAGTAACGCTTCACTGGCGGCATCCTCATTTCTACGTTGCCGCAGGCGCACAATGGCAAGCCCGAGATGCGCTTCCGGACTGTCACCATCAATATCGAGGGCTTTCAAGAAAGCGCGTTCCGCATCGGCAGTCCGGCGTTGCCGCAGATATGCTTGCCCAATGCGCAGATGCAGGTCAGGCAAGCGTGGATCGGCTTGCTCCGCTTTTAACAAACTCGCCAGAGCGGCATCCATGTCGCCTTCTTCGAATTGAATGATTCCCATGAGCAAATCGGCCCAAGGATGCGGGCGCGCAGCCTGCCCTGCAATCTGCTGCATGGATGTTTGTTCCGTAAGGTGGCTTTTAGTTCTTCCGCCAGATTCTTCCGCTTCCGCTTCATGTTTCGCTTTCGCCTCTTGGAACTGCTTCTCGCGTCGCTCAGCGTCGTCCGTAATTAGCTTTTCCAGAATCGCTTTTGCTTCAGCGCGGCGGCCCACCGATAAATAACAATGCGCAAGATTCTGCTGAAAACGGACTTGATCCGGCGATTCTTCGACTAATTCCTCGAACAGGGCAACCGCATCGGTATGCCTCCTTGCGTCAATGTAAGCGCGGGCTAAATTGTATTTTTGTTCACGTACCGCAGAGGCTACGGCTTTCGTCTGGTCCTCGCTTAAGGGCTGAACATAACCGAGCGCCACAAACTGCTGCAACACGGCTTGTGCCGCCGCTGGATCCATACGCATGTCAGCGGGATGCATGCCACACTCTCCCGCTACTTGCTCCCAACTTGGTATCCGTTCAATTTGTGGTGGCTCTTCGAACGACTGTACGAGAACGCGGCCGTCCATGTCTTCGCCGACTGGCAGGCCGAAGAGCGAAAGAATCGTTGGCGTGACGTCTAGCAGCGTTGCTCCATAAATTCTTTCGTCTTTCTTGATGTTATTACCCTTCATGCAAAAAATGCCGAAGGGACGGTGCTGTACTGCCGGCCCGGCGGGCTCTTTCGGAATGCCCCGTGGCCGCAAATGATCGGAATGAAATCCGTGGTCAGAGACGAGAAGCACCGTCGCATCTGGTCCGGCGAGTTGGAGCAATGTGTCAAGCATCATGTCGTGAAAGCGGTACGCTCCATTCACGACATCCTTGTAAATTTCAAATTTCTCTTCAGGAATGCCTTCCATTCGTGGAGGATGGAAGTGCATGAAACCGTGGCAAAAATGATCGATGCCGTTGTAATAAACAGCCATAAAATCCCATGGTTCGTTTTGGAGAATCCATGTCGCCGCATTATGGATTGAGCAATTCTCAGAGAGAATTTTGGCAAACGACTGCAATCCCTTATCTTTTTCCTGATCTATCTCAGCCGCGCGGGGTATCCACGGAAGAATCGCTGCTTCGCTGACCTCTGTCGGGTGCATACGCAAGCGGGCAAAAGTATCGCGCAGGTTTTCTGGGTGTACTGTTCCTGGTGGCATGGGCCACTCTTTATCGATGGGAGCCGTCGCGTAGGGGTAGAGATCAGAAACCGAAATTCCATTAATGGGCTCGGCGGGATGGCCCGCAAACCAACCAAGAACGTGCGTCTTATATCCGCGCTGCGTAAGGATGTTCCAAATCGCCTTCACTTTGCGCGAAGTGCTCGTGACCGGCCGAACTCCGCCGTTTTGCGTATCCGGTTCCATGAAACCGTGAATGCCATGCTTGTCTGGCCGCATCCCCGTGGCAATGGAATTCCACAGCATGGGAGAAAGAATGGGGCGCAATGTCGCGAGATTGCCCATTACGCCCTCATTGATAAAATCATTCAGCGTAGGCATCAGCCCTTGATCGAGAAGCGGATGAATGATCTTCCAGTCGGCTGCATCCCAGCCGATTAACAGCACTTTCTTTGCGAGCGGCTTACTCATTTTGAGAATGGAAGTATCGTTATTTGCAGCGACGATTGTCAATAGGAGCCAGAGTGTACGAAAGTCTCTATAAACCTGTGGGGAATTTTAGCGATTGATTTTACGCAGGCACAGTGGAGATATCGAAGAAAACATCTCAAAAATGGCATTATTATGCTGAATACATATGGAGTTAACTATGCCTTTCACTCGATTCTTCCGCTTCTTACTTATTGGGTTAGTGATTTTATCGTTTTCGCTGGCCGGAGTTGCTCAGACTGCAGCCAGTGGCGTTAACTCACGATTTGCAAGGGTCGAGGGTTTGAAGCTGCACTATCTGACAGCGGGCAAAGGGCCGACCGTCATTTTATTGCATGGCTATACGCAGACTTCCCGCATGTGGCGGCCAATTATTCCCTTGCTCGCGCAAAAATTCACCGTCATCGCGCCCGACTTGCCGGGGATTGGAGACTCCGATATCCCCAAAGATGGAATGGACATGGCGACCGCGGCGGTAAAAATTCATGCGCTGGCGAAGTCTCTTGGGGTTCAGAAAGCGAGAGTGGTTGGGCATGACATCGGTCTGATGGTTGCCTACGCTTATGCCGCGCAATTTCCCGAAGAAACTGAGAAGCTCGTCGTGATGGATGCATTTCTTCCCGGTGTGGAGGGGTGGGAGGCGGTGTACAACAATCCTGGCATTTGGCACTTCCGCTTTAACGGCCCGACGCCGGAAGCTCTGGTCCGAGGGCGGGAAAGAATCTATTTCGAGCATTATTGGAACGACTTCGCCGCTGATAAAACCCATTCGCTCTCTGAAGCCGACCGCGAAGCATACTCGGCGGCTTATGCGCGTCCCGGACGGATGCGCGCGGGCTGGGAATACTTTGTCTCGTTCCAGCAGGCCGCCAAAGATTTTGCGCGTTTTTCCCAAACGAAATTGACGATGCCGGTGCTCGCCATCGGTGGAGAAAAAGCCAATGGAGAGATTTTGGGCAAGCAGATGCAAATCGTCGCGACCAATGCAAAAATTGTCGTGCTCAAAAACACAGGGCATTGGGTCTCTGAAGAAAATCCAGAAGAAACCACGGACGCGCTAATGGGCTTCTTGTGAGTTCCCGCCGATGCCGTACCAGGAATTGCGAAAAAATGTAATTTCACGACTCCGGGTGGTGCTAGACTGCGGCCATGGCCCGTAAAAAGAAAAGTACCAAGAAAAACGCAAAGAAAGCCGCTGCCCCAAGAAACAAACCAGTGAAGAAGAAAGCTGCCCGCAAGCCTACGAAGAAAAAGGCTTTGCGATCCAAGCCATCCGTAAAGAAGAAAGCGCCGCGGAAAAAAGCTATGGCTCGAAAGAAGGCTACAACGGGCAAGAAGAGCCGAGCCATCGCGAAGCCCGCGAGAAATCGCGAACAAGACGACTCCGCATATCCATTGGCACCGCCGCTTACAGAGGTCGAAGCCGGCGATCTGCAAGGGTTGTCAAACCGCAGAGGCGCGGATTCTGAAAGCGTGGATGAGTTGCTCGAAGAGGGCAATGCGTTCGAGGCTGGCGTGGTTAGCGGCGTTGAGGATGCAGATAACAACGACGGGCGCGAAGTCCACACTCGAGAATTCCCCGAAGACGATGTGCCCGAAGAATACCTAGATGAGGATTAGGGATGCTCAACATGAGCGTGCCCCGCACAGATGCGCCGTGATTCATTGTCCATAGAGAGTTATCATTGAGCGCTGCCAGCCAGCCGATGAAACAAACATCGGGATTACTACATCCTCTGCGAACGCCGGTCTTCCGCAATCTCATTGTGGCCGATGTCGTATCTGACATCGGCACGTTCATGCAGAGTGTCGGCGCCGCCTGGCTGATGGTGTCGCTCAACGCTGGGCCTTTATACGTTGCGCTCATTCAAACAGCGAGTTCCCTTCCCTTTTTTATTTTCGCCCTACCGGCTGGAGCTATTGGCGATATTGCCGACCGCCGCAAGTTAATCCTGTTCACAGAAACGTGGATGGCCTGTTTTGCAACCGTGCTTACGGTTGTAACGATCACAGGGCGGATCACTCCGCTATTGCTGCTCGTTCTCACATTTGCCCTGTCTGCCGGTGATGCTTTTGAGAGTCCCACTTGGCGTGCAGTCTTACCCGAACTTGTCGGCAAAGACGACCTCGCGTCAGCCGCCGCATTGAACGGAATTGAATTCAATTTGGCGCGCGCCGTTGGGCCGGCATTGGCTGGTTTCGTCATCGCGGCATGGAACGTGGCAACGGCCTTCGCGATTAATGCTGCATCGTTCGTGGGAGTCCTTCTCGTCATAGTGCGCTGGAAGCGGCCACCTCGAAAACGCACGACGCCCAGAGAAACATTGGGCGGCGCAACTGCGGCGGCGATCCGTTATGTTCGTTACTCTCCCGAAATTCGCACACTTTTTTTGCGCTCGGGCAGCGTCATGTTTTTTGCCAGTGGGTTCCTCGCGCTTTTGCCGTCCTTGGCGCACCATTTGAGCAAGAGTCCGCTGACATATGGTGTTTTACTCGGCTGCTTTGGTTTTGGCGCTGTTGTGGGCGCCACGATGATGCAGCGCGGACGAGCACGCTGGTCGTCGGAAGCAATTATCTCAACGGGCGTTGTGCTGTTTGGCCTTAGCACGATGGCCGCAGGAACTGCCCACACCTTACCCTGGCTGCTTGTGACGATGCTGACTGGTGGGGCCTCATGGCTTGTATTCATTTCACTGTTCAACGTGATTGTTTTAAATCAAACACCGGACTGGGTACGCGCCCGCGTTCTTGCAGTTTCTTTGCTGATTATTCAGGGAGCCATGGCCGGCGGGAGCGCCGTGTGGGGCGCTTTAGCGGCTCGAATTGGCATATCTGAGACTTTGATATGCTCTGGTGTTGGCATTTTTGCCAGCGCATCATTGGCTTTCTTTTTTAAGCTTCCGGACGCACCCGCCGACCTCACGCCGTTGGTTCATGGCAAAACGCCTACGATCTTATCCACCGATGTCACTGATGCAGAGTCCGGGCCAATTCTCGTGACTGTCGAATATGTTGTGCAACCGGGAAAAGAAGAGAAATTTCTAAAAGCGGTACACAAACGCGAACGATTGCGCCGTAGGGATGGCGCTTACCGCTGGGGAATTTTTCGCGACCTGGGTAGCATCGACCGATATGTCGAAACTTTCCTTGTGGACTCCTGGGCTGAGCATTTACGACAGCATGAACGCTCGACTCAGGCTGATCGGGTTGTGGAAGAACAAATTTATAAGTTCGTTACGGGGACGCCGACGGTTAGGCACATGGCGTACGCAATGGATAAGTAGATTGTAGTTGGCGTCCCCGACGAGATTCGAACCCGTGTTATCACGCCTTTCTATGCGAATCCCCAGGCAAAACATCAACCCCATAGCGCGGTGTGGTGTCTGATCATTTCTACACTAATCGCGTATCCGTAATAGGTCGCGCGTAGTATTGTGAACCTCCGACGGGAACCGGAAAATTCCGCTCTCCACGCTACATTAACTTTCTGAGCAACCAAAATGTATTAGCTGTTAAAGTGCTGGATTCTACACAAACGGCTCGAGCTTACCCAAGATGGTCGGCAGATATTCCGAGACTGTGGGATGAATGTGCATGGCGCGCTGGATGACCGTGTACGGCGCCTTTGCATATATGATGTCGAGAAGAACATGAATCACTTCATCGCCTCCGACGCCCAGAATCGCAGCTCCCAGAATCTGTTTCGTTTCTGCATCCACACAGATTTTCATGAAGCCTTGCATCTCACCTTTTTCGTAGGCGCGGCTGACCTTACTCATCGGATATTTCACCGCGAGGGCACGACGTCCGGATTTCCTCACCTGTGCGTCCGTCATGCCGCATCGCCCTAATGGTGGATCAATATATAGCGCGTAGGCTTGGATCCTATCGGAGAGCCGGCGATGGTCGGCGTTAAAGAGATTGTCCGCAACGATCTCGTAATCGTTATAAGAGGTATGCGTAAAGGCGCCGTGGCCGTTGCAGTCCCCGAGCGCCCATATGCCGGGCACGTTGGTTTGCAGTTGATCATCTACTGCTATGTAACCACGATTGTCGGTTGCGACCCCGGCCTTTTCGAGACCCAGATCGCTGGTGTTGGGAACACGCCCAACAGCAAGAAGCACGTGCGTGCCCGTTACTTCCTTTGGGTCATCGCTGCAATCCATGCCGACGGCGACACCACCAACGTGTTTCGCCAGCGAGATACATTTCGCGTTCAGCCGGATTTGTATGTCCTCAGCCTCGAGAATTTCGCGCACAGCTTGCGAGATGTCTTCGTCCTCTCGTCCAATTAACCGCGGTCCCATTTCCACAATTGTGACTTCGCTGCCGAGCCGGCGATAAATTTGAGCGAACTCCAGCCCTACATAACTTCCGCCGACGATTACAAGATGCCCGGGCAAGGAATCGATATCCATCATTGATGAGTTGTTGAGAAACGGAACATCGTGAACGCCCGGCATATCCGGAACCGAAGCCCGCCCACCTACATTGATATAAATCTTCTCGGCTTGCAGAACTTCATCATTGACAACAACAGTGTTCGGCGACCGGAAGCGGGCATGACCTTGAATGACCGTACAATTTGCCATTCCTCGAAGCCACTCCTCCACTCCCTTATTGGATCTCGCGGAGGCGGCATCTTTGCGGGCTTTGACCCGCTTCATATCTACGCGCATATCTCCAATGGAAAAACCATATTCCGTGCCCCTGCTGGCAATATGGATCGCATAGGCGCTGGCCACGAGTGTCTTCGTCGGGATACATCCCGTATTAACACAGGTGCCGCCAAATTTATGGCGTTCGATAATCGCGACGGTTTTTCCGGCGGCCGCAAACCGCGCTGCCAGGGGCGGGCCGGCCTGACCCGTGCCGATGATGATTGCGTCGAAGTGCTTCGTTTCTGGGACAGCAATTGCAGTGTTCATAATTGCTCCGATCTGCCCTGGCTGATTAATGGCAGAATCACGATGACAAATCTATTGGACGAACGTATCGACAGACAAGTATGCGTCGGATTCACGGGGCAGAGTCGCGTACTTTATCCCACAGTGCCCCTACTAAGGTATCGCCCATACCATCGTCCAATTGATTCGCTGGAGCGCTTCGGTTCTAATCTCCACATTGCAACCGATTTCGTGGGAGGGTTTTTGGGGAGAAAAATCATGTCAAGCAACGTAGCAGAAATCGCCGTGAAAGCGCCGGTCACATCGAACCCGCTCGATGCCATCCCAAATGAAATACCGTTCGATGTGCCCTACGGCCGCCCAATATCACTGTGCCGGGCACTCGCAGTCATTCACGCAGCGGTCGAAGAAGCCAAGAAGAGGAATTGGAAGGTGAATATCGCCGTTACCGATTCCGGAGGAAATTTAGTGGCTTTCCAACGAATGGACGGCGCAATGCTTGCCTCTATTCAGATTGCGGAGCACAAGGCGAAAGCCGCCGTTACCTTCCGCCGGCCAACGAAAGTCTTCGAGGATGGCGTCAACCTCATGCATCTTAACTATCTGCTCGCGTTTGATGGGGTCATTGCGTCCCGAGGCGGAATCCCACTGATCGAGCAAGGGGATATCATCGGCGCAATCGGTGTTTCGGGAGGTACGGATTCCCAGGATGAAGTCGTGAGTAAGGCGGGCGCGGCATTAATCAATGATCCTCGGGCGAACATCAAATGACACAGATCTCTAGCGCCCAGAACAAAAAAATAACGTGAAGCCTCCGGCTTCGCTCGGTGGAGGCCCTGCGCGAGGTGCACAAATCCACTTCCATATTTTGCTGATCGTTCATCTTGTATCGTTCCAACTCTTACTACGAATTGTTGTTTCGCGGATCGTCCTCGGCGCTGAGGTATTCCAGTCCAAGCGGTCCCATCGCCGTAACTTGCGTGACGTATTCGCTGGATTTCGCCCAGTGGAAATGGGGCGTGTTCCCAGGGAGAATGATCACGGCGCCGGGAGGATAGGCTTCCAACTTATTCGCGTCGAATTCATCACCAAGACCGATATAAAAGACGCCGGAAATCACGGTATAGACTCGATCCTCGGGGTGCTTGTGCGGCATCAGCTTCTCGCCGTGGGGCATTTTGACCCTGATTGTGTAAGGGCCAGATTTCGAGGGCCGACCAACGACGACGGCCAGCCGGACGGAAGGTGGGAACGCCGGGAACTGTTTCCAGACGACGTCCTCGGGCAAGATAGTTTTAAAAACCTCCTGCCCGAGTTGGTGAGGCCGGACCTCGCTGGGCTGGGCTTCGTTTTGCGCGACAAACTCTATTGCGCTGACGTTCTGAGACATATAAAACCTCCACGATGCAGATATGTAGGACTTAAAGTCCGTCGTAGAACCGCCATAATTCCCCGCCGTTCGATTCTATTTTGCTTTTAACGCCGCTTGTTCGATCAACTCCGCCACTTCTTTCGGATAAGACAGCATGGCCAGATGATTGGCGGGTATGGTGATTGAGGTTGCCTTTATGTTCGCTGCTTCGTCTTTCTCGAGTTGGGGCGGGATCGCCCGGTCGTTCCCCGCAATCACGGCCCATGAAGGCTTGCTCTTCCACGCAGCGGTCGTGATTGTAGCTCCGAAAACAGATGCCGAGGTCTGACCCTGGGTAGCCGTGAGTACCTGCTGCTCGCTGAGCGTGAGATCTTGAGCCATGTCTTCCGCAATCCCTTTCGGAGTCGCCGTTAGAAAACCCTGGGCGTCGGGGCGGAGTTCTGCGCCCAGCGGAGCAGGCGGGTACGGTTTACTGACGGAATTGATGGATTCACCGTCCCCGGGCGCAAAGGCCGCCACGTAAACCAACCCGACAACCTTTGCGTCATTACCCGCTTCGGTAATAACGACGCCAGCGTAGGAATGGCCGACCAGTATCACAGGCCCGTCCTGTAAGGCGATTATGCGCTTCGTCGCTGCCACGTCGTCGGCCAGCAAGGTCAAAGGGTTCTGCACTGAGACTACATGAAAACCCTTCGCTTGGAGAATGCTAATCACTCTAGACCAGCACGATCCATCTGCCCAAGCGCCATGAACGAGGACGATATTTTTGGTCCCCTGCGGGAAGTTAGTCTGAGCGAATCCACTAACGTCGAGTCCGTGCAGGAGCATCAGCATTGTGGCTGCGATCAAAGCATTTCGGTACATTTGCGAAAGTTTCATTTCTATCTCCTCGTAAATTGACTGTTGCGATTAGGCCAGAACGACCGTGACCGCACAATTGGACGATGGTATCGGCGATACTTTCGTATGAACTGTATTAAGAACCCGAAATACCTGCGTCATTTCCCTGATTTGTGATGAGCAATACGAAGGTATTGCCAATACCATCGTCCAATTGTTTTACTTCAAGGTCTTTGGCTTAATGGTGGACGTTCGAGACGCATATTGATCCGTCCTCGAAAATTTTTGTGAGGAGAACACAACATGCCTGAATTTGTGACGAAATCGGTGGCACAAAAACAAGAAAAGAAGATAGCAAAACGGATTGGAATCAAACGTATCGCCAGTTACACCATTGCCGGGACAGCCGCCGTGGCGTTCGCCATCCTCTGTGCAGTCGTTCTTCGCGCGCAAGACCAAAGCAAGAGTAACGACAAGTACTTATTAAAATCGCCGGGCGGAATTGCGTTCTCTGACTTCAGAGGATACGAAGACTGGTCTTTCGTTTCTTCGGCTCGTACCGACGAAGTGCTCAAAGTGATCGTCGCTAACCCAAAAATGATCAATGCATACAAAGCAGGCATTCCAGGCAATGGTCAGGCTTTTCCTGACGGTTCCCTCATCGTGAAGCTGCAATGGAAGCCGAAGAAAAGCACCGAGGCTCAATTCGCCGTGGATGTGCCCGACTTCTTTAAACAGGCGTTCGTAATGGAAAAAGACAGCAAGAGGTTTCCGAAAACCGGCGGGTGGGGATATGCGGTGTTCAACTACGACGCCGCATCGAATACGTACAGCCCAGATCCCAGCGCCCTGCAAGACTGTGGAAACGCCTGCCATACGGCTGTAAAGGCGAAGGACTACATCTTTCATCCATATCAGAAACGTTGAATCTCACTGGCCGCAGCCAGACACTTGAAGAAAGGACAATAAAGACATGCCTGAAGCGACGTGGAAACCACACGAGAAGCACGGACGGCTGACGGCGAAGAGTGACTTGCCCGACAGCGTTTACGCATTTCCGAAGCAGCGGAAAGAACCATTGACCGACGCGCAACATGTACGCAATGCGGTGGCGCGATTCGATCAAGTGATCGACGTGTCGGATGACGACCGCGCTCAAGCGTTCGCCAACATCGAGAAAGCTGCAAAATACTATGACGTTAACCTTGCGGAAACGTCGTGGCACGAGCTCGGCGTGCATCCTCAAAAGAAGGGTAGACAGGCTACAGGCTAAAATTTATTTCGTGGCCGACGCTTCCTTCATCCAAAGTTGTATAGCTGATTATTGGTAAATCGCTTAAGGAGATGAAATATGAAAGCAATCGTTGTTCGCCAATATGGCGGTCCGGAAGTGTTGAAATTCGAAGACTACCCTGATCCGGTGCCAGGCGCGGGCGAAGTGCTGGTGAAAGTCGCAGCCACAAGTGTAAATCCTATCGACTACAAGCGGCGCGCTGGATTAACGCAAGACTTCTACCCCCTTAAGTTTCCCGGACTCATAGGGGTTGATATCGCAGGGACCGTGGCTAAAATTGGTTCGGGAGTGGATGGTTTTTCCGTCGGCGATGATGTATTTGCTATGGCGGATAATACTTACGCCGAGCTTTGCGTGGTAAAAGCTGAAGTTCTGGCGAAAGTTCCCAAGGGACTCGATTTGATTCAAGCAGCCGCGCTACCGCTGGTGACCACGACCGGCAACCAGCTTCTTTCCGCGACGGGAGTCAAAGCGGGCCAGACGGTTCTGGTCGTTGGCGCTGCGGGAAATGTCGGGCGATCGGCGGTATTCACTGCGAAGGCGCGAGGGGCGACTGTGATCGCGGGAGTTTTGAAGAGGCAGATAGATGAGGCGAAGACAGTAGGTGCGGATCAGGTGATCGCAACTGACGACGATACCGCGATTGCGAATCTTGCGCCGCTCGATGCAGTGGCGGATACGGTCGGCGGTAAAACCGCTGAGAGGCTGATCGCCAAGGTCAAGTCCGGCGGAGTGTACGCATCGGTTGTCGAGGTGCCGCAGAACGCTGCGAAGTATCCATCTGTAAAGCTGGTGCACGTATTCTCGAAATTCGACAGGAAAACGCTTGAGTTCATGGCCGAAGCCGTGCGGGATAGCAAGCTGGTGATCCCGATTAGCCAAAAACTGCCGCTCAGTCAGGCGGCTGAGGCCCAAGCAGCGGCAGAGAAGGGCGGCGGGAAGATCTTGCTGGTGGCTTGAATCTGCCCGATGATGTCCGAATTCTTGGCGGGCAACTGATCAAGACGGAAACCCCCTGCGTTGTATTCATGCAGCTGCGTTCATGTGCCGCTTGGCTAGAGCCTCAATGTCAGGCTCAGTTACCGCCGAGAGGTCTGCCTGTTCGGTCGCTATCACGCGGCGAAAAATCTCCGAGTGATGGCTCTTTAAGTATTCGTTCAAGAAGTCGGCAGCGTTGCTTTTTCCGGTGGCGTGACCGATGATGACGATTTCATTAGCCGGAGTAATATCTTTCGCTATCTCCTCGTAAAATGAATCTTCTTCTGGTACGCGATCGCCACGGTAGTGAGCTTCCTTTCGATGAATCAGATGATGATGGAAATGAAAAGGATCGTAAGGTCGCACCGTGCGTTCATCGGCCGGACGACTTCCGCCCAAATCTTTGTAAACATGCGCGACGTGGTGGTCAATGACGACGATCATGCGGCCAGGTTGGACTGGCTCTTCTACACGTTTACTTATTCCGGCCTCCTTTAAGAATTTGCGCAGCCGGGAAATTTCCTCCACGCCAAGATCATGGCTATGCGGCCGCTTGAAAAAGGCCTGTTGGCTGCCGACACGGAAAATGAATTCATCGTTCCCGTGCGGTTGAACTTCACCTAGATGCTCGACCAGTTCGACAGTCTCGCTCCAACTTAGGTTATGAGGTAACTTGCCGTTGAGAAGATTTTGATGCAGCGATTCCAAGTGTTTGCTCATAATCACTACTATAGCCCCTTCGTGATGCTTGCAAGATTAGCAAACAAGATTTGCGAACTTCACTCCTGTATGGATCTCAGCCCGCACGTCTCGCCTTCAATTCGCTCCCTGCCATAAAATTTCCGACGAACGCCGCGATCTCATCGGCAGCAGTGTCCAATGCGAAATGGCTCGCGTCAAGAACGTGGACTTCGGCATTCGGAACATCACGGCGATAGCGTTCGGATTCGCCGATGTCAAAAGAAGAATCGTATTTGCCCCAGATCACGAGTAGCCGCGGCTGATTTTCGTGCATCCACCCCTGCCACTTCGGATAGGCGTCCACATTCGTGCGGTAATCGTAGAAAAGATCGCTTTGTATATCGGCCTGGCCCGGCTGATTAAGAAAATAAAACTCGTCGGTCCAGAGATCTGGATCGAGGCGTTCAATGTCCTGGCCGATTCCAACGTGACGCGATCGCGTGGTGGCGAACGACAAGAGATTCGTCCGCAGTGCGCTTTCGTTAGCAGTGCGATCAGCCCAGAACGCTCGGCGCGTTTTCCAAATCGCTCCTAAGCCTTCGTTGTGGGCGACGGCGTCCTGCACGATCAGGCCTTCTATCCGGTCTGGATGTGCTAGTGCCATTCGAAAGCCGACGGGGCCACCATAGTCCTGCATGTAAAGTGTGTAGTACTGGAGACCAAGCGCTTCGGCGAAGTGATTCATAATTTCGGCGATGTGATCGAACGTATATGCGAATTTCTTCGGATCGGGCCAGTCACTATGTCCAAAACCGGGATAATCGGGTGCGATTAGGTGATAGCGGTCGGACAACCTTGCGAAAAGCGGCTCAAACATGCGCGATGAAGACGGAAGGCCGTGCAGCAGAAGAAGTGTCGGTGCGTCTTTAGGGCCTGCCTCTCTGTAGAAAATCGATAGACCATCAACTTGCAAGGTGCGATAGGAAGTAGGGTAGTTCATCGAAGATTCCTTTCCTTGCGCGAAAGTTCTGAGCCGAGGGCTCCACAGCGACAGCAAATATTCCGCAGCCGCCGTTCAAAATCAGTTGACCCGAACTCTCATCGTCTCGTTATTTTTCTCAACCCCGCCACTCGGCGGAATTGAGCCTACATCTCACCCTCTATGGGCACCATGGGGACGCAAATTCCAACCCAATCACCATCCGAAGCATCAGCAAGGCTGCTTTCATAGAATTTGCGCTCCCAATAAATGTAAGATGCTCCACCGATTATGCGGCCGTCTTCATCGCACCTGCACGCAACGATCGGAAACCGGCACGAATTTCTTCTGATAAAAGTTGCGGTTGCTCAAACGCGGCGAAGTGGCCGCCTTTCGGCAGCTTGTTGTAGTGGATGAGTTTGGGATACGCCTGCTCCGTCCAGCTCTTCGGAGCCGGGTAGAGTTCGTCGGGGAACACGCTCACGGCAACTGGAATGTTGACGCCTTTGGCATTGAAATATCCGAGTTTACCCCAATTCTCCCAATAAAGACGGGCGCCAGAAAGCGCCGTGTTCGTCAGCCAGGCGACAGTGATGTTGTCGAGGACGTCGTCGCGCGTGAGGCCCTCGGATTTTCCCTCAAAAACGCGTGTGATCAGCTCGTAGCTCCGCGCGTCGTGATCGAGGAAATAAGCCGCCAGGCCAACGGGTGAGTCCGCGATTCCATACAACGTCTGCGGCCGTAAGCCCATCTGGTATCCGTAAGCGATTCCTTTTTGGTATACGAACTGCAAACGCTCGTAAGCGATCTTCTCATCGGCTGACAGACCCGCTGGCGCCGGCGCTCCGGAAGCGGCCGCCTTATCAATCTCGTTAGGAAAAATGCCTGGCATGTTGCTGTGAATGCCGAGCAATTCCGGAGCCGCATCCACACCCATTTGATCGACAATGAGTGCGCCCCAGTCGCCGCCTTGCGCCACAAACTTCGTGTATCCGAGGCGCCTCATCAGCACGACCCAGGCACGCGCGATGTGGGCAACATCCCATCCGGTGGTGGCCGGTCTTCCTGAAAAGCCATAGCCCGGCATTGACGGAATCACGACATCGAATGCGTCTGCGGCACTGCCGCCGTGCGCGGTGGGATTGGTCAGTGGGTCAATGATCTTCATCTGTTCGATGATTGAGCCGGGCCATCCGTGCGTGACGATCAGAGGCAATGCATTTTCGTGTTTCGAGCGAACATGAATGAAATGAATGTCGAGCCCATCAATCTCGGTGATGAACTGTGGCAGGGCGTTGAGCCTCGCTTCAACCTTGCGCCAGTCGTATTCCGCCGCCCAATAGCGAGCGAGTGCCTGAGTGGTCGCGAGTTGCACACCTTGCGTTGCGTCTGTCACAGTCTCTTTTTCAGGCCACTTCGTCGCATTGATGCGCGTGCGCAATTCGGTAAGTTCGGCTTCCGGAACATTTACATGAAAAGGACGAATTGCATTCTCGTTAGTCGTTGGTTTTGTCTGAGCCACGGGGTCCTCCTTATTGAGTAGTTTTGATTGTTTGGGAGCTTTCAATGCCCCAATCAAAACAAAAGAATGGAAGAGAAACAATTGGACGAAAGTATTGGCGATACCTTGGTATCGCTTGATGCTGGGAGGGACTTCCGACGATATTCCGCGGCATCGATCCGACTTGCCAATCGAGCTAAAGCTGCGATCGTCACCGATCGCCAGTCGCTGCTTGTTGGGGGAAGCGAGCAATCCATTATTTCCGCTTCGTCTAGCCAATCCTGCGCCGCGGTGCGGGCTTGTTCCGGGCCAAACTGTGCCGTCACTGCGTTTATAAATGCAAAGAGCTCCCGCTCAGCCAAGTGGAGGTCCGCTTCCCGTGGAATGTGAGAGGTACTTCTTGAAGCGCTCATAATTGCTCCTGTGGTAATCAATCGTGATTAGGCCAGAATCATGATGGCGAATCTATTGGACGAACGTATCAACCGATACCAAAGGCTAGGTTGGAGAATATGTTTCGCAGGTTCCCGTGAATCCAATACCAAAGTACAATGGACTCCCCTTATGAAATGCCGCATGATTTTGCTATGAAGTCCCTTAAGGACGGAGGCGGGGGCGAATGCCCGCTTCTATCCGTAGTTGATGATGATGAATCCATGCGCGAGTCGCTGCCTGATCTGATTAAAGAGTTCGGCTATAAAGCTCGAGCTTTTGCGTCAGCAGAAGAATTTATCTCGTCTGGTTCTGCCGACGAGACTAGCTGCTTAATCCTTGATATCGCGATGCCAGGCATGAGCGGGCCGGAACTTTACGATGAGCTAAAACGTCGCGGAAAAAACGTCCCGGTCATATTTATCACTGCTCAAAAAGATGAGACGATTCGGGCTCGGGCGTTCGAAGAGGGCGCGTCAGGGTTCTTAATCAAACCATTCAGTGACGCGGCTTTGCTTGCAGCCATCAAGACCGCACTCAAGGCCACATGAAGGTCCACCAGCACGGCCTTTAAGGGGGATACAATGAATGCGGTGCGCGCACTTAGCCGTGAAGTAGAGGCGTTACCAATGTCCAGTGCCATCCCCATTGTCTTCATTGTTGATGATGACGTCTCCGTCCGTGAATCACTGGAATTATTGATTCGCGATGAGAAATGGAAGCCAGAGACCTTCGCCTCCGCACAAGAATTCCTCGACTACCCAAGAAAACGTGTTCCGAGCTGCCTTGTCCTGGATCTTTCTCTTCCCGGTTTAAACGGCCTTGAATTGCAGAAACAACTTTTGGCTGAACACGCCGACATGCCGATCATCTTCATCACCGGTCACGGCGATGTGCCGCAGTCAGTCCAAGCCATGAAAGCCGGCGCACTTGAATTTTTGACCAAGCCAATTGATAGTGACGCCTTGGTGAGTGCCATTCGAAATGCCCTTCAACGAAGTAGTGTAGCCCTTGTTCAAGATGCCGAGATGCAGGATCTTCGCAACCGTTACGCTTCGCTGACTACCCGAGAAAAGCAGGTTATGAAGCTAGTCGTCTCTGGCTTGCTGAACAAACAAGTCGGGGGCGAGCTTGGCATCAGCGAAATCACGGTAAAGGCGCATCGTGGACAAGTCATGCAGAAAATGAAGGCGAACTCCCTCGCCGACCTGGTGAGGATGGCGAGCAAACTTCGTCCTGCGAATCAAGCTATCCACCTGGCTTAATGATGGTCCGGCTCGGCTGAGTTCGTAATACACCTACCTCATCAGACTCCTCGTATTGTTTACACGCCCGTTGAATCCATTTTTTCTGCTGACAATACGCAACAGCTAGTTCCATTGCTCTTCAGTTTGAAAATATCCAAGATTTCTATTAAACAATCGCGCCATTTGTCTTCTCACGGAACACAATCATCGATCTAACTGATGCGAAGGTATCGGTCAATACCATCGTCCAATGGATTGGTTTTGGAGCTTCTGGCTTAATCGCATTGTTAGTTCAATCCGATTTGAAAGCGGTTTATATGTCAGAGAGAAAAACACGAATCGAAGCTCAACACGGGGTCCGGCTCACGGAAATTCAATGTATAGCATGTGCAGCCCTTCACAACGTTCTGGCTGCCGGCGTTCTGATGTTTTGTTCGCGAAGCGTCTTGGGCGCTGTGATTCGGGGATTTGTAATGACAGCTAATTTTTGATTGAGATTTGTATTTTGCTCAGTCGGAAATGAGCTGAGATCGATTTGGATTCTGTAGACATTTTACTTCTGATCTGAAAGGAATGGTCACATGCAACAAACCGAAGCACACATTGCGACTGAAAATTATTCCAAACTATTAAATGGGGAAAGACCGACCCGAGATTTGCATGACGTTTTTAGAAGGCACGTACCCTCTCTTCACAAAAGGGCTTACAGGATTTTAGGCAATGCTGCCGACGCCGAAGATGCGGTTCAGGAGGCTCTTCTCTCCGCATGCAAGCACCTCGATCAATTTCGCGGAGACTCGCAGATCTCTACTTGGCTAACTACCATCGTGTTCAACTGTGCCCGTATGCAATTACGTCAACGGCGGGGTAAAGTCCATGTGTCACTGGACGAAAAGGTCGGAGAAAGTCAGCAATACTCGCTTTCGGAACGGTTGGCAGGGCGTGGGCCTAGTCCAGAGGAGGAGTATCGAAATTGTGAACTGACTGGGCACATAAAGCAATTGATGACCCAGCTTTCGCCAACTCTACTTAGGAGCTTTCAACTCAGCGAGATGGACGGTCTCTCCATCCGTGAAACGGCAGAGATTCTGGGAATACCGACCGGAACTGTAAAGGCCCAACTGTCACGAGCGCGAAAGAAACTCAAGCAATTGATGCAGATGGTGCTTCAACCTCGATTGTCTAGGAGGAGAGCATGAGGTGGGCAAAGTGGATATTTGCGTACGTATTTGACTGCGTTCATCTAAAGACAACTTGGCCGCAACGTGGGCGCAACGGCCTCGATTATGTCTGCTGTCTTGATTGCGGAAAAGAATTTCCCTATTCGACTCAACTAATGAGCATAGTAAGTAAAGAGGAACAAATGAAGGAGCGGAATCCGTATGGCTGGACGGAGCATGCGAATGTTAGATATTCAACTGCGGCGCGATCAAACGCATTGGTGCCGATGGATACGTTGGTCCGGTAGCTTATATGGAGCGGTTCAATGTCCACGGAGGTTGGTGCTTTGGGAAATTGGCGAGCCCACGCCTGTCTGCTACGACGAGGACGTTCGCGTCGGATTTCTGTTACCATTCCTGCGTGCAAACGAGGAAGACGGTTGATGTGCGTGGGGCGCACGCTATCGCTTATGCCTAACGTTGCAAAGGCGGTGAATACTGCTTTCGCTATCCATCAAAATCGAAACCATATGTCGTGTGATACGCCGGGCCGGTTCGCCTTGGTGTGTATTTCATAGCTTTAGATATTTACCTATCACGGGAATTCTGCTTTCAGTACTCCTTTTTTCCGGTTGTAGCAAACCCGCACAACCTGTAACCATCACATTTTTCGATTCTGACGCCAGAGGCGTGGCGAGCGACCATCGGATGATCCCGGAGGCTTACTTACAGGAATTCACACAAGAAACAGGCATTCGGGTCAATGATCTACCGACGCCAGAAGACAACGCATCGAAACTGGATCTTGCCATGGAGTTGCTCCGCAGCGGCGCTCCGTCCCCTGACCTCTACGGTGTTGATACGATCTGGACTGGAGCTATGAGTGAATACCTTATTGACTTGCAACCTTACTTCGCCTCAGAGATTTCATCGGAGGCCCCCGAACTCATCGAACCCTACAGAGTTCAGGGAAAGGTTGTGGCCATGCCCAAACAGCCTCTTGGCGTGCAGGTTTTGGTTTATCGGACGGACCTTCTCGCCAAGTATGGTTACAAAACACCCCCGAGAACCTGGGATGAGCTTGAGAAAATGGCACGCCGAATTCAAGCTGGAGAACGTGCAAAAGGGAAGAAAGATTTTTGGGGGTTCGTGTGGGCCGGCGCGATTGCGACCGATAGCGAACAACTCACCATGGAAGGGTTAGAGTGGCAGGCAGCAGAGGGGGGCGGCCACATTATTGAGCCCGACGGAAAGATCAGCGTAAACAACCCAAATGCTATCCGGGCCTGGGAACGAGCGGCCCATTGGTTAGGTTGGATCACCCCTCCGAGTGTTGTTTCTTATACCGCGACGGACGCCGAAAATAAATTTTGGGTTTCCGGCGAAGCTGCATTCCTGCTCAGTCACGCCATCGTCTACGAGGTTTTCGCCGAAGACAAGCCGTTCCGCGACCTGGCGGGAGTGACAAGCGTCCCTGCGGGGACAAGCGCGCGCGTGGCCACGATTGGGGGCTACGCACTGGGGATATCCCGCTTTTCACCCCACCGTGCTGAATGCGTCAAGTTCATCGAGTTCCTGACTCGCAAGCAGGCAGAATACAGGGCGACTCATCCTGAGAAGCTGGACCGCAAAGTAGAGTACTTTGAAGTTCCGCCAGTAATAAGGGAAATCTATCCCTGGTGGTACAAACCGGGGGATTCGGGAGGGAGTGAGATCATCTCGCGCCCGTCGGGGGTTGCAGGATCGAACTATGAAGCGGTGTCCAAGGCCTATACCCAGGCACTGCATTCCGTGCTGACGCGGGAGTCTACCGCGCCCGCAGCAGCTGCATCGCTCGAGAGTGATCTGGTTCGGATCATGGCTAATAGTAAGGCTCAATCGGGAACAGGTTCACACTGAGATGAATCGATTGCGACTCAACATTGGCCCACGCCTGGTTTTGTGCTTCGCGCTCATCATCGTTTCGATGTTGGCCGGAGATGTAATCGTTCTATGGCAATTCCATATTGTCCAGGCGCAGGCAGAGCGACTCAATGGATATGACGAGGAGTTGGTAACTGTCTTGCGTGTTCACTCGGATATGTTGAAGTTTCGTGACACGCTGGAGTCGCTTGCAAGTGCGCGAGACTCCGAACGTCTGAAGGCAGAGACTCAATCAATGAATGTGGCGATTTCGGAGGACATGCGGCGCGCTAAAAGCGCGCTGCTGGCCGTACATTCCGACAATGCCTCTGACCCCACGATTCTCCCCACCTTAGCGGTCGTCCAGTCGAACCTCCAATCGGAAACCGCCTCGGTGATCGAGTTAGCGGAAGCGAATGATTGGAATGCCTTGCAAGTGCGGCTGGCCAATCAGCTGCGCCCGCTCGAGTTTTCGATCTCTGCCTTGGTAGAGCGAATCGATCACGAAGTGAGGGCGGAACATGCCCAAGCTGCAGCCAAGATCCGTCAAGTGCAGCAGTGGATTTTTATCGCCGTACCGGCCACGGTCGTTCTCACGTTGTTGATTGCTGGAACGTTGGGACTCGCCATTACGCGCAGCATCACCCGGCCACTGGAACAACTCGTCCAAGGTTCAAAGAGGTTAGCAGGAGGTGATTTTAAACATCGGGTGGCCCTCCAGGGAGAAGACGAACTTGCCCAACTGGGACGCGTGTCGAATGATACAGCGCAGCAATTACAGGATCTGTATGAGAGCTTGCAAAACAGTGAGGACCGGCTGCGTCGTGTGATCAACACGATTCCCGCGCACGTGTGGAGCACTTTGCCCGATGGTTCAGTGGATTTCATCAATCAGCGTTTGCTCGAATCGACCGGGATGCCGATTGATGCATTGCTTGGCTCGGGCTGGCAATCGATTGTTCATCCGGATGATCGTACTCGATACATCACTAAGTGGAGATCGGCATTGGCCGCGGGAGAGCCTGTCGAGATTGAAGCACGTGTCTGGACTGCACAGCACGACTATCGCTGGTTGCTTGTGCGTAATGTGCCTTTGCGTGATGGTCATGGAGAGATAGTCAAGTGGTATGGCACAGGAATCGATATAGAGGACCGCAAACGCGCGGAAGAGTCATTACGTAAAGCGCAGGGAGATCTGGCACACGCGAATCGCGTAACCACCATGGGCGAACTCAGCGCCTCACTTGCGCACGAGATTAATCAACCCATCAGTGGCGCCATCACAAATGCGTCTACCTGCCTGCGCCGGCTCGACCATGAGCAGCCTGATCTTGAAGGCGCTCGGGTTGCGGCTTCAAGGATAATTCGCGACGCAAACCGGGCAGCTGAGATCATTGACCGAATCAAGATGTTTTTTAGAAAGGGGGTTGCGACAAAGGAGCGCCTCGATGTCAACGAAATGATTCGAGAGATGGAGATCCTTTTGCACAATGAGGCGACCCAGCACTCGGTTTCTGTGCAGACCAAACTCTCAGCCGATCTCCCACTTATTGTGGCAGACCGCGTCCAGTTGCAGCAGGTGTTAATGAACCTCATGATCAATGGGATCGAGGCAATGAAGGCCGTCGACGGCCTGCGCCAACTCACGCTTGGCACCCGGAATGAGGGCAAAGAACAGCTTCTGGTATCAGTCGAAGACACTGGTATCGGACTTCCCGCCAACCAAGCTGACCAGATATTCAACGCTTTCTTTACTACAAAGCAACACGGCACCGGTATGGGGCTTCGCATCAGCCGAACGATTATTGAGGCCCACGGGGGCCGCCTCTGGGCTACCGACAACTATCCTCGCGGGGCAAGTTTTCATTTCACGCTAGCTGTTTCTTAGGACGCGTAGTTTCCTAATTTAGGGACACTACCGGACGCTGGAAGCTTGGCCGGTAGGAGCAACTGATGGTGTGCTCGGTGAAGGCATCATGCGTAATGCCTGCTTCAGTACAACAGTGGATGGCTGTGGCTGTACATGCAGGCGTTGAAGCCAACATAGCGCCAGACCATATGACAATTGCCTAATCTCATCCCGCGCGAGAATAACTATCTTGGACTGTTGTGGGAAGATCAGCCCGGCACGTGAATGCATTGATATATTGGCGTCCCCGACGGGATTCGAACCCGTGTTATCGCCGTGAAAGGGCGGTGTCCTAGGCCGGGCTAGACGACGGGGACGCGAAAGGAATGAACTACTTACAAGTATAACTGATTTTCCCAGAAGAGCGCTCTTCAAACCCCGCTTGAATCCCACACCGCGATTTCCACATCATAAGCTCACATCATTTACAGTTTTAAAGATCATTTTAGGAGCCCTGATGGCGGATCCTCTTTATTTGAGTTTGTGGTACCAGAATTTTGATGTGGAAGAGATGTTGCCGCGGATGCTTTCGGTGCTGCGGCAGTTCCCTTTCTCTCCACAAGCGCCGGGAGTGAGTTATGTGGCGCTGCATCCCGTGTCGTGGGCCGAGGCCACGATTCTCGAAAGGCGGTTCAGCCCTCCAGCAAGCCCGGAGGCAGCCGTACTGGTAGCTTCGGAGTTGCTGCACCAGGACTACGCGTACGTCTTCGACGGCGCATGGGATATTTGGGTGCGGGGCGACGATGGCAAGTGGCGTCACCAAGCTTCCCCAGTGAGGTTTATTGCCCGCGCGCTAGACTTTGACGAAGGCGCGTGGGAGCAGGAGGGGCATATCGAGATTGATTTTGGTTTGGATTCGTCTTTCTTACAGGAGGGCGTGCAGCTTGACCGCGAGGCAGAAGAACACGTGCGCGCGAATGTGCAACAGCTCGTGGATTTCACCAATGCCATAGAAAAGAAATCCGGCGCGAACGGGCGAGTGCTGTGGTCGGAATCGGAAGACAATTTTGCGCAGAAACTGGTTGCGCGCTTGCAAAAAGTGAATTGAACTCTTTAACCACGGGGAATTGGATGTTCGCATCGGTAACGAGGCTAAGAGTAAGGTCGGCGATGAGTCTGCCGAAAATCTGGTGGTACACGTTCCTAATGCGGCGGCAGGTTGTCCGCTCCGCTGGATTCGTTGGTGGCAGACTTCTGATTGACGCGCATCGAACCTATTGGACGCTGACCGTCTGGCAAGACGAAAAAGGGATGAAAACATTTCGCGGATCAGGCGCACATGCAAAGGCTATGCCGAAGCTACCGAAATGGTGCGACGAGGCGGCCTATGCACATTGGGAAACTTCCAATGGGACAGTACCCGAGTGGCCGGAAGCTTACGAGCATTTAGTCAAAGACGGAAAGCTGTCTCGGGTGGAGAATCCTTCGGCAGATCATAATGCAAGAAGATTCCAAAAGCCGCGATTGCAGCCGCTGATTGGGGCAACATTGAAGCCCCATCAATAAAAATGGGCGGGCGATGGCGCCCGCCCTGTGTGTTTTACCAGCTATTTCGTTCTTCCGCCTTCTACTTTCAGCTGATCTGCAGCCGCAGCCTGCGCCGCCGCAAGGCGAGCCGTCAACACGCGGAAAGGTGAACAGGAGACATAGTTCAAGCCGATTTGATGGCAGAACTCGACGGACGATGGATCTCCGCCGTGTTCACCACAGATGCCGACTTTAAGCTTGGGGCGCGTCTTGCGTCCACGATCTGTCGCCATACGAACAAGCTGGCCGACCCCTTCCCGATCAAGGACGGCAAAGGGATCCTGCTTGAGAATGCCTTCGGCGATATACGTAGGCAGAATTTTGTTTACGTCATCGCGCGAGAAGCCAAACGTAGTCTGCGTCAGGTCATTGGTGCCAAAAGAGAAGAACTGCGCTTCCTGCGCGATTTCATCCGCAACCAAGGCTGCGCGCGGCAATTCGATCATAGTGCCGACGAGATAATCGACCTTCATCCCCTTCTCAGCAAAGACTTCCTCAGCAACACGATTCACGATCGCCGCTTGATTGGCCATCTCCTTCAGTGTGGCGGTGAGTGGAATCATGACTTCCGGAAAGACTTTGACTCCATCTTTGGCGACGGCGACCGCAGCTTCAAAAATTGCACGCGCCTGCATCTCGGTGATCTCGGGATAAGTAATTCCGAGACGGCATCCGCGATGGCCAAGCATAGGGTTGACTTCGTGCAGTGATTCCACGCGTTGGAGAAGCGTTTTCAACCCTTTGAGCTTCGGAGATTTCGGCTTGGTGGCTTCGAGTACAGCAATCTCAACCATCAGGTCTTCACGGCGCGGCAAAAATTCGTGCAGCGGCGGATCGAGCGTACGAATCGTGACCGGGAAACCGTCCATGGCGCGGAAGACGCCGATAAAGTCAGCACGCTGCATTGGTAACAACTTTTTCAGCGCGGCGCGGCGGTCTTTTTCATTTTCAGCGAGAATCATCGTTCGCATGTGCGGCAAACGATCTTCCGCGAAGAACATATGCTCGGTGCGGCAGAGGCCAATGCCCTCGGCACCGAAGGCACGTGCTTGAATCGCATCGCGAGGAATGTCGGCGTTAGCGCGAACCCCAAGTTTACGAAATGGTTCGGACCAGCTCATGATCTTGACGAGTTCTGGATCATCGGGCTTCGCCGCCACAGTGCTCAGGCGGCCCTTGATCACACGGCCAGTCGTACCGTCGAGCGAAATCCAGTCGCCAGCTTTAAAAGTCTGACCTTTCACGCGCATCTGGCGCGACTTTTCATCCACCGTGATGTCGCCGGCTCCGGCGACGCAGCATTTCCCCATGCCGCGCGTGACGACAGCGGCGTGGCTCGTCATGCCACCGCGCGAAGTAAGAATGCCAGCCGCAACTTCCATGCCATGAATGTCTTCTGGTGTGGTTTCAGCCCGAACCAGAATGACGGGGTTCTTGGTCGAGCCGTGCCCCGCCTTTTGGACGGCTTCGTCGGCAGTGAAAACAATTTGACCCACAGCGGCGCCGGGAGATGCGGGAAGTCCAGTCGCGAGTACTTCTACTTTCGCAGTCTTTTCATCGAGCCGCGGAACCAGAAAGTCATAAAGCTGGTTTGGTTCGACACGGAAGATCGCCTCTTCTTTGGTGATAAGTCCTTCGTCTACCATTTGAATCGCTACGCGCACGGCAGCGCGTCCAGTGCGCTTGCCATTGCGGGTTTGCAGCATGTAGAGCTTGCCTTCCTGAATGGTGAACTCGAAATCCTGCATGTCGCGGTAGTGCTTTTCGAGACGGGTGGTGATGTCACGCAACTGCTGATAGACCGCAGGCATGACTTTTTGCAGTTCGAGAATCGGCACTGGCGTGCGAATGCCGGCGACCACATCTTCACCCTGCGCATTCATTAGGAACTCGCCGTAAAATTCTTTTTCTCCGGTGGCGGGGTTGCGTGTAAAGCCTACGCCGGTGCCGCTAGTTTCGCCAAGATTGCCGAAAACCATGGCTTGCACATTGACGGCTGTCCCAAGTTCTTCAGAGATGTTATTGATGCGGCGGTAGTGCTTGGCGCGGTCGTTCATCCAGGAACGGAAAACGGCATCGCGGGCCATGACGAGCTGCTGTTGCGGGTCTTGCGGAAAATCGGCTTTGGTGTACTTCTTGACGACTTTCTTATATTCGGCAATGACTTCTTTCAGCGCTTTGGCGTCGAGGTCGGTATCAAGTTTGGCCTTCTTTTGTTTTTTCTTGGCATCGAAGACTTCTTCAAAAGCATGCTTGGGGATTTCTAGCACGACCGAGCCGAACATCTGAATCAAGCGGCGATAAGAGTCGTACGCGAAACGCGGATTGTCGCTACGCTTGGCCAAGGCTTCGACGCTCTCATCGTTCAAACCAAGGTTAAGAATGGTATCCATCATGCCGGGCATAGAAAACTTTGCGCCCGAGCGAACGCTAACCAGCAGCGGATTATCGCCCTTACCGAGTTTTTGGCCCTGCAAATCTTCAAGTTGTTTGAGTGCTGCTTTCATCTCACGGTCAACTTCGTTGGAAACGCCACCGTGCCGCATGTATTCGCGGCAAGCTTCGGTGGCGATCGTGAATCCGGGAGGGACGGGCAATCCGGCGTTGGTCATTTCGGCGAGGCCCGCGCCTTTGCCGCCGAGATCGTCTTTCATTTTGCCATGGCCATCGGCCTTGCCGCCGCCGAAGGAATAAACGTATTTGATCGCTGGTTGTTTGCCGGTGTTCAATTCAGGGAGGGTTTCGGTCGCCATCATTTGTCCTTTGTACTTAAGATTCCTTGCCATCGGAGACGATTTCGGAGAAGTCCGCGATGGTCGAAAATTGTTTGAGTAGTGTTCGCAGTAGCGCAAGGCGGTTGGCGCGGATGCGCTCGTCATCCACCATGACCATGACTTTGTCGAAGAAGGCGTCCACCGGTTCCCGCGCGGTGGATAGCGCAAGCAAAGCTTCAGAATAATTTTTCTGTCCGCGTAATTCTTCGACTCGCGGAACAGTCAAATCCATAAGTGCCGCTAATTGTCTCTCTTCTGTCGCTGAGTCTGGTAATGCTTCAAACTTTGCTGCTGGCAGAATCTTCTTTTCTCCGGCCTGCCGCAGAATATTGCGAATACGCTTGCAAGCTGCGCCGATGGCCTGGAATTCCGGCATACTGGAGACGTTTTTAACAGCTTCTGCACGGCGCAGCGCATCGACAACGTCATCATCGCCGACTGCAAGAACGGCGTTTACCACGTCATAGCTGAATCCCTTCACATCTTTAAGAAAAAACTCGAGCCTCTCGCGGAAGAACGCTTTGGTACCCTCATTAAATTTGTCATCGGCAGAAAATTTCTTTTCTGCATCGGAGCCTTGATAGCGGGCGCGCGCATCGCGCATTAAATCTGACAAAAGAAAAGGCAGTTTGTAATCGGAAATTGCCTTCACGATGCCATTGGCTTGACGGCGCAAGGCAAACGGATCTTTCGACCCTGTCGGGTGCAAACCAATCGCGAACATTCCCGCGATGCTGTCCGCTTTGTCCGCAATGGAGAGTACAGCACCTTCGATGGTTCGGGGCGATGAATCTTCGATGGACTCGGGCTTGTAGTGATCGTAAATTGCATCGCCGATAGCGAAGCGTGTGGACTCGGGCACATACGGGTCGATTTCCTGAGCGCGGGTATAAAGTCCCCCGACGATACCCTGCAACTCGGTAAATTCTTTAACCAGTTCAGTGGTGAGATCGGCCTTGGCCATGTAAGCTGCCTTGTGAACGATGCCCGGACGAATTGGAGTTTCATTTTGCCGGACAATTTCCGACAGCCAGCTAGCGGCGCATTGCACGCGAATCGTTTTTTCGTAGTAGCTGCCGAGATCTTTTTGAAAGGTAACTTTTCTTAGCAGCTGGACGCGGTCGAGCAAAGAAATTTTCTGGTCGGCCTGCCAGAAGAAGCGCGCGTCGTTGAAGCGTGCACGCAAGACACGTTCGTGACCGTGCCGAATCACTCCACTGGCATCTCCGTCAGTATTGAGCACAGCAAGGAAGTGAGGGAGCAGTTTGCCATTCGAATCTTCAACGGCAAAATATTTTTGATGGTCACGCATGACGGTGACTAGAACTTCTTCGGGCAATGCGAGAAATTCGTGTTCAAAATTGCC
>JAJPHW010000090.1 GCA_021325035.1 Terriglobia bacterium
CAAACCTCGGTCAAGCAGTTCCCCTTCAACGCAGCCGACTCACTCAGCTTGATCGGTGGCCGCGAATCGGAAATGAAGGCCAATGCCGCCAAGAAGCGCAAAGCCGCTCCGAAGGCAGCACCGAAACAGTAGTTCGCTCTAAGCGACTGCAAACAGGGAGTGCGGAAACGCACTCCCTGTTTTTTTGTAGGCGTGAGTTGGGGTTCGTCCCGCCCAATCCCACACATTGTCAGTCCGAAGGCTCGCGTTTTCGCCAGCGAGCCGAGGGCCTGCCCTGAGCGAAGTCGAATGGGACCTTGCGCGCGGCTTCACTATCTTTCACCACCTTGTCATTCCGAATCTGCTTTAGCGGTGAGGAATCTGCTTTTCGAAGAGCCTGGAATCCGTACACTCGTACATACACTTGTGTCCCATTTTGGGAAACGTACAGAAGGGCACTTTGCAGCCCCGTAGGGCTCTTGGATAAAAGAAGGCAGCCCGTCACTCGTCCCCGAGTGCGATCGTCGCTCTAAGGCCATCCCGCGCGAAAATAAACGCATGTTTGTGAGGGCTGCGAAACGCGCTGGCGTGCCCTGGAAAATCACCGTGGATGAAGAATCAACAACTTCCACGAATCGTCAACGACTTAGGAATGATTGCCGAGCTCCAAAATTCCACTTCTACTGTTGATGTGCCTTTAACAATGGCGGTATAGGATTTTGCGGTCTGGTCAGCACATTTATGGAGGAGGCCGTAGATGAAGATGAACATCGGTCGTGCCGTTGCACTTGTTTTTGTCTTTGCATATACAGTTTGTTGCAGCGCACAAAGTCCTCTTCCTTACCCTAAAGCGACCAGTGATCGGATAATTCATCAGAAAACAGCCATGCTGCCTTTGCCTGTAAATATGCCGTTTCAAGATCCTGATTTTGGATCGAAGATGGTGCGCGCTACGGATGAAACTACAAATTTCCGATTACCCGGCACGTACCTGATTACCGAGAGTAGCGGACAACTGAATGAATGGAGTGTCAACAGCGACAAATTCTACGTGTTGGGCTCCGGCGGACAAACGCTGGCGTTTAGCTTCGATCCAACGACTATGCTTATTGGAAGGCTGCCGAATGCTGGCCAAGGGAAAGCGTTGCTAGTCGCAGTTGAGTCGCCAACTTTTAGTTCGGTTGATCCAGATCTGATATATGGGACCACAGACATCTCGCTTCTTACGATATCCAGCTACCGATTCTCCACCGGGATACTCACGAATGTGATTGATACGACAAAATGCGGGACCCAGCCTCCGCTTGTTCGTGGCAGCGGAATTTATAGTGACTCACTCACAGTATCGGCGGATGACAACCGCTTTGTGATTGATGAGGGCGGTAGCGCAGTTGGCAAGGAACCTTTTGTGATTGTGTACGACAAAACTCTAGGTTGCCGCTGGTACAACACTCAGATCGGACAAATCGGCGGTCAGTGGGGACCATTGGGAAACTCCCCGATCCCTAGTTTTCTGGTTCAACACGCCTATATTTCGAAAAGCGGAAATTACGTAAGAATCATGACGTACAACGGCCTCTATATATGGGATTTAAGCACGCTTAATGTCACAAGTTGTTACGAGGAAGAATGCTATGGCTACGGAACGACGGGTTATAACACGCTGGTTAACGCTCCCGGAGTCCTCGATGGTTTTGAGATCGTGCAGCGGCCTTTATCCAATTTGAGTCAGATTACGGAATTGAACATGCCGCTGGTGCCCCACAATTGGGGACAGAATATACACTTCACCTGGTCGGACGTGAATGTGTCAGACAACTCGCCAGTCTGCGCGTCTTCATACATGTACGGCGACACGACAGGATCGATCACACTGCCATTCGAAGGAGAGATCTTCTGTGTGGAGACAGATGGTTTGGCATCTACGATTTGGCGGTTCGCGCACAATCGCGCCACGAGCATAGAAGACGAGGATGAAGGCTACTATTATTTCAATTCAGAACCGTTGGGCAATGTTTCTCCTGACGGAAGATTCTTTATGTTTACATCTAATTGGGACGCCCAGCTCGGAAATCAAAGTGACGGCACCCCGCGTTCAGACGTTTGGATTGTGAATCTCAATCGGCAGGGACCCGCGCTTCATTAGTCTGGATTTCATCCTTCACATCCGGCGATTTATACTGCCGAGGACGTTCGCGTTGAGGGCGTTGTCTCCCACGCTTCGAAAATCGCGAAGGGTGGGGCACTCTCAGTCGAGAAGATGCATGCGAACAGGGGCTCGGGTGGGCCAGCCCCCAGGTTAGCCAAAGTACGGCGAACCTGGGGCACCAAGCATCATGATCAAGATTAAGACCGCACTCGACTACCCTTTCAAATCCGCATAAACTTCTGCCATGCTCTTTCGCCGCCTACTCCTCGCCATCGCGTTTATGACTGCATTGGCCCAATCGCAAAATCCGCCTGCCAGGCCTGCCCACGCGCAAGTTCACACACTGAAAGTGACCATTCTTTCCACCATGCTTGCCGATCCGGGCATCGGGGAGTGGGGATTCTCCGCCCTCGTCGAAGCCGACGGCCATCGCGTGCTCGTGGATACGGGCTATCGTCCTGACACCGTTTTGCAAAACGCAAAAGAGCTGGGCATTGATCTTTCGACCGTGCAGGACGTGATTCTCACGCACAATCACGACGACCACGTGGGCGGGTTGATGACCCTCCGCCGTGAGTTGATGAAGCAAAATCCGGCGGCTTTGTCGCGCGCGCATGTCGCGACCGGAATTTTCTACAGCCGTCCCAGCGCCAAAGGTGGCGAAGACAATGCGATGATCGCCATCAAGAAAGAATACGAAGCCACGGGCGGTAAATTTATTGTGCACGATCACGCCGAAGAGATTTTTCCCGGCGCATGGCTCACCGGTCCGGTGCCTCGCGTCTATCCTGAGCACAACTGGAGCGACGCGGGCAAAGTGCAAACTCCGGCTGGTTTGGTCGAAGACAACATCCCGGAAGATCAGTCGCTGGTCATCAACACACCACAGGGGTTGGTTCTGATTTCAGGTTGCGGACACGCCGGCGTCATCAATACGCTGACTATGGCCGAGGGCGAATTTCCCAATGAGCCGGTCTATGCCATTCTCGGCGGATTTCATCTCTTTCCCGCGACCGATGCGCAAGTGGATTGGACCGCCGACAAGCTCAAAGGCTTCGGGACTTCCTACCTGCTGGGCGCGCACTGCACCGGGATTGACAGCGTCTATCGTATCCGCGAGCGCATGGGCTGGCCGCGCGGCTCCGCTGTCGTGGGAGCAATCGGCGCGACGTTCGTCTTGGGCGAAGGCATTCATCCGGGCGCGCTGGCGCATTGAATCTCTCGGCGCAGAGATAGAAACTTGTAAGACTAGCGCACTTCGATGGACACCAAATCGCCGTCGGATTTGCCGCCGGGTTTGTAATTCGCAGAGATCGCGCGGTTGGTCCAGGAGCAGGAAAGGCCATCGGCACCGACAACGACCAGAGATTTGTAATCCTCGGTGCGGAGAACCATTTTCTTGGCGCCGGTGCTCACAGTCAGCAGGGCGATCGGGGCGTGGCTGCAATCCACGCTGAGCAATTTGCCTTTGGCGTATTGAATGGGGCGCTTATCGGGCGGAGCGGGAACGGCTTCGGCGGCGCTCACTTGAACTTCCGAGTCGCTGTCAGAACCGGCAGTTTCGAGCTTAGTTTCCGAAGGAGTTGCTGGCGAAAGTTCTGGCGCGCCCGGAGCGGGGCCGGCAGTTCCGGTTTCTGGAACGCGGCCGTACTTTTTCAGCATCGGCAAATCATCCACCTTTTTCTGCGCGGCGGCGGCGATTTCAGTGTCAGGGCTTTGCGTAAGTCTTTCCAGCATCGCGGTCGCGGCGTCCCACTTTTTACCCGAGATGTAGATGTTCACCATGTTGAGTTGATAGCGCTCGACGCGTGGGCCGAGTTGAATGGCTGCATGCATGGATTCCATGGCGGCATTGACGCCGCCGCCTTCGAGACGGGCGAGGCCGAGGAGATTGTAGGCTTCGGCGAATTCCGGGTCCCAGTCGAGGACGACGCGGAGGTCTTGCATCATGTTAGGCAGTCCGCGGATGGGCAGTTTGCCTTTGTCGCTGCGCTGATATCTCAGTGAGGAAAGGTAATAGCGCACCCAGGGATCGTGCTGATCAAGCTTGAAAGCGAGATCGAGTTGCGCGGCCGCATCGTCGAACTTGTGCTGCTGCATGTCATCCCAGGCGAGGGCGCGATGGGCGATGGCGTTGTCGGTTTTGGGATCGTTGATGATGGTCTGAATTTCTGAGAGGGCGAAGGGCTGGCGGCCGGGGACGCGCAAGGCCATTTCTGCGATGGCAGCCTGGGAATCGCCGGGTTTGACGTCTAATGCACTGGCCCCAATGACTTCACTGTCGGTTACTGTGCTGGTAGCGGCTGTGTTTGCGGTGAGTTTGGGAGTGAGCGCCTGAAAATAATCTTTGATGGCTTGCCCGAATTGGTCGGCGCTCATGCCATAAGCCTGTTGGATCGCTTGTTCTATGGGCGTCTTCTGCATTTTCACCAAGCCAAAGTAGCTGCCGGTTTCGGAGAGCTTGTCTTTGTTGATGAGGTAATGCATGGTGATCCAGGCTTGGGCGCGGAAGAGATCGGTGGGCGCGGTTTGATAGGAAAACAAATCTTTCGAGCTGAGCCAATTTTCTTTGGAAAGCAACGCGGTGAATCTGCCGCCGGAGGGATCGTTGCCTACTTCGAGTTTGTGATCCCCGGGTCGGAAGCTGGCGAAATATTGCGTGAAGCCTTCGTCGAACCAGGGCTGCGCCGGCGGATAATTTCCGTTTAGGAGCATCATGCCGAAAGATTTGGCTACGGCGCGCCAGCTTTCTTCACGTGATAAATCGAGGACGGCGAAGTTGCGATCGCCGTCGGAGAGAAAAAATCCCGGAGCGGATTCGCTAGCGGGGGCGACGCGAGCGTATTCGTCATTGGTCTTGAAGGCGATGATTTCGAGCGGCGCAGGACGGTGCACGGTGTCGCGGCTAAGCAGGTCGCCGAACTCTGTGCTCATCTGCTCGAAGGCGACAATCACAGGGCGGGCCTTAGACGGATCGGTATCAGTGAGGACAGAGAAGTGGCTGGAGTTGACGCGAATCCATTTGGGAGCGCTGTCACGGGCCGATCCGCTTAGCGCGATAAAAAGGAGCAGCAACAGAGAAGTGATTTGCAGCGGCTTGCCGGCAGCGGCCATGAGAAGTTTGATGCTACCACGACGGGGATTAGCGTTAAGTAAGTCTATTCCACGACGATTTTGCTGCTTGTGCGACAACTCCATCTTCGTCCTTTTCCAATTTTTTTAGCAGGGGAAGAAAACTGGCATCGCCACTATTTCCCATGGCGATGATGGCATTGCGGCGCAGGCCGGAGCGCTTGGTCCGCTTAATCGGCGAGCCGCGAAATTTCTCGCGGAATTCTTCTTCACTGATCTCGGCGAGCCACGCGAGCGCTGGGTTCACAAGGCCTTCGCGGGGCTGAAATTCTTCGGCGGCGGTTACGGGAGCTTTCCGGTTCCAAGGGCAAACGTCCTGGCAAATATCGCAGCCATAGACGTGGCGGCCGATTCCGGCTCGCATCTCCTCAGGAATTTCACCGCGTTTTTCAATCGTAATGTAGGAGATGCATTTGTTGGAGTCAAGTTGATAGGGAGCGATGAGCGCATCGGTTGGGCAGGCGTCAATGCAGCGGGTGCAACTTCCGCAGCGGTCGGGAGCGGGCAAATCAGGCGTAAGTTCGAGTGAAGTGAGAATCACGCCAAGAAATAGCCATGAACCGATTTGCTGGTTGATAAGACAAGTGTTCTTGCCGATCCAGCCGACGCCAGCGTATTTGGCATAGACGCGCTCGACGAGCGGGCCGGTGTCCACGTAGCAGCGGGTGGTGAGATTCGTGTCGGGGGCAATTTCGCGGAGTTTGGTTTCGGCTTGGCGCAGCTTGCGCATGACCGCATCGTGATAATCTTCGCGGCTCCAGGCGTAGCGGGAGATCCATCCGCATTGCGGATCGCGGACTTCGGTCGAATAGGGCTGCGCGGTGTTGTAGTTGATGGCGCAGACGATTACACTGCAAGCCCAGGGAAAAGTGGTTTCCGGCGAGGCGCGTTTTAAATCGCCATTTTCGCCGCGGGTTTCGAGGTATTTCATTTCCCCGGCGTGGCCGGCGGCGACCCAGGCGGAGAAGTGATCCAGTTCGGGGTGGGCGCGAAGCGGGGCGATGCCACAAAGCTCGAAGCCCGCGTTGTGGGCGGCATGTTTGATGTTCGCGGCGAGTTGAGCGGAGAGAGGCAACTAACGCATTATCGCAAAACAGTAAAGCTTAGAACTTTGCGACAGTCTTGCCGTTGAACTTTGTCACCCAGATATTCGCCCCATCAAACGCTATGCCGGCAGCGCCTGATGCGTAGCCTCCCCCAATGATTACCCCATCGGTAAGCCTCAGTTGAAGTACCTGTGGGGCAGCGGTCACCCAGATGCTGGCTCCATCAAAAGCAAGCGCGAAGGCGGAACCGTCCGTGTTAAATGTCCCCAGTATCGTCCCATCGCTAGCGCGAATCTTGGTTACGTTGCCGCTGCTTGAATTCGCGACCCACATGTTTGCTCCATCGAATGCTATCCCTAGTGGTTGACTTCCTACGTTGTAAATACCCACCACGGTGCCGTCGAGCTTCATTTTGGTTACAGTTGTCGTGTTCGTTGCCCACATATATTTACCATCGAAGGCCAGACCGGCGGCGTCCCCATTGATTGGGAAAGTAGCCAAGGTTGCCCCCGTCTTGGCGAGCAGCTTAGTCATCGTGCTGTCGCCACCATTTGCGACCCATATGTTCGTTCCGTCGAAGGCCAACGCCCACGGCCCTTTGCCAACGGCGTATGTTCCGAGGGCGGTTCCGTCGCTTGCGCGTAGTTTTGTAACCGTGTTGCTTAGCAAGTTAGCCACCCACATGTTTGCACCGTCGTAAACGAGTGCATAGGGTTCCGAACCTACGCGGAATGTGCCCAGGTTGGTTCCATCGTTTGCCTGAATCTTGGTGACCGTGCCATCGCCGTAATTGGCCGTCCAGATATTCGCGCCGTCGAGGGCAATTCCATACGGCACACTGCCCACCGGGAAATCGGTGCTTTGGTTGGTGTACCACTTCAGCAGCGCAACTTTGTTGGGGTTGATGTAGGGAGGGTTGTTGGCCGGGCTTTGCTGCGCCGAAAGAACAGACGAGAGTATAAGCACAGTCAGAGCGATCACAGAGAACTTCATCGGATTTACCTCCACAGCCGGGGAGCTACGAGCGGTGCAATCGTTTGCACATGAGGGATATGGCAAACAATTACCTGTGGTAGTATTCGAGCAGCCCCGCCTTGTGTCAAGCATTTCCGGCTCTTGCCATCGCCTGCCTCCGGGGACTAGCATTTGAGTTCAGAGTCACGCAAGTTCCCCCTGCGCGTTCTCCAAATCTGTTCCTCAAAGGAGAATCCCATGGCAAATCAAACGTCAACCGTTCAAATTTCTGTCATCAACGCCAGCACCGTGATTCAAGATGCGGACGTTCCAGCCGTAGTGAGCGCTTTACAGCAGCAAGTCAGCAACGATTTTGGGCCGGTATGGGGAGTGGATGCGAAGCTCACATTTGTTCCGACCGGAAGCCAGCCCGCGCCGGGAACATGGTGGCTGAGCATTCTCGATGATGCCGACCAGGCGGGAGCGCTTGGTTATCACGACCTCACACCCGATGGACTGCCCATTGGAAAAGTTTTTGCCGCCACGGATTTGAAATATGGAAACTCGTGGTCGGTCACCGCGAGCCACGAATTGCTGGAAATGCTGGCCGACCCGAACATCAATCTGACCGTTCTTGTGCAAACGGACAATCAAAATGCGGGAACGCTTTACGCATATGAAGTCTGTGATGCCTGCGAAGACGATAGCTTCGGCTACAACATCGGCAACGTGCTGGTATCGGACTTCGTTTATCCGTCGTGGTTTGAATCGTTCCGCGCGGAAGGTTCCACGCAATTCGACCAGATGAAAAACATTGATAAGCCTTTGCAACTGATTAAAGGTGGCTATGTCGGCGTATTCAACATCAGCGGGGGAAGCGGCTGGACGCAGCTTACCGCCGAGAAGAAACCGACGGATACGAAATATCGGGGCAATGTTGGCAGCCGGCGAGAGCGGAGGGCAACGCCGCGCATGCAGTGGGTGCACAGCCGTCCGCATAAGGAGATGGTGGAACGGGCCCGCGAGTATAAGAAGCGGATTCAGACGATTACGAAAGACCGCAAGCTTGCCGCATAAGTCGTTGGCCGGAAATGGAAAAGCCCCGCATGCGCGGGGCTTTTTTGTGAACTTGAGCGTGACTAGATGCCGAGCTTCTTGACCTGATCGTTGTAGTACTTGCGGTAGAGGATGTCCCACTCCTGGCTGCCTTCGAGAATGGTTTTCTTCTGGTTCTCAATCATTTGCCGAGCGGCCTGGTCGATCTTTTCCTCCTGATTGAGAAGGTCTTCGAGAATTTTGCGGGCTTCCAGGCGGATGGTATTACGATCTTCCACGAAATCCACTTCGCTCATGTCCGCGAGCGCGTCGGTAAGGACGTGGGCGACTTTGTTCACTTTGTCCCGGCTGACTCTCACAGGACCGCCTTATATTTGCGGGTCAGTTCGCTTTTTACTTTGCGGAACATTTCTTGATAATTTGCGCCGGATTTGCGCATTTCTTCAGAATAGGCTTCGAGAATCACGCGGACTTCGTCGTTGATGCGGTCTTCCAGGGAGAATTCTTCGAGAATGGCCGCGTGGACTTTTTCCGTGACCACCGGCACCGACTTGGTCTCGATCATCTCAGCGGCAATTAGTTTTTTGGTGACTTCGCGGGCCAAATAGCCCACATATTCTTTGGAAAGCAGCATGATTCAGTCTGGGTTCCTGCGCGAAATTATTAGTCTAACACATGCTCTGCGAGCTTCGGGCGGAGCATCTCATCGTAGATGTGGCCTGGGATGAGGCATAGAATGGTGGCATCATTTTGATATGACACTTTTCTCTGATGATTTGACCAACTTGCGCGATGACATGGTTGCCTTTATCGAAGGGCATGGCATGAAGCGTTTTCCGGGTACAGTGGAGTACGAATTTGTGCCCAGCGTGCTATGGAAATCCGACAAGAACCCTGACAGCTGGAAAGATTTTGTGGAGCTGGCGAAGGCCTCCGGCGCGCCCTTTTTGACCATGGAAGCCACGAGATTGCAGCGCGAGGAAATTGATGATCTCATCGAGCGCTTATCGAGTTCCGAGTTTGGCGGATCGGAAGAAATTGATGTGGATGAAGCACGCTGGTTGCGCACTTACATCGGCAAAACGGGATTCGTGCAGCTCGGTTTTGCGCATCAGGGCATCATGATGATTTTCGAAGCGACTACGGAGTGGTATATGCGCTATCAGCATCTCGTCGAGGCGTTCGAAGAAATGGGCATTCCCATTGATATGGATATAGACGAGCCCGGGCCCGACGGCGAAGTGTAGGTTTACTGCTATCCTCAATTTTTATTCCATACATGAAATGGCTGCTCAAGAACGCGGATGAAGAGAGGGTGCGTGCGCTCACCAGTGCGCTCGGCGGAGTTACGCCGCCAATCAAAGATCCGGCACAGAAGGCTACGCTGGCGCGCTTACTGGTGATGCGAGGGATCGAAGATGGTGAATCGGCGCAGAAATTTCTATCACCATCACTTTCACATCTTTACTCGCCTTATCTGCTCACTGGAATGAAAGCGGCGGTCGAGCGCATTGATGCAGCCATCGAGCGCAAAGAAACAGTTTTAATTTACGGCGACTATGACGTGGATGGCACCACAGCCATCGTCATTTTGAAAACTGCAATTGAGTTGTGCGGCGGCGTTGCGGATTTTCATGTGCCTCACCGTATCAAAGAAGGCTACGACCTGCGCGGCGACAGAATTGAACAAGCTGCGGCGGAGGGAATTCGCCTTGTAGTCAGCGTGGATACGGGCATTCGCGCTTTTACCGCAGCAGAAACTGCGCATCGTCTCGGCGTAGACCTTATCGTTACGGACCATCATTTGCCGGGGCCTCATGGAATGCCGAGAGCGCTGGCAGTATTGAATCCCAACCAACCGGAGTGCGAGTATCCTTGCAAAACTTTGTGCGGCGCGGGCGTGGCTTTCAAATTGGCGCAGGCGCTGATGGAACGGCGGATTCCGGATAAAGACCAGTCGAGATTACTCGCGTCATTCCTGAAAATTGTGGCCATCGCGACCGTGGCTGACGCGGTTCCTCTTACCGGAGAAAATCGCGTCTTCGCCAAACTCGGTTTGGATGCGCTGCAAAAGGCGGTCAATCCTGGATTAAAAGCTTTGCTGGAAGTTTCGCAGCTTGGAGGGAGGCCGCTGACTTCGGGAGAAGTTGCGTTTCGCATTGCACCCCGCATTAACGCTGCTGGCCGCATGGATGTTGCCCGCGATGTAATTGATCTTTTCAGCACGAAAGATGCACAGCAAGCCCAGGACATTGCCAACAAACTCGACCAGTTGAATGGCGCGCGGCAAAAAGAGGAGCGAGAAATTCTGGAGTCGATCAAAGCGCGGGTGGAAGAAGAGCCCGCGTTACGAGATGCGTATTGCGTTGTCATTGACGGTGATGGCTGGCATCGCGGAGTGATTGGCATCACAGCGACGCGCGTGGTCGAACTATTTGGGCGTCCCGCGTTGGTAATTTCGCGGAATGGCGAAGAAGCACACGGATCGGGGCGATCAATTTCTGCGTTTCATCTGCTCAATGCGCTGGAGTCGTGCGCGAGCCTGTTTACGCGTTTTGGCGGGCACGCTCATGCGGCTGGATTTTCCATGCCCTCGGATAAAATTCCGGCCTTGCGTGAGCATCTGGATGTCTATGCGCGAGAACGGCTTACGCTTACTGACTTCGAGCCGATTTTGCACTTTGACGCTGAGTTGCCGCTGGAGCAAGTTACTCCCGGGCTGTTCCACCTGCTGGAACGTTTGCAACCCTTTGGTGTGGGCAATCCTGAACCGGTTTTCGCGGCATCGGGTGTTCGATTGATGGCGGTTCCGCGCGTGCTGAAGGAAAAACATGTGAAGCTGAAACTGGGCAGTGGAAAAAATGGTGTTGTTCATTCCGCTCTCGGCTGGCGGATGGCCGAGCGCTTTCACGAAGCTGGATTGCTTCCCGGCGATACTCTCGACATCGCCTTCACGCTTGACCACAACGACCACCCTGACTTCGGCGGGCTGGAGTTGACCTTGCGCGATTTCAAGAAGTCATAGCGAACTTAGATAGACGAAGTCTAACTGCGTAGTTGCGCTGCCCAGGTGAGGACACCTGCCCCTACGCTCAAGTAAACTTGCCCTAGATGGCTCTATCAATCTCCCGTCTGCGCCGCTGGATTGTGGCGGCTGCGGCTGCGCTGCTTATGCTGGTGGCCGGCACTTACTTCTATGCCCGGCACAAAGTGCAGAACGCGCTCAAGCAGGTTCCGGGAAAAATCGGCCTGGAAATTCAACAGACGGCACAGGGCTTCAGCATTTCCAAGTCCGAGCAGGGCCGGACGCTGTTCAAAATGGAAGCGAGCAAAGCAGTTCAGTTCAAAGACGGCGGGCGGACTGAATTGCACGATGTCCGGATAACTGTCTATGGCCGCGACTCTAGCCGCTTTGATCAGCTTTACGGCAGCGATTTTGAGTATGATCCGCACTCCGGAGATGCGGTTGCGCAGGGCGAAGTACAGATTGATCTCAACGCGAATCCCACAGGAACGACCCAACCCGATCAGGCTGCGCCCGGGCAGTTGAAAAATGCCATTCATCTGAAAACCAGCGGGCTGATTTTTAATCAGAAAACCGGCAACGCCTATACGAAAAAATTGATCGAATTTCAGTTGCCGCAAGGCTCGGGATCGGCGCAGGGATTCACATACACGGCCAAAGACAATGCATTGACGCTGGATTCCCAGGTGCGAATACTCATCGCGGGGGTCAATCAGGCGACGATTACAGCATCGCGGGGAAGCATCCGAAAAGACTCGCGGACGATTGTGCTGGACGCGCCCAGCGTGCAGAGCGCGAACCGCAGGCTGACAGCTGAGAAAGCCTCGATTTTCTTGCGCGACGACAACACTGTCGAACGCCTTTATGCCGAAGGTGCAGTCAACCTTGAACGACAAAGTGGACCAGGTGTGGACCATTTGCGCGCTGCCCAGATGAATTTACTTACCGACGGTTCTGGAGATCAGTTGCGGGTCGCCGAGTTCAATGGCGACGTTGAATTTGACAGCAAGGGCTCCCAGGCGGTTCGAGGTCGCGCGGGAAGGCTGGTGGTCAACTTTGGGGC
>JAJPHW010000062.1 GCA_021325035.1 Terriglobia bacterium
CTGGAGCCGCCACTCGATTTCTTTGATCGCGTGAGGAAGTTCGCCAATACGTTCCCCTCGAAAGTGGATGAATATGAAAATCTGCTGACGGGAAATCCGATTTGGGTGATGCGTACGAAGGGCGTGGCGAAGATGACCGCCGAAGATGCCTTAGCATTGGGCGCCAGTGGGCCGACCCTGCGCGGCAGTGGCGTGGATATTGATTTGCGGCGCGATAATCCCTACACGGGTTACGAAAACTTCAAGTTCAAAGTGCCGACTGCGACCGAAGGTGACGTTTTTGCGCGGTATATGTGCCGTGTGGCTGAGTTGCGGGAATCCATTGGGATTGTGCAACAGGCTTTAGATGGCATGCCTTCAGGCCCAGTAAAAGCCGACGCGCCAAAAGTTGTGCTTCCAGATCGCGAGAAGATGAAGACGCAGATGGAAGCGCTCATCTACCACTTCAAGATTGTGACCGAAGGCTTTGCGGTACCGGAGGGCGAGGTTTACCAGGCCGTCGAATCGCCGCGCGGAGAGATGGGCTATTACGTGGTCAGCGATGGATCGGCGAAGCCATATCGAGTGCACATGCGTTCGGCGTGTCTGGCGAACCTACAAACTTTGCCCAAATTGTGTGAAGGAAGATTGCTGGCGGATGTGGTGGCAGCGATTGGTTCCATTGATATCGTTCTCGGAGAAATTGACCGATGAGATTTTCCGATCAATTCGAGAAGCGCTTCGCGGAAATGCTGACGCATTATCCGACGAAACGTTCTGTACTCGTTCCGACGCTGCTCTACGCGCAGGATGAGGCTGGATTTCTCTCAGATGAAGTGATTGCGGAGATCGCGCAGCGGCTGGAATTGACCGAACTCGACGTAAACAACGTGATCAGCTACTACTCCATGCTGACGACGAAGCCACGCGGGAAATATAACGTGCAGGTTTGCACCAATATCGCGTGCATGCTCCGCGGTGGAGAAGAATTACTCGAGCAATGCAAGGATCGCCTCGGCATTGGACATAAAGGCACGACTTCCGATGGACTGTTTTCGCTGGAGGAGGTTGAGTGCATTGGCGCATGCAGTTGGGCGCCGGCGATTCAGGTGAACTACGACTTCCACGAAAATTTGGACGAACGAAAGATGGATGCCGTTCTCGACAGTTACAGAAAGAAAGCAATTTAGATGGCAGATCTCGTTTCCCATCCCGATGAGGTAAGGGTCGTCTCGAAGCGCTTCGGTAAAGGCGCGACGAATATCGACCGTTACATCGAGCTAGACGGCTACAAGGCTGTGCGTAAAGCGTTGACCATGGAGCCGGATGCCATCATTAACGAGGTCAAGAATTCCGGTCTGCGCGGTCGCGGCGGCGCAGGATTTAGCACCGGGCTGAAGTGGTCGTTCGTGCCCAAGCAGGCGAGCAAGCCGAAATACATTCTGTGCAATGGCGATGAAAGCGAACCGGGCACCTGCAAAGACCGCCTGATTTTTGAGCACGACCCCCATGCCGTGATTGAAGGTGTGATGATCGCGGCGCTCGCGGTAGGCGCGACCAAGGGCTATATCTATATCCGTGGCGAGTATCGCTATCTGTCGGAGATTATGCAGAAAGCCATTGCTGATGTTTATGCCAAGGGGTTTGCCGGCAAAAATATCTTCGGCAGTGGTAAAGATCTCGATATTTATTGGCACGGCGGAGCCGGCGCTTACGAAGTCGGCGAAGAGTCAGCGCTGATGGAATCTCTGGAAGGCAAACGCGGCATCCCGCGCATTCGTCCACCATTCCCTGCTGTGGTCGGATTGTGGGGTGGGCCGACTGTTATTAACAACGCCGAAACTTTGGCCAGCGTCCCTCACATTCTTCTTGGTGGCGCGGAATGGTATGCCAATCTTGGGCCTCCAAAAAATGGCGGTACGCGCTTGTTTTGTCTTGCCGGAGATTTAGAGAAGCCCGGCGTTTACGAACTGCCCATGGGCTACAACCTCAAGAAGATGATCTATGAGGTTGGAGGCGGCATTCCGAATGGACGAAAGTTAAAAGCGGTCGTCCCCGGCGGATCGAGCACTCCGATTTTGCTTCCCGAAGAAATTGATGTCGCGATGGATTTTGATTCCGTAGCGAAAACCGGCTCCATGCTGGGTTCTGGAGGAGTAGTCGTCCTTGATGACACGGTTTGCATGGTGAAGTTCGCGCTTCGCACCATCAAGTTCTACCAGCATGAAAGCTGCGGATGGTGCATACCCTGCCGCGAGGGCACGGACTGGCTCAAGAAGACGCTAATTCGTTTCCATAATGGCGCGGGGCTGAAAAAAGACATTGATAACATGTATTACTTGTCGGAAAACATGCTAGGCCGCACGTTTTGTCCGCTTGGCGACGCCGCGGCGATGCCGATGATGGCGTTCGTCAAGAAATTCCGAAAAGAATTTGAAGATCATCTGGACGGCAAGCCTTGCCCGTATGAGAAGGCCTCCGAAGAAATTAACCGCGAATTGGCGGTCCTGTAATTTCATGGCTGACGCACCCAAACTCGTAAACCTCACGGTGGATGGCAAGAAGCTCACCGCTCCGGCAGGATCGTTGCTGATTGATGCCTGCAAAAACGTTGGCATCGAAGTTCCTTCGTTCTGCTATTACCCGAATCTGTCTCTGCAGGGCGCGTGCCGCATGTGTCTGGTCCGTGTGGAGAAGATGCCCAAACTGCAAACGGCCTGCACCACGGTCGTGGCTGAGGGCATGGTCGTCGCAACCGACAACGAAGAAATCAAACAGGCACGTAAAGCCATGGTCGAGTTGCTGCTGGGAAACCATCCGCTCGATTGCCCGGTTTGCGACGCAGGCGGCGAGTGCGAGTTGCAGGACATGACGTTCTCCTACGGTGCAGCGGAATCGAAGTACATGGAGCCGAAGAACCACAAAGACGAGCAGCAATGGTCGCCGGTGGTTTTCTTCGACCGTCCGCGCTGCATCTTGTGCTATCGCTGTGTGCGTGTCTGTGGCGAAGGCATGGATGTCTGGGCACTCGGTGTGCAGAATCGCGGCGTGAGCTCGATCATTGCGCCAAACAAGGAAGACCATTTGGAGTGCGAAGAGTGCGGCATGTGCATTGACATTTGCCCCGTTGGCGCGCTCACCTCCGGCGCTTACCGCTACAAGACTCGTCCCTGGGAGATGAACCATGTGGGGACGACTTGCGCTCACTGCGCAGACGGCTGCAAAACGACTTTGGGCGTGCGACGTGCCGACGAAGGCATGGAGATCGTTCGCGGCGACAATCGCGACAAGAGCGGCATCAACAACGACTTCTTGTGCATGAAGGGCCGCTACGCTTTTGACTTTGCCAATCATGAAGACCGCCTGACCCAGCCCCTGATTCGCAAGAACGGCAAGCTCACACCCTCGACATGGGAAGAGGCGTTTGAGCTGGTAGGGAAAAAGCTGAATGAAGTTCGCATGCGCGATGGCGGATCAGCCATCGGTGTAATTGGCTCAACCCATACCACGAACGAAGAAAATTATTTGCTCCAGAAGTTTGCCCGCGCGGTACTCGAGAGCAACAACATTGACCACCATCGCACCGCTGACTTCCCTGCCCTGGCCGCAGTACTCAGCGGCAAACAGGAAATCACCGCCAGCATGCGCGATGTGTACAACGCACCGGCGATTCTGCTGATTGGGAACGATCCGACCGAGCAGCATCCGTTGCTTGCCTGGCAAATTCGCAACAATGTCCGTCTCCACGGCGCGAAGCTTCACATTATCAATTCAGAGCCGATCAAACTGCGCCGTCAGGCAACAAGCTTCACACAGATTCCTGTAGGTGCGGAACTGAACGCAGCTTCATTCCTTGCCGGAGATGATTCTGCCCTGAATGCAATCACCGCTTCCGCCAGCCGCGAAAACTGGGCTGCATTGCGCAACCAACTCCGAAACACGGAGAACCTCGTCATCATTTTTGGTTCCGAGATTCGCGGCGCAGCCGTAACGGCTGTAACGCATTTAGCTTCGAGCATTTCTGGCGCAAAAGTAATCGCTCTCGCTGACTACGCGAACTCTCGCGGGGCTTCCGACATGGGTTTATATCCCGATTTGCTTCCGGGATATCATCCGGCAGCCAAGAGCGGTCTGACGCTGCCCCAAATGGCAGAGAATGCAAAATCTGGCAAATTGAAGGCGCTCTACGTGGTTGGCTCGAATCCGCTGGCGCGGTTTCATCTCGACTCGCAGATTTTCGCGGGAACATTTGTAGTGGTGCAAGACATGTTCCTGACTGAAACTGCGACGATTGCAGATGTGGTTTTACCGGCCGCCAATCTTTACGAGAAAACGGGCACGATCACCAACACTTGCGGCGACGTACAGATCGTGAAAAAAGCCAGCGAAGTCAACGGGCCGAAATCGGATTTTGAAATGATCGTCCGCATCGCGGACGCCATGGGTTACGATGTACGCAATCTTGTTCCTTTCGGACGGGGCGAGACCGCGGACATGGGCCAATCGCGCGGAGCGCAATCCGGCGAGGCTGACCGTCATGCGGTATGGCTCCAGGCCAATAATCTTGAACCAAAGCTCAGCCCGTTCGATCCGATGGCGATTTTTGATGAGATTCAACGGCTTGTGCCGGGATATCGCGTATCACGCCTGAATCTGTTGTCGGGCAATGACGAGCACACACAGCTTTCGCAAAGCGGGCCAGGCGCAAAGCACGATCCCGCGCTGATTGTTCCCGCGCATGACAATTTATTTAGTTCGGGCACGCTGGGACGTTACTCGCGCGCCTTGAATTCCGTGATGGAAAATCGCAACCCGCAACCGGCAGAAGTGGCTGCCGACTAAAAGTTAGGACATTCGCAACGTGAGCGTTGGACTCTTCATTCTCGTTTCGCTGGTCAAGATCGCGCTGGTGTTCTTTATTTTGCTCACCGCGGTTGCCTACACGGTCTGGCTGGAACGCAAAGTTGTCGGCCACATGCAAAACCGCTGGGGCCCCACGCGTGTCGGTCCGTTTGGTTTATTGCAGCCGGCTGCGGATGGCGTGAAGTTTCTGTTTAAAGAAGACCTGACGCCGCCTCACGTTCATAAGACGCTCTACATCGCCGCGCCGATGATTGCCGTCATGTTCGCTTTGACTTCCATTGCCGTCATTCCATTCGGCAACTGGGTGGCGATTGGCGACACGATCTATACGCCGTTGCAGATTACTGACGTCAACATTGGCCTGCTCGTCATTTTGGGAGTGACTTCGCTTGGCGTTTACGGGATCGCTCTTTCAGGCTGGTCGTCGAACAACAAATATTCGCTGCTGGGCGGATTGCGCGCCAGCGCGCAGATGATCAGCTACGAAATCTCGCTCGGGCTTTCGCTAGTCGGCGTATTGATTCTTTCCGGCAGCTTCAGCCTGCGAGAAATCGTGCAAGCGCAATCCGGCCATTTCTGGGGATTCATTCCCAAGTGGAACATTTTCTATGGCGGCCAGTTTGTGGCGTTTTTTGTTTACTTGATGGCCGCGTACGCGGAAACGAACCGCATTCCATTTGACTTGCCGGAAGCGGAGACTGAACTCGTCGCCGGCTATCACACGGAATATAGCGCGATGAAGTTCGCCATGTTCTTTATGGCGGAGTACGCCAACATGGTTACCGTCGGCTGCCTGGCAACATTGCTCTTCCTCGGCGGATGGAGCGGACCCATTTTCGGGCCTTATATCCTTCAGGTTCTGTTGCCGGTTTTCTGGTTCGTCGCCAAAGTATTTGTTTTCATGTTTATTTACATTTGGGTGCGCGGTACGTTGCCGCGCTTCCGCTATGACCAGCTCATGGCCTTCGGATGGAAGTTTCTTTTGCCGGTGGCGATTGCTAACGTGGTCATTACTGCATTGATTGTCGCGCTTAGGTCTTAATTAAGAATTGCATGAGTTGTTAGAAGCTCAGAATATGCACCTGATCCTATTTCTGATTTTCGGAGCGGTCTGCGTGGCGGGAGCGGTGAACCTGCTCTTGCAGCACCATCCCATTGACAGCGCGTTGTCGCTGGTCGTGGTGATGGGCGCGCTCGCTGCTGAGTATCTTTTACTAGGCGCGGAGTTCGTCGCGGCCGTACAGGTGATAGTTTATGCCGGCGCCATCATGGTGCTGTTTGTTTTTGTCATCATGCTTTTGAATGCGGGCGAGGAAGCCCGCTCCGGCGGTAGCCGCATAGCATGGGTGATTGGCGTCCCGGGAATGTTGCTGGGCGGCATACTCATGTCTTGGGTTCTATTGAAACATTCGGGCACCGGCCAGGTCGAGGTCGGCTCTCTTCCCGGATCTCCGCAGGACATCGGCTGGCTTTTATTTCATGACTTCCTTCTTCCCTTTGAAGTCACATCCATTCTTGTGCTGATTGCCATCATGGGCGCAGTGGTTCTCGCCAGCCATGCGCAGTCAGCGGAAAAGAAGGAGGGTTGATGGTCCCGCTTTCCTACTACCTGATTTTGAGCGGCATTCTGTTCGCCTGCGGCGTGACCGGGTTTCTTATCAAGCGCAACATCATCACGATTTTCATGTCGATCGAGTTGATGTTAAACGGAGTGAACCTTTCCTTCGTCGCTTTTGCAGCGCAATGGCACGCGCTGAGCGGACAAATTTTCGTTTTCTTTGTGATGGTCGTTGCTGCCGCTGAAGCGGCCGTCGGCCTCGCCATCATCATCGCGGTGTATCGCACCCGTGAAACTTTGAACGTAGATCAGGTGAACCTGCTCAAACTATGACGCCGCATTTGCATCTCTGGCTGATTCCGCTGCTGCCGCTGGCTGGCGCGGCTATCAACGGCTTTTTCGGAAGGCGCTTTTCGCGCCAGGCCGTTTCGACGGTCGCCCTACTGTTTTCCGGCGCAGCATTTGCCATGGCGCTCTGGGTTGCGGGCCAATTCTCGTCCCTGACTTTGCCCTATATCGAAACTCTCGCGCCTTGGATGCGGGCCGGCTCGTTCCAGGTGGATTTCGCCTTCTACTTCGATCAGCTTTCATTAGTTATGCTGATGGTGGTTACGGGCGTCGGTTTCCTGATTCACATTTACTCTGTGGGCTATATGTGGACGGAAGGCGGCTTCTACCGCTTTTTCACTTACCTGAATCTGTTCATGTTTTTCATGCTGACGCTGATTCTGGCCAGCAACTATCTGCTGATGTTCATCGGATGGGAAGGGGTCGGCCTTGCATCGTATTTGCTGATCGGTTTCTTTTTTTTGAAAGACTCGGCAGCAGCCGCGGGAAAGAAAGCTTTCATTGTCAATCGCGTGGGTGATTTCGGGTTCCTGATTGCACTTTTCTTGCTGATTAAACACTTCGGTTCACTGAATTACGCAGACCTGGCAGGCAGCATCTCTCCTCTACATATCGAAACATCGGCTGGATTGCTCACGGCGATCGGAATTTTGCTGATGGTTGGCGCAGCCGGCAAATCGGCGCAGATTCCTCTATATGTCTGGCTACCCGACGCGATGGAGGGCCCAACGCCGGTTTCTGCTTTGATTCACGCGGCCACCATGGTCACGGCGGGCGTGTATATGGTTTCGCGTTCCCACGTAATTTTCGAACGCGCGCCGATTGCGATGACCGTCGTGGCAATTATTGGAACATTGACCGCGTTTTTCGCCGCAACCATTGGCATTACCCAGACCGACATTAAGAAAGTTCTCGCTTATTCGACGGTATCGCAGCTCGGCTACATGTTCATTGGCTGCGGCGTGGGAGCATTCTCGGCGGGAATTTTTCATTTAATGACGCATGCCTTCTTCAAAGGCCTGCTATTTCTCGCTGCTGGTTCGGTAATCCACGCAGTGGGCGGCGAGCAGGACATGCGCAAGATGGGCGGCCTACGGACTAAGATTCCCTGGACGTTCTGGACGATGACCGCGGGAACTTTTGCCATCGCTGGAATTCCGCCGCTCGCTGGATTCTTCAGCAAGGACGAAATTCTGTGGCAGGCGTCACGTGTGAGCATGATTTATTGGGCGGTCGGAATTCTGACGGCATTCCTGACTTCGTTCTACATGTTCCGCCAGTGGTTCATGACGTTTTTCGGCGAATATCGCGGAGAACAGCATGGTCACGGCTCGCATAGTCATGGTTCTCCCGGCCATGATTCCCACGATAATCACGGGCACGGCGGAGTTCATGAGAGCCCAGCGGTCATGCTCGCTCCCTTGGTTATTCTCGCGATTTTGTCTGTAGTCGGCGGATGGGTCGGCATTGGCAATCGCTTTGAAAACTTCCTCGCGCCCGTTTTTCACTCCACGGCAACCATCAGCGCCGACAGCTTTGACGCGCCTTCCATGTCCGCCGAACCGAAAAATGAAGAGGCCGGAAAGAGCACTGAGCTTCTCTTCACCGAAATTTCCGTTGGCGTAGGCGTGCTCGGCTTTCTGCTGGCCTGGCAGTTGTACTATCGCCGTCCCGAACTGCCGGCGGAAATAGCACTAAAGCTCAACGGTCTCTACCACACGGTTCTGCACAAGTATTACGTGGATGAAATCTATGCTGCCATCATCGTCAAGCCTTTGATCGCGATTTCAACCGTAGTCTTCTGGAAAGGAATTGATCGCGGCATGATAGACGCGACGCTGGATGGCTCGGCGGAAGGCGCTCGCGAGGTTTCCGACACGATGCGGCATATGCAATCCGGCAACATTCGTTCTTATGCGGGATGGGTGGCCGCAGGCGCAGCTTGCATTATTGTTTTCATGACTTGGATGGCGGTGGGAACGCGGTGAATATGAACGCCTTAAATCCCATGATTTTAACGCTGGTCACTTTCGTTCCTCTTGCCGGGGCGTTGCTTCTGACGATCTTTCCGCGTCGCGATCGCGACATCCGGGTATTTGCACTCGCCATCTCGCTCATTGATTTCTTTTTGTCGCTTCATTTGCTGGCGCACTTTCATCGCAATCTTGCCGGGTTTCAATACGAGATTGACCGCGTTTGGATTCCGCATCCCAACATTCACTATCACCTGGGGATTGACGGCATCTCGCTCTGGCTGGTGGTGCTGACAACGTTCCTCACACCGCTCTGCGTGCTGATTTCGTGGCATTCGATCCATGACCGGGTAAAAGAATTCTTTATCCTGCTGCTGATTCTGGAAACGGCGATGATCGGCGTGTTTGTCACGCTTGATCTGTTCGCGTTCTACTTCTTCTGGGAAGCCACGCTGATTCCGATGGCGTTGCTCATCGGCATGTACGGCCACGGACGCAAAGTTTATGCTGCGGTCAAATTCTTCCTGTACACGATGATTGCGTCAGTTTTCATGCTGGCTGCGATTCTATGGCTCTATGCCCGCGTGGGCAGCTTCGATTTCGTCACAATCCAGAATGCGGCCCGAAGCGGACAGGTCGCAGACTTCTCATCGGCTTCACTCTGGCTGTTTCTTGGTTTCTTCATCGCCTTTGCCGTCAAAGTTCCGCTCTTTCCGTTCCACACCTGGTTGCCGGATGCCCACGTAGAAGCCCCAACGGCTGGTTCTGTCCTACTGGCTGGCGTTCTTCTGAAGATGGGCACGTACGGCCTGTTGCGCTTTAATCTAGGTTTATTCCCCGAGCAGGCGCGCGCCAATGCCCCCTGGATCATGGTGCTCGCTCTCATCGGCATTATCTATGGTGCGCTGGTAGCGATGGTGCAACCCAATATGAAGAAGCTGATCGCGTATTCCTCGATCAGCCACCTCGGCTTTGTGGTCCTCGGCATTTTCAGCTTCACGCAGGCGGGGCTCGACGGCGCAACTTACGTCATGCTTGCGCACGGCATCTCCACCGGCGGATTGTTTATGCTGGCTGGCATTCTCTATGAACGCCGCCACACTTACGAAATTTCCGAATACGGCGGATTGGCTACGTCCATGCCGATCTATTCCACATTCTTCTGTTTCGTGATGCTCGCCTCAGTTGGCCTGCCATTGCTCAACGGCTTCGTCGGCGAATTTCTGGTGCTCAGCGGCGCATTTCAAGCGCGGCCCATTTACGGCATCCTTGGCGCTACAGGCGTGATTTGGAGCGCCTGCTATCTGCTCTGGATGTATCAGCGCGTGTTTTTCGGTCAGATTAAACACAAAGTGAACGCGACGCTGCCCGATATGAATTTCCGCGAGCAACTGGCGCTGTGGCCGGCGTGTATTGTCGCACTGATTATGGGAGTTGCGCCGTTGCTCTGGCTCAATGCGATTGACCCCGCGGTGCATGCGGCGCTCACGCCGTACGTTAATTTTGCCGGACAATTCGCTAGCAAGGTGGTAGGCCAGTGAACCCGATACAGATCATTCCACACGCTGCCGACTACGTTCGCATTTTGCCTGAACTTGTTCTCTCGGTTTTCGGCATGATCATCATGCTGATTGATCCGTTGCTGGATGACCGCCGCAGCCGCAGTCTTTCAGGTGCGCTGGCGCTGGTAGGTTCTCTTGTTGCCATCATAGCGACCTGGATGCAGTCCCAGTCTCCCGGCCTCGGCTTTTGGAACATGGTGCGGGTGGATTCTTTCAGCATATTTTTCCATTTCCTCATCGCTTCCATCACTGCCATCGTTATCCTCATGTCTTATGAATACATGTCCGTGCAGGAAATTCGCGGTGGAGAATATTACGGACTTATCTTGTTCGGCGCTTGCGGCATGATGTTGATGTCCTCCGCGGTGGAACTTGTGCTGGTCTTTATCGCGCTTGAAATTTCCTCCATCTCGACTTACGTGCTCGCCGGATTCCGGCGTCGGGCCGCCATCAGCGCAGAATCTTCGGTCAAATATTTCCTGCTCGGGTCCTTCGCGACCGGTTTTTTCCTTTACGGCGTCGCTTTGATGTTCGGAGCAACTGGTTCCACAACGATTGATGCGATCGGCAACGTGTTGCGATCGGGGCACATTCCTGTGCTCGCGTATATGGCAATCGCGTTCATGTTTGTAGGACTCGGATTCAAAGTAGCTGCCGCACCCTTCCATATTTGGACGCCTGACGTATACGAAGGAGCGCCTTCTCCCGTTGTGGCGTTCATGTCCACAGCGCCAAAGGCCGCTGTCTTTGCCGTTTTGCTGCGCGTCCTGTTTGAAGCCAATGCGCCTGGCAGAATTTGGTTGATCTGGGTGACAGCCGCGCTATCCATGACACTGGGCAATATTGGCGCTCTAGTGCAGGACAACGTCAAGCGCCTGTTGGCTTATTCCTCGATTGCACATGCCGGATATTTGCTGGTTGCCTTCGCTGCTTTGCCGGAAAATGGCATACCCGCGGCGATGTTCTACACGGCCGCATACGCTTTCACCAACATCGGGGCATTTGCAGTCGTAAGCCACTTTGGCGGCGCCGGTGAACGGCGTGTGACCATGGAAGACTATGCCGGGCTGGGCAAACGTTCGCCGCTTCTCGCCGCTACCCTGACTTTGTTTCTGCTGTCGCTGATTGGGATTCCCATGACGGCCGGCTTCTTTGCCAAGTTCTACGTCTTCAGCGCGGCAATCAAAGCGAACCTGGTCGGGCTGACTGTGATCGGCTTCCTGAACAGCGCCATCGCGGCGTATTACTATCTGCGAATTATAGTGGTGATGTACATGCGCGAGGAACGCGACGACTCTCCAGTGGCCCCAGTGCCGTTCGCCCTGGGAATGGCGCTCGCGCTGAGCCTTTTCGCTACGATGTACTTGGGAATCTTGCCGGGAAGAATGCTCGATTACGCTTCAAGTTCGGTCAGCGATCTTGTGGCGCCTGCCATGCAAACAATGCCGGTGCAAGGAATCGCACAGGTCCACTAACTGCGATTACAGTAATCCACCGGTTTTCACCGTTAAAATGCTCAAAGCCATCTCGAGCTCGGTGATGGCCTCTGCCAGTTCAGGATGTTCTCCAATTTTCTCTTTTAATGATGTTAAAAGCTGGTGGGCTCCAGAAACGTGGCCTACCACAGGCTCGTGGGAAGAACTTGCTGGTTGCGAAGATTTTCCTTCATCGCTCATAAATTCATTGTAACCTGCCGTCGTTTCGTCCATCCCAGCATTGCTCGACCGTGTAAAATGGTGCGCTATAAATAAGGACTTAAAGTTAATCCACAAGTAATTGAGAACTGGCTGCTTACTTCAAGTGCGAGGAAATCTATGAATGCGCAAAAAACAATAAGCATCATCGCGATTACGATTCTCTGCTGCATCATTCCCAGTTGCGGCGGCAGCAGCAACTCAGGCAGTGGTCTGTCAGGCATCAACCTCACCCCTACCAGTCCCACGACAACTGTCGGCAATTCGGTTCAATTCACAGCCATGGCTACGTATAGCAATGGAACGCCCAACCAGGACGTCACCGATACGGCCTCATGGGCTTCCAGCGTGACTTCGGTCTCCACAGTCAGCACTGGCCTGGCAACGGCGCTTTCCGCAGGACAGAGCATGATTAGCGTCACATTCGTTCAAGGCACAAGCGTGGTTTCTGAATCTACGGATCTCACCGTGAATGCCTCATCCATTCAGACGCTATCTGGAATGGCCAAAGTTATTGTGGTCAATTCAAGTACGACTGACCTGGCGATGAGCATGGACGGCCGCGGAATGGGTGACCTCACGCATGGAAATTCTTTGACCATGGAAGTGCCTTCCGGCGTGCATCGTTTCGTCTCGCCGGATGGAAAACATTCGTTCTTGCTGAATTTGCGCGGACAGTGGACTTACAATTTCAAGGTTTCGTCACCTAGCAAAGTTTCTCTCACTGAGAACGAATAAATACGAAGGCTATTCGGCCTCGGCACGGATCCGGGCTTTTAACGCTCCGGGCAACCGCCCCGCAGCCAATAGATCACTTACCACCTGCGCAGGCAACGAACGTGCCAGACGTAATGCTTGTTCGATGGGAGTTCTAGGGTTTTGTAGAAGGGCAATCTGAATCTCCCGGCGCGTATGCCACTTGAAGTGCTTACTCACGGCTTCAATCAGTATCGCGGTCGAACGGGAATTCATCAGCGACTTGACGACGATTGCTTCAGTCACACGCGGATTTTCCAGCGCAGCACGCATTACGCGCACATCTGCGTCTAACAATAGCGTGCCGGCTACGCGCCCAGAGGCACGTTTGGCCAGCGTGGTTCTCTCGCCGATGGAAATAGTTTCCAATCGGTTGATTAGCGTTTCTTCTGCGGCTATGCGAAGGTCGGCGGCAACCGATGGCATCAGTGCAACTTGCATAAGATCAAAGGTGAATAACTGCCGAAGCATGGGCAGAGAGAGATGACGCGGCGTTCCGGGATGCCCAACTACCGAGACGCGCACCTTGCGGCTTTTAGCCAATAGCGAACGGTGGTCGCGGCAGAGACCCTCAATAACACCGGATGGTAAATCTCTTGTTTTTAATTGATTAAGGACAATTTCTTCGGTAACGGTTAACGCTTCAGAGCTTGAGTCTGACCGCGGCTTCTCGGTCTTGGATTGATCAACTTCTGAAATTTCGCTCACAGAAAACCATGCCGATACGATGAAATCGTTAAATTACCTTGCAGCGCCTTTGCCCGACTTTCGCTGCGCATTTTTGCGGGCTAATGCCAGCGCCCCACTGACCGGTTCGGCAACGGCAGCTTGAATGTTCGCATCGGGATAAGCATCTTTGACGGTATCACGGAAAGCCTCCCGCACGATGTGGCTGTGAACGAAAACACTTCCCGCCATACCGATTTGCACGTTGCTTTTGCCGTCAAATAAGCGGCGCACAACGATTTTGCCGAGCGCACCAAGCTCTTCTCCGGCGCGAGCAAGAACGCGGCGAGCTGTGCCATCTCCCAAGTCAGCGGCCAAACACACAGCGGTGCAAAGTCCGGCGAAATCAGGCGCGGGAGAAGCATTGGCCGTCATCACGATCTGCGCGTGCGTTTCCACCTGCCAGGGCTTCATGACCGCGTCCAGCAATAACGTTTGCTGGCCTTCGTCAAAGCCGCGCAATGCCGCGGCCACGGCGGCTTTTCCGATCCAATATGCCGAACCTTCATCGGATACTACTGGCCCCCAACCGCCTACACGCACGGTTTGGTCGTGGGCATCGCGGCCATAGGCGATGGAACCGGTACCAGCGATAACCACTACGCCGGGCTCACCGCCAAATGCCGCTTCCAGGGCAATTACCATATCGCCGACGACATCCAGACGTGAATTCAGAACTTCCCCAAGGATGCGGCGCACAGCGGCGCTAACTTCCGGGCGGGCTGCGCCTGCAAGGCCCACGCAAGTATGATTAATTTCGTCGGGAATGATTTTTGCGTCGTTGCACGCGAGCTCAATGGCACGGAGCAATGCCTGCCGCGCTTTCGCTTCGCCCACGCGGATAATATTGCTGCCTTCCGCACGTCCCTGCCCGATCACGGAGTTTTCATCCCCGATCCAACAGGAAGTCTTGCTGCCGCCGCCGTCAATTCCTAGATAGATGGCCACTGCGTAGTTTTACCACAATGGGAAAAGAGCAAGCCAAGCGCGAAAGTTCAGGCTCTTTCGGCAGGAAAAGAACAGATACTTTGGATTGCCGGAAAGCACACGCGCTGAAACTCAATCATAATGTTGGACTTGTATCGCCCAACATGGTTTCGCGCACAACCTTCACCGGCGGAAAGCCTTGTTTCAAAAATGTATTGTGGAAATCTTCGAGATTGAACTTGTCCCCCATTTTTTTCTGGTAGTCGGCGCGTAACTTCATAATTTCCAGCTTTCCCAGCGTGTACACAAGATAGGTTGGATCGCTGGTTCCACGCTTGGTTTCGACTTCCGCGACGGCTGAGGTTTGATATCCCTCTTTCTGGAAGAATTGGATGGCTTCGTCGAAGCTCATCCGCCCAGTGTGCATGGAAATGCCGGCAATGTAACGTGCATCGCGCAGTAAAGCATCCATCAACTGGCCGAGGCGCAGCATGGGATCATTGTTGCCGTAGCCTTCATCCAGCATCATTTGCTCACTGTAATGGGCCCAGCCCTCGGCATTGGAACCGCAACCGAGAAGCTTGCGGACTTTCGATGGTGCGGAAGGGACCCAGAGGAATTGTACGTAGTGACCGGGATAGACTTCATGCACGGCAACCGCAATCATGGTGGAGCGATTGAATTGCCCCATGAATGATTCCACTTTGTCTTTTGACCAATCCGACTCGGGAAGAGTCACGTTAAAGAACGCTTCGGTGGCGACTTTTTCATAGGGGCCGGGCGTGTCCATCGAGGCGAAGGTTAAAGCGCGGGCAAAGGGCGGTGTTTCCTGCACGATGGGTGGAACTGGCGACGGAACGGTCACGATGTGCTTATCAATCAAATATTGCCGGATACCACCGAGGTCGTCGCGAAATGCTTGCAATAGTTTGCCTGGATCGGGGTGGTCTTTTTCCAGTTCTTCGCGGATTTGCTCCGGAGTTTTCCTGGAGTCCACTTGTGCCGCAACTTTCTTGAACCACTCCTGGTTACGATGCAAATCGTCGTAGCCAATCTGCAAAAGATGATCAATCGGGACATCCACCATTTCGTTGTAAAGCAGTTTCTTACGGTAGTTCTCCGCGCCGATGCGGAAATCACCCTTCGAAAGCGGCAACAAATCTTTCTTCAGAAAATTGCCATAATCCTGTAACGCGGTGATGACGGCTTGATTGCTGCTGTGAAACTCTGCCAGCAGGTTGGCATCTTTGACGTCGCTAAAGGCCGAAGGAACGTCGTTCTGGAAGAAGCTGATATTGCCATCTAACTGCTGAATGGCGACTTCGGTAAATACGCGAGGAGGATTCTTGAGATTCACTTTTCCCGCCGCCAGCGCCGCAGGCATCTTCTTCTCACGCTCAATCAGGGAGCGCAATCGTTGTTCCGGTGGGGCAAACTTGCGCGACATGATGGAAAATGCACTTTGCGTCAGCCCGCTTGAATATTGATCGGGATTTTTCTCCCAACCGCGAATTTCCTGCAATTCCAGCAACGTGGATTTCAAATTGTTTACGACCAATTCATAATCCTGACGCTCCTCCAATGGGAGACGTTTGCTGTTGAATTTATCCAGTTGAGTTAAAAAGCTTTGGGCAAACGTTATTTGCTCTTCCACGCTTCGGCGAGAATAGTCCTCGAATTCCGGGTCATATTGATGAAATCCTGACAAGGTTCCCTGCGTCGGATTAAATTTGAAATACGCGTCAAAAAATTTATCTACTAATTTGTTCCACTCAGCGCTGGTTCCATTTGCAGGCTGCACGCCGGGCGATGTTTGCGCCAATAGCAACATTGGCAACGCAAGTGCGATTAGAAGGAGAACAATTTTCATGACGCTCCCTGGAGTTTTTGTTTGCGAGAATCTTGTTCGCGAGAACTCAAGATTATATCCATCTTCCGCCGGGAATATGTGAACGACCCACATAGCGTTTATACTCGCAGTTCCAATATGCCCGCGCAGCCAGAACTCTCCCGCGATCTAGGCGTTCGCCATGCGATTGCCGTTGTGATCGGAACGATTATCGGCAGCGGAATTTTCCTCGTTCCCACGGAGATGATGCAGGCTGTGGGTTCGGCCCGTCTGGTCTATCTGGCGTGGGTTGTGGGCGGGCTGTTATCTTTTTTCGGCGCGCTTACCTACGCCGAGCTCGGCGCGATGAAGCCGCAAGCGGGTGGCGAGTACGTTTATGTCCGCGACGGTTATGGGCCCCTTGCCGGATTTCTGTATGCATGGACGTGGTTCGTCATTGCCAAACCTGCCTCGATCGCAACGATTACAACTGGGCTGGTCCGCATTTTGGAAACATTTCCAGCGCTTTCTTTTTTATCGAATCGTCTGGGCACAGGTCTTCCCTTCACCTACGGACAACTACTCGCAATCACAGCCACCATTGCGATTTCCGTCATTAACTATCTTGGCGTGAAAAAAGCGGGTGAATTTCAAGTTGTGTTCACCGTACTCAAAGTGGCCGTCATTCTCGGCATTGTTGTTCTTGGATTTACTTATTCCTCGGGTTCGTGGTCAAACTTCGCCAGCAGCTTTGCAGCGGCAAAAGGCGGAATGGTTGGTTTCATGGCGGCGTTGGTTGCCGCCTTATGGGCTTACGATGGCTGGAATGATCTCAATATGGTTGCGGGTGAAATCCGCAGACCAGAACGAAATATACCGATTGCGTTAATCGCCGGAGTGGCTGCTGTTGGGGCACTCTACATGCTGGTCAATGCCGCCGTGCAATATGTGATGCCGGCCGCTGCTATTGCAGCATCGCCCCGTCCTGCATCAGACGCTATGACACTTGTTCTTGGGCGGTTTGGAGGAAGCATCGTATCCATCGGTATGGCCATATCCATGCTAGCCACGCTGAATGGCACTATCATGAGCGGCGCGCGCGTTCCCTATGCGGTTGCGCGAGATGGCTATTTCTTTTCTGCGCTTGGCGAGGTGCATCCAAAATTTCGCACGCCGTCAGTTGCCATTTTTGTGCAAGCGATTCTCGCGATTATTTTGCTCCTGCTTGGCGGCAGCTTCCGCCAGTTTTTCTCGCTGGCGATTTTCGCAGAATGGCTCTTCTACATGATTGCGGGCAGTACGGTGTTTGTTTTCCGGTATCGCCAACCTGGGCTATTGCGTCCTTACCGTGTTTGGGCTTATCCTGTGGTTCCTCTCCTGTTTGTGCTGGCCTCCTCCGTGCTTTTATGGTTCACATTTACCGATAACCTCCCCAATTCTGCGTATGGCGTGCTTGTGATTTTGGCTGGGATACCGGTTTTTTACGGTTTTTCCCGGCAGCGCATGTACTAACGACTAAAAAGGCCCCAATCCTTCCTGTTTTGGGTGTGTTACTGAATTAGGAAGGGTCACAGTTACTTGAGGACAAGGGCGGGGGACATTTTACTCATGATTACTCGTACCGTACTTTAAACCTTGAGTTTCCCGCGCAATCCCCCAGGCCGGGCATAAAAGTTTGGAGCGTTGAAAGGGATGGCTACGCCTGCCGAGTACAATTTAGGACTTCTCCCCGAGCGCAAGCTGAACTGGCGCGCATTTGCCGGCAGTTATGGCTTTGTAGCCTTGTTGCTGCTACTGCTCCTAAGCTTCGGATTGCTCTTCCCGCAGCACATGCAGCTCGCCCGCAACTATATGGTTACGGAGCTGATTGCACGTCCGGATGTTGAACCGAAACCGGTTGAAGTCCAGCAGCCGAAGATCAAAGTAAAACCGCTGCCTCCGCCTCCGCATTTTGACGCTCCCAAGCTGGTCGTCCCTCCGGAAGTGCACGTGCAAAAACCACCGGCCCCCGAGATTGAGCCGCCAAAAATTGCGTCGAATTTTACGCCGCCCGTACTTAAAGACGTATCTACGTCGAAGCCCATTCAGGCAGTGCATACAGGGGACTTTGGCGGCGCATCTTCTCCAACGCTCAATGCGCCCATACAAAAGGTTCAAACGGGCGGATTCGGCGATCCGAACGGAATTAAATCGGACGGCAAGACTGCCCATCTGGTCGCAGCAAGCACAGGCGCTTTTGATCTGCCACAGGGCGCGGGCAACGGCAATGGAACGGGCGGCACCAAAGGTTTGAAAGGAACGATTGCCAGCGCCGGCTTCGGCAGCGGCATCGCACAGCAGGGTAACGGAACGACTGGGCACGTGCAATCTTCAGCGTTCGGGTCCACCGAAGTCGCGGCTGCGAACAAGCCGCGCGCACTGGATAACGGCCCCGCAACGACACCGGTCGAAATTCTTTACAAGCCGAATCCGGTGTACACCGATGAGGCAAAGCAATTGCAGTTGCAAGGCGAAGTCTTGCTGGAAGTTTCTTTCGGGGCGGATGGCAAATTGCAAGTAAATCGTGTAGTGCGCGGGCTTGGCCATGGTCTTGACGAAGCTGCTGTCGCCGCTACGAACAAGATCAAATTCAAGCCGGCTTTGCGCAGCGGATTGGCTGTGGATTCGACTTCGATCGTGCACGTAGTTTTTCAATTGGCGATGTAGTGGTTGTTTCTGGGAAAAGATTTCTTTTTGGGGAAAGAGGATTCGGTTATGCGTCACTGGAATTACATTTTCGCAGCCAGCCTGCTGATTTCATTATCAGCATCTGCGCAAAACACACAAACCACCGCTCAAGCAACGCCTCAGGCAAGCACGCAGGATGCTGCGCAGACGACGAATGCCGCTCCCGTGCAGCAGGCTGCCACTAAAACCTCAGCCGCACCCCAAGTTCCCAGCGCCCAACTCACGCCGCCGCGCACGATGGATGAGGTTGTGGATCGCGCCATTGCCCGCGAGCACGCGCTTATGGCCTTTCTGAAGGACCGCACGCCGCTGGTTGAGACCTATTTGCAGAACTTGAAGCCAGATAAGGATCTCGGCTCCGTTCCGGCAGAAGACCACTACTTTCTCGGCCGTATGGATATGGGCGAAACGGTGGATCGCCGCGATTACCTCGCCAAGCAGTCGAGCCTGCAAAGCACATTGATGGGTGGCGTCACCAAGCTGTTCAAGTTCGAATACCGCCCTATGGGATTTTCCTGGATGGTCTATGCCGACCGCTGGGATTTCGACCGCCAGCATTATGACTTCAAATATGTTCGACGTGATTTTCTGGGCGATGTTCGTTGTATCGTATTCGACGTTACCCCTAAGAAAGGCACTGGCCGTGGCCGCTTCCTCGGGCGTATCTGGGTCGAGGATCAGGATTACAATATCGTCCGGCTGAACGGAACTTATTCCGAACGCTCTGCGCGTGCGCTCTTTTTCCACATGGATAGCTGGCGCCTGAATCTGGTCTCCGGTTATTGGGTACCTTCTTACATTTACAGCGAAGAAGGCGACTTCAGCTATGGCGCGAAAGACAAAATGGCGTTTAAAGCGCAATCCCGCATCTGGGGCTATAACGTAAACAAAGAAGAAAAAGAAGACGAACTTTCGCAAATCAAAGTTGATTCTGTAAAAGATGAAAGCACAGCCGCGCAGGACGCTACCCCGCTCGAAGCGCAACGTGAATGGCAGCAACAGGCCGAAGACAACGTGATCGCGCGCTTACAGGAATCAGGTCTGCTGGCTCCCGAAGGCGATCTCGATAAGATTCTGGCAACCGTTATCAATAATCTCGAAGTCACAAATAATATTGATCTGCCTCGCCCGGTTCGTGCCCGCGTTATGCTAACGACCCCGCTCGAAACGTTCAGCGTAGGCAACACCATCATTATTAGCCGTGGCTTGATCGATGTTCTTCCCGATGAAGCCAGCCTGGGTATGGTGCTTTCGCATGAACTGGCGCACATCGTTCTGGGACACAACCTGGGCAGCCGCTATGCATTCAACGACCGCTTGCTGTTCTCGGATGAATCCACTTATCAGAACCTCGGCTTCCGCCACAATCCTGATGAGGAAACAGCAGCCGAGAAGAAATCCATCGAGCTCATCAAAAACTCGCCTTACAGCCAGAAACTGGACACAGCGGAACTTTTCCTAAAGCAGTTGCAAGCGAGATCAACAGCTATTTCCGCCCTGCTCACGCCTCACTTGGGCAATCCGTTTGTAGATCAAGGAGGCAAGTTGGTGCGCTTTGCGGACTTGTTAAATCAAGGGCCTGCGCTCGACCCAACCAAACTGAATCAGATCGCTGCTTTGCCGCTGGGTGGCCGCGTGAAGATGAACCCTTGGGATGACCGCGTTGAGATGATTAAGTCGGCACCAGTATCCATCGTTTCCGCTCGCGATAAGATGCCGCTGGAAGTCACACCTTTCTTCCCGCATCTATCGCGGTTGAATGCAACCGACAGCGTGAACGGCGCAACCACGGCAGCCAATAATTCACCAACAAACTAATTGATCACTTCGCAGGCGGACGAGAGTCCGCCTCATCAAGGTGCAGAAAGCAGAGCCGGAGCAAGATTTATTCGCTCCGGACTTTGTGTTTTTGACGCTGTTTTAACAGGCTTTACTTTTTGTCTTTGTCGCCGAATGTACTGCGTAACTCCACTGGGTTTTCGTGAGTTCGCTCACGGAATCCGCCTTTTATGCCAGCGGCCAGGGATACGCTGGATTCCCCAAACTTATCGCGCATGCGATCCACCGCCAGCATGGCGTTCCGCCAACGCTGACGCCTGCCTTGATCCAAAAGATCAGCTTGTGCGTTATCTTCGTCGAACGCCGCCGCCTGCACTCCAAGCAGACGCACTTCAGAAAATTTTCGCCAGTTCTTGTGAAATAGCCTGCGGATCTGCTCAAAGATTTCAGTATCCAGCTGAGTGGCCGCAGGGAGTGTCTGCGCCCTGGTAATGGTCGTAAAATCTTTGTAGCGCAGCTTGAGTTGGATGGTCCGTGCCGATAGATCGGCCTCTCGCAAGCGTCGGCCGACCATCTCCGAAAGCCGCATCAGCGTAGCTTCGATTTTTGCGACATCCGCGGTGTCCTGGTTGTAGGTATGTTCATGGCTTATGGATTTCGGCTCAGAATCCGCGCCGACCTCTGAATCAAACCAACCGCCGGCATCTTCGCCGCGGGATTTTCCTGCTAACGCCAGCCCCCATTTGCCGAAGTGCTCTTCCAGAAAGGCCTCGTCGTAGCGGGAAAAATCGCCGATGTAGCGAATCCCGAAATTTTGCAAATTCTTTTCTGTCACTTTCCCCACTCCCGGAATATCACGCACATCCAAAGGCGCAAGAAAAGTTTTCTCGTGACCCGCGATCGCCCAAAGCAGTCCATGTGGTTTGGCCTTGGCAGAGGAAATTTTCGCCATCAAACGCGAACCGCCAATACCGATGGAACAATTTAGTTTTGTTTCGCTCTTGATGCGGCCATGCAAAGCATCAGCTGCGCGCAGGGGCGGGCCGTGCAACCGCTCGGTCCCTGTCATGTCAATGTAGGCCTCATCAATCGAAGCCATTTCCACCGCAGGTGAGAACGAAGTGAGAATTCGGTGAACGGCTTGGGAATACTCGATATATCGTTCACGATGACCATTCACGAAAATGGCATGCGGGCATAGCTTTTCCGCTGTGCGTAGCGGCATGGCGGAATGAACACCGAACTTTCGCGCTTCGTACGAAGCGGCAGCAACAACGCCTCTTTCGCCGCGCTGGCCACCAACAACAACAGCTTTTCCCTTGAGGGAGGAATCAAATAGCTCTTCCACGGACACGAAAAACGCATCCATATCCACGTGGAAGATTGTGCGGGGAAAGGCGCTCATGGCTGAAACCCAGTAATGCTCAATCCTAACTCTAAGCTGCTTAGACCACTTCGGGCACGATAAGGCCTCGCGTCTGCCGGGCGCGTTCATAAACGCGAACGTATTCTTTGGCAGACTTTTCCCAGGAAAAGTCTTTTTTCATGCCATTGCGCATAATAGTTTGCCAGGCTGCTTTATCCCGGAAGGCGTGTAAAGCGTGCTTGATGGCCAGCAGCAACGATTCTCCGTTGTAGTCTGCAAATTTGAAGCCGGTTCCCTTGCCGTGTCGAGCATCCCAGGAATCCACAGTATCGTCTAGGCCGCCAGTCGCGCGAACGATCGGTACGGTCCCATATTTCAAGCTGTACATTTGGTTCAAGCCGCAGGGTTCGTAACGCGAAGGCATCAGAAACATATCGCTGCCCGCTTCAACTTTATGGGCAAGAGCGTTGTCGTAGGCAATCTTGACGAGGACTTTAGCAGGAAAGTGTTTTTGGATGCGTAAAAACATCTCCTCATACCGTTTTTCGCCGCTTCCAAGAACAACGAGTTTCATATCTTCCTGCACGAGCCGGTCTATGATTTGCGCGAATAGGTCGAACCCCTTCTGTCCGGCAAAACGTGAAACAATTCCGAGGATGGGGCTTCCGGTATCTTTATCGGTAAAACCAAATGCTTTAAGCAGATCAACGCGACACTTTTCCTTGCCACTTAAATCCTTTGCCGAATAGTTTTTCGCAATCAAGGGATCTGTCGCGGGATTCCATTGTTCGTAGTCCGCGCCATTGAGAATTCCCACAACCGTGGATGAACGATCGTGCAAAACACCTTCCAGGCTGAAACCATATTCGGCGGTTTGAATTTCCTGTGCGTAACGCCGGCTAACAGTGGTGACGATATCGGAAAAGATCAATCCACCTTTGAGGAAGTTCACATTCCCGAAAAATTCCAGTTTCGAAATCGCAAGCAAATCCCAGGGCAATCCAATCAGCGGTAAAGTCTCGGGAGGAAAGACGCCCTGGTAACCCATATTGTGGATGGTGAATACGGTAGCGACATCTTGCAGCGCCGGATCTTCCGCGTATTGCGAACGAAGAAATACTGGAATTAGCGCAGCCTGCCAGTCATGGCAGTGAAAAATGTCTGGAACACCGATAACTTTCGATGCTTCCAGCACCGCACGGCAGAACAAAGCAAAGCGTTCGGCATTGTCGGGATAATCACCCACCGGACTCGAGTAGATGCCGTCGCGGTCAAAATAAGGAGCATACTCGACAAAATAATGGTCCACACCGGCGTGATTTCCGCCTGCCAGAATCGAGCAAAAGCGATACCGGTCGTCAAAAGGAATGGTGATGCTGCGTACGATAGGCTCTGTAGTGTTGAGATGGGTTTCTTTATAACGCGGAACAAATACGCTAACGCGGTGGCCAATCGCGGCCAATGCACGCGGCAAGGCCCCGATAACGTCGGCCAAGCCCCCAGTTTTTGAGTACGGCACACACTCCGAAGCAGCAAAAACTATGTGCATGAAGACGGACTCCTTCCGCCTGCTTACAGCCCGCGCACGCTATGATAGAACGTAGTCGAAAAACCACGCTTGCGCGGACAAAATCCGCCGACTGAACTTCAGTCTAAATGCCGGAAAGAAACGAGGTCAATGTGCCGAAAGTTGCGGCGAAACACGTGGTAAAAAGCAAGCCGAAGCTGGGCCAGCACTTCCTGAGCGACGAATCTGCCGCAATACAGATCGTAGATGCCCTCGGAGATATTTCACAATGCACGGTACTGGAAATTGGGCCAGGACGCGGCGCACTTACCGGATTGTTGGCCAGGCGCGCGCGCCGGTTGATTGCAGTTGAAACCGATCGAGTTCTTGCTGCGCAGTTGCGCATGATTTATGGCTTATCCAACAATGTCGAGATCATCGAAGGCGATGTTCTGGCAATAGACCTGAATGCCTTATTCGGTCCCAAACCAGGCACTACAAGACCCGGATTAAGCCTGCCTAACGAAATTGTGCGCGTGGTTGGAAATATTCCGTATTTCCTTACATCCGACATTTTGCTTCGGCTTTTTGAGTTTCGGAAATATTTTGAGAGCTTGGTGTTGATGGTGCAGCGCGAGGTCGCCGACCGACTGGTGGCACAACCGGGCAAGAGCGACTATGGATTGCTTTCCGCTACAGCGCAGCTTTACGGGCGCGTCGAAAAATTATTTACTTTGCCCCCGGACGCATTTAGTCCTCCGCCCAAAGTGCATTCCAGTGTGATTCGGATCACTTTGGATTCACAAATTGAAAAGCTCCAAGTGGATGAAGGCCGCTTTATTCAATTTTTAAAACACAGCTTTAGTCAAAAGCGTAAAACGCTGTGGAATAACCTGAAGTCAGCATATCCCACGGCAACATTGAAAAGAGCTTTGGAAAAAGCCAATGTAAAACCAACCTTGCGGGCAGAGGCTTTGTCGCTGGAAACCAGCGCAAAAATTTTCAGAGCTTTAACGAACGTATCAGTCAACAATTAGTAGGGCTACACTATCCTTTGTCCGCTTGCATGAGGGAGGAACACCATGCCGGGCAAAATTCGCTTCCCCGCGGTCGCTGGGCGTTTTTACCCTAGTGATCCTAAAGAATTACTCGATAGTATTCACTCCTATCTTGAACCTTCGATTGCCGGCGATCTTATCCCTGCGATCGGCTGCATAGTTCCTCATGCCGGGTACGTATATTCGGGAGCTACGGCAGGCGCGGTATTCAGTCGCATCGTAATACCGAATCAATGCATTCTGCTATGCCCGAATCACACAGGGCAAGGCACTCCACTTTCCATCATGACTGACGGAACATGGCAGACTCCATTAGGAATGGTGCAAGTAAACGAAGGATTGGCGGCCGCACTGAAGGAACATTTCCCTGCTCTCAACGACGACCGATTGGCGCATCACAACGAACATGCCATCGAAGTCGAGCTCCCTTTTTTGCAAGTATTGACGAAAAACGACTTCACGATTGTGCCTATTGTTCTTGGAACGCAGCGTTACGACGTGCTACGGGCCTTAGGTGAAGTGATGGCTGGCGTTGTGGCTACGCAGCCGGGCAAGACCTTGATTATTGCCTCAAGCGATATGAATCACTACGAAAGCGATGCAATTACGAGAGTGAAAGACAGCAAAGCACTTGAGTACATTCTTGCCATGGATGCTCAAGGCCTCTCGGAAGTGGTTCTTCGCGAAAATATCAGCATGTGCGGCATGGCCGCGGCCGTAGTGATGCTGACGGCAGCGCGGCGCCAGGGCGCTACGCAGGCAGAACTCATCCAGTACGCGACTTCGGCTGATGTTTCGGGCGACCGGACCCATGCAGTGGGCTACGCCGGGGTAGTCGTTCGCTAAATCGAGATCGGCATACTTTAGGGACCAGAGTTACACCAGTAACATGACTCGAGGTAACCCTTGATGTCTAATAACCCTAGACAACTGAGGTTGGGCCAACCTTACACTAGCGGCCGGTATTTTCCGGCAAGCTGAGATATTAATGTCCACCCAAGCGCGAACAAGCCGTTACGAAGCCGGGCAGCATATCGCTGAAACCATGCTCGGCCTTATTAGCGCGCGTGCGCCTTTACCCACCGTGCTCGATGCCTTGTGCCGCGGCATCGAAAAACATGATCCGGATTTACTATGTTCCGTTTTGTTGCTGGATAAAGATGGCGTCACGCTTCATCATGGCGCTGCCCCCAGTATTTCGCAGGAATACATAAAAAAGATCGACGGCTCGCAAATTGGACCAGATGTGGGGTCTTGCGGCACTGCTGCATACTTGAATCGCCCAGTCATCGTTTCCGATATCGCCAATGACCCGTTATGGGCAAATTACAGGCATCTGGCTTTACCGTATGGGTTGCGAGCCTGCTGGTCATCGCCGATCACGAGCACAGAAGGCAAGGTGTTGGGCACTTTTGCGGTGTACTACCGGGAACCACGCAGCCCGGAACCACGTCATCTTGACATCATCAGCCGAGCCGCACACCTGGCGGTATTGGCTATCGAGCATGATCGCGCCCGCTCCGAGCTCGCCTCCGCACAGGTCCGATATCAAACGCTCGTGGAACGATTGCCGGCAATCACCTACATCGCAGAGCTTGGGACCAACGGTCCGTGGCATTATGTAAGCCCACAAATTGAATCAATTCTTGGCTTTACGCCGGGAGAGTGGCTTTCAAACCCCAACAATTGGATCGAACACATTCATGCGGAAGACCGTGGTATTGCGATGGCCGCCGAAGATTCCTTCGAGAGAAATCGCAAAGTATTCTTTGCCGAGTACAGGATGTTTGCCCGGGATGGGCGAATACTTTGGTTCCGTGATGAAGCTGTCCTGCTCGAACACGGGCCGGGACAAAAAACCACGATGCAGGGCGTTCTCTATGACATTACGGAACACAAAAATCTGGAAGAACAGCTTCGTCATTCCCAAAAGATGGAAGCGATCGGCCAGTTGGCGGGCGGCATCGCACATGATTTCAATAATCTGCTGATGCTTATTCAGGCCCATAACAGCCGGTTGCGAGAACGAATATCGTCCGATTTTGAAGCACAACAAGATGCCCAACAAATCGAGCAAGCGGTGATTCGCGCGGCGGCCTTGACACGGCAATTACTGGCTTTCAGCCGCAAACAAGTGTTGCAACCTGCGGTGATCAACTTGAATACGATTGTGACAGATTCCGCGAAATTGCTGGAACGCCTGATTGAAAAAGGCGTTGAAATGGAAATCAGACTCGATCCAGCGCTCAATCAAGTCAAAGCTGATCCAGTGCAGATGGAACAAATTATTTTTAACCTGGCGGTCAATGCGCGAGACGCGATGCCAAAAGGCGGCAAGTTAATTTTAGCGACCCGCAATACGGAAGTTAGTACATCCCGTGACCGGCGTGGTATGCCGCCGGGAGACTATGTTGTTTTGACCGTAACGGATACCGGAATCGGAATGGATGCCTCGACGCAGGCGCACATCTTCGAACCATTTTTTACAACGAAAGACCCGGGGAAAGGCACGGGGCTAGGGCTGGCAACGGTATATGGCGTTGTACAGCAAACGGGCGGCTGGATATGGGTTTCGAGCGAGCTGGGGTTGGGAACAACTTTCGAAATTTTCTTCCCGCGTGCCGATGAGGCGCCCGAGCCGAAACCCGTAAAAACCTCCACCGGCATCAAGACTTCCATCAACGGCACGGAGACGATTTTATTAGTTGAAGATCAAGATGGGATTCGCGATATGGCCGCCGAGTTCCTACGACGCAGCGGCTATCGAATTTTGAATGCAGAAGATGGAGCTAGAGCAATGGAAATCGCCAAGCAGCACAATGGCGACATACATCTCTTGATCACGGACATGTCCATGCCAAACATGGGAGGCCGTGAGCTTGCTGCTCAACTCAGGCATTTGCGCCCGCAAACCAAGGTTTTATTCATGTCGGGCCATCCAGATCATACTTCGCCAACGAACATCGCTTCTACCGATGCTCCCGTTTTGCAAAAGCCGTTCGCGCTTGACGAACTAGGGCAAAAAATTCGTGCGTTGCTCGATGCTGAGCCGCGGTAGCCCCACTCTTATTTTGCTTGTTCAGGCTTTTTCATAACTGCCAATAATCGCTGCGCCCGGGCTCGTGCCACATTCACGAGAGACGAATCCGCGGAAATTTTTTGCAAAACTGGAGTAAGGATATCTAATTCCCCAAGGCTTCCCCTGCTATTTTCCTCTTCTACAGTTTTGAGTTCGTCATCCAGCGCCAGCTTCTGATAGCGAAACGCATATTCCAGCCGTCTTTGGGACTCCAGCGTCATCGCAATCGATTGGAAAATCCGCGTCAAATCCTGTACTGCGGATATCGAGGAATAGTTGTAAGTCGCCGCTGTGCTGCGCCGCGAGTCTTTGTAGGTCAATGTTTTCTTGCCCATGACGGCGAGCTTCTTACCAGAATCAATTTGCCCCTCAAAATACTTTGCCTGGACTGCAAGCGCGAAAATACGCACACGCGTTTTCTCGCTGACGACAAAATCAAACCGATAAGGATCATCATCCGAATCTTTGGTGAGCTTACCGGTCGAGTCATAAGACGCCGCACCATCATCGGCAACGGAAAGAAAATAATGATCGGGATTTGAACCGGGAAAATCGCAAGTAAACGTTACGGTGGCTACATCCTTCTGTAGGGTTTGTTGGGAAAAAGATGCTGAGCAGAGTAAAAAAGTAAAAACTGCAACGGCCAATCGGCAACGCATGAACTCAAATCCCATCACAGCACAACAGCATGCTGTCGGGCCAGCGTAGCGGAGGTATGCAAATGGCAAATCGCAATCGCCAAGGCGTCAGCCGCATCCGGCGGTTCCGGAATCTCCACCAATCGCAACAACCGCGCTACCATGTGCTGGACCTGCTGCTTCTCCGCGCGCCCATAACCCACTACGGCGGACTTGATGGTGAGAGGGGCATACTCCGCAACCGTAAGCCCCGCCGACGATGCGGCCAGCATGGCAACGCCCCGAACCTGCCCCAGCTTCAAAGCTGATTTTGCGTTCAGCGCGTAAAACACATCTTCAATGGCAACGTTGTCGGGCTGATGTTCCACAATGATTGCTCCCAATCGTTGAAAAATTGTGGACAGACGTTCAGGCAAGGATGTGCGCGAAGAAAGCTTTATAGCGCCGCAGGTCAGGCAGATCAGGCGATCATCATGACCGAGTTCGACTACACCGTAACCTGTATATTCCGTGCCGCAATCAATTCCAAGAACCCGCATCAGGAAAAGTCTAGCACTATAGCGTGCATTGCTTCGTGCAAGTTATGGTTATACCTAGTTGTTCTGATCAAACAACTCAGAGCGGTCGATTTTCTCGCCCTTAAAAAATACGTCCGACACTCGTTCAATCGCGTTGATGTCTTCCAGAGGGTTTCCATCCACCAGCACTAAGTCTGCATCGTGCCCAGGCTGAATTATGCCGATGTGATCATCGGCTCGAAGTGCGCGGGCTGCGTTGTAAGTTGCCGCCTGCAACGCTGCGGGAGCAGGAATCCCAGCACTGACCCACAACTCTACTTCATGTTGAACGGTAGGCCCGTGGATCACCAGATAGTTTCCCGCATCGCTCCCAGTTATCAGCGCAACACCCCGTTTATAGGCGTTTAGCAGGTTCTGCGTACCTATTTTCAAATCGAAGGGAAATTTTGCGATGCGTTCCCGCATTTCTTTCGACTCGTCGGAAGTCAAATCCTTTTCAGTTTGCGATAACAATCCAGCCGGCCCCACTTGCTGCACCAGCGAACGTTTCAAGAGATCAGATTTCCCTGCCGCCAAATCTCGGAATGCTTCGCCCACACTCAATGTTGGATCATAAAACGTCTTCTGAGCCACCATCTTGTCGAGCAGAGCTTCCGGAATCTGATCCCGAAACGATCCATGCTCAATCGAATCCGCTCCAGCCGCCAGAGCATCTCCCACGTCTCTGGTATCGCCGGTATGTACAGCCGCTGGAAGATGATCCGCGTGCGCCTGCTGAACAATGGCGTCCAGTAGCGCCACATCCATGCGGTTGTACACGATAGATCCGCCGCCCGATTCCATGATGGATTTCACACAATCCACACCCGCCTGCCGTACCTCATCCACCATGCGACGGGCCTCGTCTGCCGTCTTGGGTAAACGTACAAACTGCGCTTCAAATTGAGTTCGCATCGTTTGTGGCAGAGCTTTGAAGTATTCCGTCCCATGACCGCCCTCGGTCGTAAAAAGAGGCCCACAGGCATAAAGATACGAGCCTAGTCTCTCTCCACTGTTTACGATCGAGCGTACTTTGAGGCTCGCATCCAGAGGATCGCCCACGCTCCGCACGGAGGTGACGCCGCTATAAAGGTACGCGGCCAAGTGCCGTTCCATCTCCGCATTGATGTCGAACTTGTAATCGTCGGGATAGGACCCGCCCGGCGCCGCCAAGTGTACGTGAACATCAATTAAACCCGGCAGTACCGTCTTGCCTGCCGCTTCCAGCGGTGTTGCATTCACGCTTTTCGGATCAGGTCCAGATCCTTCATAAACTTCAGCAATTTTTCCGCGGCGAATGAGTATGGCTCCTTGCTCGATGACACGGCCATCGCCGACGAAAATTCGCGCGCCACGAATCAGGTAATTCTCATTGCGCGCAAGCTGGCGTGCCAGGATCTTGGTTTTGGCAACGTTCTGCTTGGTGTGAGCCTGCCATGTGCCAAGCAAGAAGAAGGGCAGCAGCACCGCGACAATCCACAGCTTTGCGGAGCCCTTAATTTTCTCTTCTTTTTCCCAGCGAAATAGTTTGTAGGAGATGAACAGGCCTAAAATAATCGTCAGAACCAGTGCGCCGGCAGCCTGATAGTTCGCAAAGAAATTCTCGCCACGCAACATCATGCCTTGCATACCCGAAACAAGATAAGTCGCGGGCAAAAACTGCGTCAGCGTCAGCAACCACGATGGAAATAGAGACGATGGAAATGTGGCACCGCTCAACAGCAGCATGGGCAAGTAAATCAGCTGCACGATGATCTGGCTTTCCTGCATCGAGTTGGCTACTGAAGCCAAAATCATCCCAATGGCGCGAAAGGCCATGATGCCCAGAGAAATAAAGAAGAAAATCGAAAGATAGCTCTGCGGCCAGGGCATGTTGTAGCCGAAATGCGCCACGGCAAACATGAACATCACGAATGGCATGAAGAGCAACCAGCCCGTGATGGTTGCTGCGACTAGAATCGGAGCCGGCGTGATGGGAGTAACTTTGTAGCGGCGCAAGACGTTGGCTTCGCGCTCCTGCACCGCGCGCATACCGGCACCAAACAAGCCATTTCCCAGAATTCCGAGGATCGTCACCATGGTGACCACTTGCGTCATCGCACCGCCGCGGTCGCCGTGTAGAATCTGGCCAAATGTAACAAGAAAGATTAACGGAAAAAGATAGTTAAAGAAGATGACGGACTTCTGGCGAAGCGCCAGCTTCAGATCCATCCTCGTAATGGCAAGATAACTTTTCATGAGTACGCAGACATCAATCCCTTAACCGTTTTCCTGTCATTTCGATAAAAACATCTTCCAATGTAGGTTTCTTCAACTGAACATCCACCAACTCCAGCCCGGCTTGATCAATCCATTTGATCAATTCAACCAGGGTGGTGGCTGGACGCTTCGAAATGACTACCAACGTTCGGCCAGTGTCATCCACGTTGCTCTCGATCATTTCGGCAAAGGCGGGACGTTGTGCCGGAATCGGCTTATCGCATGTGACCGAAATATGCGATGCGGCGCGGCTCTGCTGCTGCAAATTTTTCGGAGTGTCGAGTGCAATGATTTTTCCGGCATCCACAATCGCCACACGATCACACAAACGCTCTGCCTCTTCGATGTAATGGGTGGTCAGCAACACAGTGCGCTTCTCGCCACGCTGCTGCTCCAGCAATGTATGGATCTCGGCTCGTACCTGCGGATCAAGTCCTGTTGTCGGCTCATCCAGAAACAGCATGGATGGATCATTCACCAACGCCAAAGCGAGCGCCAGGCGCTGCTTTTGCCCGCCCGAAAGAGTTTCGTAGTAAGCATCGCGCTTTTCTTCGAGCTGCAAGCGCTTGAGCAGATCGTTCGAGTTCACTGTGCGGCTATAAAACGCGGAAAAAAGATGGAGCGCTTCCTGCACACGCATCTTCCCCGGCAAATTGGTCGCCTGAAGACAAACGCCGATTCGGTCTTTAAGTTTTAGTGTCTGCTTTTCCGGGTCAAACCCTAGCACTCGCACATTTCCTGCCGTTCTCGGACGCAGCCCTTCAAGGATTTCGACTGTGCTGGTTTTTCCCGCGCCATTCGGGCCGAGCAGCCCAAACACTTCGCCAGGCATGATCTCAAAATCAATGCCTTTTACAGCTTCGACATCTCCGTAGGCCTTGCGCAGACCCTGGACCACAATGGCTGGTTCACTCATGGGGAACTTCCCAGCCTACCGAACACTGCGTCTCCCGTCAAAAATATAGTCAATTTTTCTTCTCGCCAACTTTGATGACATGATGCAAAATTACAAGCTGTCCAGCGAATGGAGGAAATTTGCGACTCATCGGTGGATTTCTTTTGATAAGGCTGGCCCGCTAATATGCTCAAAACGCCAACTAAATCTGCTGTCAACGTTAGGCAGGTCGTGCCCTTCTTTCACGTGTCCAATATGGAGCAGTCGGTACGTTACTACACGGACGGCATCGGCTTCACCATGAAACACAAGTGGATCGTTGACGGCCAGCTGCGGTGGTGCTGGCTGGAACTCGGGGGCGCAGCCATCATGCTTCAGCAATTTCGTACCGAAGGCCATGACTCGTGGAAGCCTACAGGCAAGGCCGGCGAAGGCGTGGCTCTTTATTTCAATTGCGATGATGCCATCGCTTTTTATCACGACGTCAAATCTCGCCGAATCGAAGCATCGGAACCGCAAGTCGGCAATTCTATGTGGGAGACTTCCCTCTCCGACCCGGACGGTTATCGCATTAATTTCGTGAGTCCCACCGACGTGCCGGAAGATACGAAGCTATCGGAGATAAAAGGCTGAACAACATGCCTCCAACTTTGGCAAACGGAAAAATCTGTTATATCCAGATTCCGGCTACGGATATCGCGCAATCAGTGGAGTTTTACAAGAACGTCTTTGGCTGGGAGATCAGACAGCGGGGAGATGGATCATACGCCTTTGACGACGGCGTCGGACAAGTCAGCGGAACCTGGGTTCTCAATCGTCCGCCATCAACGCAACCCGGCCTGCTGATTTATGTAATGGTGGACAACGTTGCCGCCACCATACAACTCATCATCGCCAACGGCGGCGAAATTGCCCAGCCCATAGGGGCCGATGCACCTGAAATTACGGCAAGATTCCGCGATCCGGGAGGGAATGTGCTTGGACTCTATCAAGAGCCCGGATGATAACTAGACAGCAAGTCTAATCACCAAGTTATTTCTCGAAAAATCCCTAGCAGCATTTGACTTTGCTCGCCAATTTCGTTTCTCTTTCTCGGAGAAACGCGGCATAACTCTCCTGCGTTACTTGCCCATCCTGTCCCAAAAATCTTGCATAGGCAGCCTCATCAAAAATCTCGCGCAGAGTGGCCACTAAAATCTGCCAGGCTCGTCTCATGCTTCCTCCACAAACGCTGTCATCACAAATGGCGCCTCGCTCACCCGGGCCGCTTTCTTGCCGGAGAGCACGCGCATCCACTCCTTCGCCGACTCAAACAGAATCAGCGTCACCAGAAAAATCAGAATGCCCGTCACCCAGGCGTCGAGGCAGTCGTTGAAGATGAGCCGAGGATTGGTCACGGTGCGGGCGTGCGCCAGAAACCCAATCCGCGGATTGACATCAAAAATCTTGTGCCAGGATGCTGTGAACGTCACCGCCACCAGCCAAACCAGCGGCATCAGCGTCACCCAGGCGTAGCGTACCCGTCCCATCTTGATGACGATTGTCGTCGCGACACATAGCGCAACCGTTGCCAGCAATTGATTCGCGATGCCAAACAAAGGCCATAGCGAATTAATTCCTCCCAACGGATCTTTCACTCCCTGCCAAAGAAAATATCCCCATGCGCCCACGATCAGCGCACTAGTGGCTAGAACCGACGGATACCAACTTGTCCGCCCAAACGGCTTCCATACATGTGCCAGCGCATCCTGCACCATGAAGCGTCCGACGCGCGTACCCGCATCAAGCACCGTCAAAATGAACAATGCCTCGAACATAATCGCGAAGTGGTACCACACGGCCATCACCGCTTGTCCGCCAAGGCTGTTAGAAAAAATATGCGCCATTCCCACGGCAAAGGCAGGCGCACCACCCGTCCGGTTATAGAGTGTCTGTTCGCCGACTGCGAGCGCCAACGCGTGCATATCGGCAGCCGAGGCCGGAAATCCCCAGTTCGTAATCGTCGCCGCAGCAGCTTCCGGTGTCTGCCCCACAATTCCCGCCGGACTGTTAATCGAAAAATAAATGCCTGGCTGCATAACGCACGCGGCAATTGTCGCCATGATCGCCACCATGGACTCGGCCATCATCGCGCCATAGCCGACCATGCGCGCTTCTGTTTCTCTACGAATCAATTTCGGTGTAGTACCGCTCGAAATCAGGGAATGAAATCCGCTAATCGCTCCGCAAGCGATCGTGATAAACGCGAACGGAAAAACGTTGCCTGCGAAGACCGGGCCCGAGCCGTCAATAAACCGCGTCAGCGGCGGCATGTGGAGTACCGGATGCAACGCCAAAATTCCCAGAGCTAGCAACGCAATCGTTCCCAGCTTCACGAACGTGCTCAGATAATCTCGCGGAGCGAGCAGCAACCAAACTGGCATGGCTGACGCTGCATAGCCATAAACGATAATCACGATCGCCAGTGTCGAAGCACTGAGAGTAAACCAAGGAGCAATATGTGAATTCTGAGAAACCCACTGCCCACCAAAGATCGCCAGTATCACCAGTAAAAAACCCAAGGCCGAAGTTTCCAAAACTTTGCCCGGACGCAATCTTCGCAAATACCATCCCATCAGCAGCGCAATGGGAATCGTCATGGCTATTGTGAACGTACCCCACGGACTCCCCTTAAGCGCATTGACGACGATCAGCGCTGCGACGCCGAGCAGAATCACGATGATGGCGAGCACCGAAACATAAGCAACGAATCCACCAATCTTCCCAATTTCATCACGCGCCATCGCGGTCAAAGACTTTCCATTTCGCCGCACGGAGAAAAGCAATATGACGAAATCCTGCACGCATCCGCCAAAAACAGCGCCAGCTAAAATCCACAGTGTTCCCGGCAAATATCCAAACTGCGCTGCCAGCACCGGCCCCACCAATGGTCCCGGCCCGGCAATCGCAGCAAAATGGTGTCCGAAAACAACCCATTTGTTCGTCGGGACGAAATCCCGCCCATCTTCGAGCCGCTCGGCTGGAGTGGCTCTCATGGGATCGAGCGCCAGCACTTTCGCAGAAATAAACGCGCTATAAAAGCGGTACGCCAATGCATAGGTGCAGACGGCTGCTACCACCAGCCAAAGTGCATTGATTTCTTCACCGCGATGCAGCGCGATCGTCGCCAAAGCCAACGCCCCAGCGGAACCAACCAGCAACCAAATAAACCAGCGCAAATGTTTAGACATGTGGACTTTAGAAGTTGTTAATCAAACCCTCGATCACTCTCTACATAACAATTAATAATCGCGCAATAAAATCGTTATTCTACGGCCAAATTCACTCACTTTAGTGATAACCTAAAAGCTCCGTGAGAAGAAAGAGTTGCGCGGCCGTGTATCCGCGCGTCGAATTTTAACTTCCAACTGTACTACCTTTCCAGGAGCGGGAAATGAAAATTGGCATCCTCACCGGTGGGGGCGATTGCCCAGGACTCAACGCAGTCATCCGTGCAGTCGTTCGCAAAGGATACTTCCATTACGGCGATCAATTTGTCGGATTTCTGGAGGGCTGGCGTGGCGTACTGGAAAACAAGACCATGACGCTTGACCTCTCGGCGGTCGGCGGAATTCTACCGCGAGGCGGGACGATTCTTCGCACTTCCCGCACCAATCCCGCCAAGCGCGAAAATGGCCTCGACACCTGCATTGCTACTCTAAAGAAAAATAGTTTGGATGCGCTCATCGCGATCGGCGGCGACGACACGCTTTCTGTCGCCAAGAAGCTCCACGACAAGGGCGTAAGCGTAGTGGGCGTGCCCAAGACGATAGACAACGATCTTGCTGGCACCGATTACACCTTCGGCTTCGATACCGCGGTTCAAATCGCGACCGAAGCCATTGATCGTGTTCACACCACAGCCGAAGCCCACAATCGTGTGATGATCGTCGAAGTCATGGGAAGGGATGCCGGATGGATCGCAATTCATAGCGGCATCGCAGGCGGAGCTGACGTCATCCTGATTCCCGAGCAGCCCTTCGACATCGACGATATTGCCGAAACCATCCGTCAGCGGCACGCCCGCGGCCGTTACTTCAGTATCATCGTCGTCGCTGAAGGTGCACGCTTCTCCAGCAACAATCAATCGTTAATTGCAGACGCGCCCAAAGACGAATTCGGTCACTCCCGGCTCGGCGGCGTCGCCACTACGCTGGCACAAGAAGTGGAAAAACGTACTGGAATCGAAACCCGCACTGTGATTCTTGGCCACGTGCAACGCGGCGGTTCACCCAGCGCCTTCGACCGCGTTCTCGCGACGCGTTATGGTCTGGGCGCGATTGAGATGGTCCATCGCGGAGAATTCGGGCGCATGGCAGCCCTGCGCGGAAATAAAATCGTTTCCGTGCCCATCGCAGACGCCATCGCCAAGAACCGCACCGTGGACCAGGAAATGATGAACGTGGCCGAAGGGATCTTGGAAAAACTTCCCGTGGAGCGGCAGCCGCAGTCAGCGTAGGACAGCTTCCGGTTGACTTGTAGCTGAACGACATAGAATGTTATTGGGATGAGGGATTTTCTCGCTCAGCTAACCTTTTCGTGGTTCCTAGTAGCGATTGAGTGCCTTCTACTTTTCGCCGGAGTGGTTCTCATCTGGCGTTCACGCGAGAACCCAACCAAGCACAATCGTTTGGAGCGCTGGCTGTGTATTTTCGCCCGCAAAAAATCTGCGGCATGCGTTTCCATTGGAGTCCTTGTTCTTGTCGTGCGTGCGACACTGATACCGGTGATCGGGATCCCTCAACCTCGGTGGGACGACGAATACAGCTACATCCTCTCTGGCCAGACATTCGCAATGGGTCGTCTGACGAATCCGACTCATCCAATGTGGAAATACTTCGAGACCTTTCACGAGATTCAACGCCCCACTTACTCATCCATGTATCCCCCGGCGCAAGGACTCTTTCTGGCTTCGGGAATCATCCTCGCAAAAAATCCTTGGATCGGGGTTTTATTGGCAAATGCGCTGATGTGCGCAGCGGCTTGCTGGATGCTGCAAGGCTGGCTGCCACCAGGCTGGGCGCTCTATGGCGCATTCCTATTGGCTATGCGGCTCAGTATTCTCAGTTACTGGATGAACTCATATTTTGCGGGCGCCGTTCCATCCCTGGGGGGCGCCCTCGTCTTGGGAGCATTGCCGCGAATTCTGCGCAAAGTGCGATTGATCGATTCTCTGCTGTTAGCTGCTGGATTGGCTGTGCTCGCGAACAGTCGCCCCTATGAGGGCATGGTGCTTAGTATTCCTGTGGCTGTTATGTTGCTGTTTCAGCTTTTCCGACACGGTCGTTCTGTCTCTCTTTCACTGATGCGCGTTGTACTCCCGCTGATTTTAGTCTTGGGCTTATGTGGCGCGGGAATGATGTATTTCTTTTACAGAGTAACCGGCAATCCCTTCGAAATGCCCTATCAAGCGAATCGGGCCACATACGCGGTCGCGCCTTACTTTATCTGGCAGAAACTGCGACCCGACCCACCCATCGGCAACCCGCAGATGCGCGATTACGTGCGTTGGGAGCGGACCGATTTCGCGGAAACGCAGACCCTCCCTCGATTGGCCAAGCGAACCTTAAGAAGAAAACTTCCAAATATCTGGGCCTTTTACTTGGGGCCAATTCTCTCCGTCCCTCTTCTCTGGGGTGGCCTGGCATTTCGGGATAGAAGAATGCGCCTGCCCCTTTGGATCGCTGCAGCAGTTATCGCTGGTTCGATAGTTGAGACTTGGACATTCGCCCACTACCTCGCGCCCGCTGCCTCTTTGTTATTCCTCCTACTGGTGCAGTGCATACGTCATATGCATTTGTGCTCTTGGCGTGGGTTTCCGCTTGGTCGGCAATTGGTTCGCGCCATTCCTGCGCTTTGTCTCGCACTCTTCGCCGTGCGCGTGGTGGCTGCGGCGGGTCATCTGCCCATCGAACCACCATGGCCTCGCGGAAATCTTGAGCGGTCAGCCATTATTGGTGAACTCAAGAGTATTCCCGGCGATCACCTTGTGATTGTAAACGACAGCCCCCACTGGACTGGCAACGATTGGATATTCAACGGCCCTGACATAGATCACGAGAAGATTGTTTGGGCTCGGGATATGGGCGAAGGCGCGGACCACGAACTATTGAATTATTTCCATGACCGACAGGTCTGGTGGCTCGACCCTGACCACAAACCCATTCAGCTCTCGCCATACCGAACAGGTTCCGGCATGACTACTCGGGGCAGCGGTACCTCACAATAACCGGTAGGCGTGTGGCAAGCAGCCCAATCCCACCCTTTGCGAGTATCTGGACCGCGTAGACTCCCATGAGCACCATAATCGGCTCAATCGGATGGCGGTACGTGGGCCACGGGTGGGTAACATAATAAATAATTGGAAATATGACCAGGACAATCGCGAACGGCACTCCGTCGATGGCCTTCTTGCGGAGTGCGAAGATCGCTCCCAAACCAGCTAAAGTGCTTATCGGAAACCACATTCTCCAATTCGGCGCGGTCCAGTAGGACACAAAACGCTGGGCAGAAAAATGAAGAAACGAGATGGGATGTTGCCAAATAAAACGAAGTGCGATTTCTCTCTTCACATCCATGAACTGTATTTCGCCTAAGCGGTTGAATTCGGTTGGGTTAAGTAGCGGAAAGTCGGGGGCAAAATCGTATAGGTAAGTCACACCGTCGTGATTCCCAATCCATAATTCCAAGCCCAGATTGTCTCGGATAGGGATGATCCGATGGAAAACTTCATAATTACGAATGGTCCACGGAAGCAATGCCAACAGAAAAACTCCGATGGACACAAATAAGGGCTTTGCGCAAGGTTCTCCCTGACGACGGTGGCGAAGCCACAGCCACAACCAGAAGAATCCGAATAGCGGGAGAAGCGAAGTGTCGGTCATGGCCGCGATTGCCGCTAATATCCCGAAGCCCGCCCCGTAGACACTTCGCAAGGTGTGAGCCAAACTGAACAAACATATTAAAGAACATGAAAGCAAAAACGCTGAGACGCTGCTTGACCATAGGCGAATTGAAACGACAGCTGCGTAAAGCCAACACGCCCAGATCCAGGCGGCCACGACTCCTACGCCTTCCCCTAGAGTCCGCCTACCTAATTGAAGAATCAACACCCCGGTAAATGCCGAAAACACGACATTGATTCCCACAGCGATTAAAAGCGACGGGTAGCTATAACGGCCGGCGAATTTGAAAATGAGGGCTATGAGGTAGGGGTAAGCCGGAGGCTGCTGCGCAGTAGGCGCAAGAAGCGTATGAGGCCAGGGAGAACTATAGCCATAGCCTGAGGCAATCGCCCATCCAATTCGCGCTGGTTCATTCGCTTCATAAAACCCATTTTGCATGTGTCCCGGCACGAGTTGACCAGCCACGACCAGACGCATTGCCAAACCGACAGTAAAAATCACCCAAGGCGAATTCAGAGCTGCACTGTATCTCGAGTGATCGTTGCGCATAATTGTAGAAGTATAGCGTCCTACGAATCGCGCTCTCAGAAACCTAGATTGTCGTGGTTGGAATATGGCTGCTCGATCCTGATCAATCTCCGGTCCAGTTAAAACCTTCCGGAACGAGCACCGAAATCACTACTAAGAACTAAATCGAACTATCCCGAACTGGCATTACCGATTGGTTCCTTAGGTTTGCTGCCAATACCACGGCGAAACAGAGAATCACTGGGAACATCAAGTAAATCCGGCTGTTCCACCAATAGTGTCCGCCAAAGGCAAGCAGAATAAGAGGCCAGATAAATACAGCGGCGCAAGCCCCCAAAGTCACTCCCCTCATGACGCCAGCTACGCGGCCTGTAATGACCGTATCCATGGCCAAATACAACGGCAGCAACAACAAAGTCGCATCCTGAAAATATGCGTATGGAGAAATGATGATTGCAATCACAACGCAGAACGAAACGAGGGTTCCAAGATTTTCTGTCGAAGTAGAGCGGCTCACGGTCGCAATCCCAAATGACAATGAAAACAGCGATCCCAATGCCGCAAGCAAGTGAAGATGACTCATCCAACCCATGCCGGCAAAAAAACCGCGCCAATTGATCATTTGCGCGAGATGAATGGCCCCGTATCCGTCGTGCGCGTTATAGTCACGCACAAATCCGGCATATTGCATCAATCCATCCACCCCGATGGTGAAGATCGAAATACCTAGCAGCACAACACATCCAAGAATGAACCCTGCGAATAAACGGTATTTACGTTTGAGCAATAGCAAGCCAACAATGACGAACACGTATTGAAATTTGATCGTTGCCAAGGATAAAACCAACCCGGCAAAAAGGTTCTTATCCCTACTTAGCAACAAATATCCCATCGTCAGGATAAACACCAATAAGATCGAATCTTGCCCCAAAGTAAGTGTGGTTAAAACGGGAAAGAAAATAGCGCCCACCAGTCCGAAGTACGGCTTTCTGGCGACAAAAACCACGCACTTACTAAGCAAAAGAGGCATGGCTCCGACGAGGAGCATATTCAATAAAGTCCATAGAATGAAAGCATGCTCAATACTCAGATAGGAAAATGGAACAATGGCTGCCGCAAAAAATGGCGGGTGTAAAAAATAATCATGCGTGTTGCGGCCGAGAATCGAAAATAATACCGGTGCTTGCGTCGCTGCACTATATAGAGTGGAGCCGTGCCCATCCCGCATAATCTGAGCCGCCGCGTAGAAGTTTATAAAATCGGTTGTGCGAATGTGGTCAAAGTTTCTCCACGGCAGCAGACCGACAAACATCGTAATTTCAATGACAACTATGCCTGCGAAAACAAGCCACTTCCTATTGAGCCCATCGCCTAAATGGTCTTTCGCGATAGCGTGGTTGGTAGGCATATTTCTATCGCCCAAATAGAAACTTCAGCGCTTCTGGAAATCTCTTCGCCCACTCACCCTCATTGTGCCCGGCGCCATCGGCGATCTTCACACGCATACGTTCTTCGCCAAGCCCTGCCTTGCGCATCATAAACTCAAGCCGCAACACATCTTCCAGTACTTTCCGGTCCCTTTCGGGATTCCCCGCCTCCTGCGTTCCCATTCCTACAAAAATCTTTTCCGGCCACACATGCGCCGATCGCACATATTTGAAAATTCGCCGATTCGACACCCATAGGGACGGACTCTCCACCAATACCCGCCCGAACACTCCCGGCTGCACCATCGCTGTGTAAAGAGAAATCAAGCCCCCGAGCGATGATCCTCCCAGCCCAGTGTTTTCCGGCCCTCGCGCTATGCGATACTTCGCTCCGACAAAAGGCATTACTTCGCGTAACAAGAAATCCGGATATTTCTTTCCCAACGGCCGCAACACGGGCGGACTATACGAGCGATACGGCAAAAATTCTCTGATGCGCTCTGCTTGCGCATTATCAATTCCCACAAAAATCATCGGGGGCACGATTTCCTGCCGGATCAACCGGTCTGCGGCCTCATCCACTGCCCATTTCACACCCGCAAATGAAGTCGCCGGATCAAAAAGATTCTGCCCGTCATTCAAATAAAAAACGGGATAATGACGCTCTGCATTCTCTGCCGCGTCGTATCGTGGCGGCAGCCACACCCGCAGAAAGCGCTGATTGCGAAAGACTTCGCTTTTGAACTCATGCAGCCGCAAATCTCCCGTCACGCCCAGGTTGTGCGTATCAACATTTTCGACAACTGTCTGTATTGGGTTCTCTTTTTCCATGAAAATTTCGCGTGTAACTAAGATTCTACTTCGTCACGCGACTACATTTAGCGCGGAGGACATCACGTCCAGAGTCTGGCAACGCAAAGTCAGAACTTCTCCATCCACCATTACATCCACCGGCCAATCCATTTCAAAATCAATTCGTTTCGCCGTACGCCGCTCCGCCAGTGGATGATTAATATGCGTGCCATCGTACAAGGTCGGCAAATTACGAATGAGGCCCACACGCCCAATCGGTCCCCAACGAACATACTCGATGAGCCCATCATTTACATCAGCTTTTGGAGCAATCATCATCGTCCCGCCGGTGAACTTGCTGTTGCTAAATGTCAGAAAAAGACACTGGCGCTCATCCGCTTTGGATTCCCCATCCACTCGCAGCGGGAACGGGCGGCGGCGGAATCGCGCCAAAGTCAATAAAATCGCAGTCTGGTAACCAATTTCACCCCAAGCGCTAAAACGACGAGCCCGCAGGGTCGCAACATCCGCGCTAAATCCGACACTCAAAAGATTGATGTAATAAATGGTTCCGGAACTGTGTTTCAGCCGCAAGACATCACACGGACGAGATTTCCGAGTAAGCAGTGATTCCATGGCGTACTCGATACCACGATCGCTGAAATCTCGCAAGAAAGAATTTCCCGTACCCAGCGGGAGAAATCCCAAAGTCGGTGTTTCCCCAGCCTGTGCTTCAGGGAACAATCCATTGATAATTTCGTAGGATGTACCGTCTCCACCGACGGCAATAAATTTTCTATGGCCTTGCTGATAGGTTTCGCGCGCAATTTCCGCCGCGCGTCCCGGACCATCAGTTTCGCGCACTTCAACCGCCAAACCACCGGCCCGTAACCTTTCCAACGCAGCGGGAAGAAGATTCCGGAACCTGCCTCCACCTGCCGCCGGATTCACAATCGCAAGAAAAACATCGCTGCTCAAAGCGTTGTGACCGCCGTTCGATCGATTGCCTTTCCCATGTCACGCGCCAGATCATCGCGCTTGATTTTCATGGAAGCGGTGCGTGGAAAATCCTTTTCCCATACGATGTATCCGCCGACACGCTTAAAGTCCGGCCACTTCCGGTTTCGTCCGATAATTTCTTCTTTGAGCGCATCCGTAAATTCCTGCTTCTCCTCAAGCCGTAGTACCAGTATCAACATCTCCTTGCCCAAGCTCTTGGATGGCCACACGTAGTTCGCGGCAAAAATGCAGTACTCCTTGACCGGCAAGCCATCGAACGCATTCTCAACATCTTCTGGATATATATTCTTCCCACCCTCGGTCACAATCATGTTTTTCTTGCGCCCGAAGAGTTGCAAATGCCCGTCAACGTCAAACTTTCCCAAGTCTCCTGTCAATAACCATCCATCCACAATCGTTGCTGCCGTCAATTCCGGATCATCCAGGTAATGCGACATTACCGTTTTGCTGTGTGCCGCGACTTCACCGATTCCCTCCGCATCCGGATTCAAAATCCTCAACTCCACTCCCGGCAGGGGCTTGCCCACGGTATCCGCGCGAAATGGCTTGAGATCGTTGAGCGTGAGCGCTGTCCCAGCTTCGGTAAGCCCATATCCATTGATAACCGGGACGCCGAGATCATAGAAAAACTGCATCGTGGAAGGCTCCATAAATGCCCCGCCTGTAATCAGCGCCTGCAACTCTCCACCAAATCCCGCATGAACCTGCGATAACAATTTCCTGCTGCGTTCCACTTTCGCGTTTTTCTTTGTCAGCATCTTGTTGAGTCCGATGAACCTATCCAGAACAAACCTCTTCACCGGAGAAAGCTCAGCAAATTTTGCCCGCAGCCCGCGCTCCAAATTCTTGACAATCAGTGGAACTAAAGCGGCGTATGTGATCTTGTATTTCACAAACGCATCCCGCACAAACTCCGGGCGCAGCGTGCGTAAATGCACTACACAAGCTCCACACACAAACGGCCCAATAAATCCAACCATGAAATCAATTGCATGGTTTGTCGGCAGGATACTCAAATAGCGCACACCCGGCCAAAACGGATACCATGCAGTCAGCGCCTTGCATTGCTCCAGATAATTCTCATGCGTCAACACGCATCCCTTTGGACGACCGCCGGTTCCTGACGAATACACGATGCACGCCGCATCATCCCGGCGCCGGGAATGAAACTGTGGCTCACCCCGCCGACGAAAATCCTCCCAGCGATGCGCTCCCGCCAAATCTGCTTTCAGCGGAGCTTCCGTTACCAACACTCTGGATGTCAGCTCTTTGCACTCTGGCAACTGTGACATCGCCCGCCACAGGTAATACTCAATAATTAAAACTTGCGGCTTCGAGTGCTTAAGCAGTTGCAACTGTTCGCTCGCCGTCAGTTTGTAATCCAGCGGAACCAGCACGCCGCCGCAATAAAAAACCGCATACGCCGAGATCAGCCACTTCGACTGATTCGTCATCAAAATTGCCGCCCGCTGGCCCGGATCAAACTCTGCATCCTGCAATGCCCGCGCCAGCGGCAGCGCCATCTCTTTAAAGTCAGAATAAGTAAGCCGGGTCTTCTCGCGATCGCGATCGGCTTCAATCAGGCAGGTTTCATTGGGCCAGCGGTCAAGCGCAGCCTTCAGCGCTTCGCCCAGACAGCTATATTTATCGAGGTCTAGCATCAAAGAACTATTTCACCACAGTGCGGGAGGACGACGGCGAAGCGATTGTTGATCATTTTGATTTCTTCACTGCAATATTGAACACTCTCTGTGATTCTGTGGCTAGTCACAATCTCGCCTGAATTCGCTCCGCCAGTGTTCGAAAATCCGTCACGCCCTGCAATTCATAATCCGGCAATTCGACCCGAAAGTGGTTCTCCAGCTTCGTCAGCAAATCCAGCGCTTGCAGGCTGTCAATTCCCAGTGTTTTGAAAAAATCATCATCCGGAGTAAGTCTCTCGCGTGGCACCTTAAAATGCGTTGAAGCCAGTCCGAGAATGTCGTCCAAAGTCTTGTTCGAATCCATTTTCATCCCCACCATTCCTAAACAAGTCGAGAATCCTTACGGCAAATAGGGCTGCGCGTCGGTACTCTCGACAAATTTTCTCAGTCCCGCCTGCACCGCGGGCCGTTCAAACAGGTCACAAAAAATCTCGATCTCCTGTTTTAATTCTTCTCTCGGAATCGGTTTAATAAACCGCTTTGCCGCCAACGCTGTTGCTTTATCAAATTTCCGCAACTGCGCGGCCGTTCCGCGCGCAGCGCGCAGTGCCTCGCCTTCCCCCACAACCTGGCTGACCAATCCCGCAGTCTGGGCTTTGATTGCGTTAAAACTCCGCCCCGTCAGCAGAAGATCGCGCACCACTCCGTTTCCCATATCGCGCTTCAAACGCGGAATTCCGCCAAATCCCGGAATCAATCCCAATCTCAATTCTGGAAAGCAAAATCGCGCCATCTTGTCCGCAATGATTAAGTCACACACCAGAGCAAGTTCTAAGCCGCCACCGAACGTCACGCCGTGCACCGCCGCTATCGTCGTTAAAGGCGCATCATCAAGAGCATTCATTACGGCATGGATACGCTCTAAATAATCCCTCACACCTCGCACCGCATCTACTCTGTTCATCTCTTCTGACCGCCGATACAATTCCCGGAGATCAGCGCCAGCACAGAACCCAGACTTCATTGCGCTGTAGATGATGAGCGCATGGGTATCCTCGCTCATCTTAGGAAGCGCTGCCACAAATTCCTCGAGCTCCGCAAGCGTCAGAGAGCCAATTTCATTGCATGGATCTCGATGCAGCGCCAGTTCAATGACGCCGTCTCTCAACTCCCAGGAAACCGCCTGCCCTTCGTGCTTGTTAGCCAAGTGACAACCTATCCTGCCCTTCTCACGGCATACATCTCTTCGATTTCCTTCTTATATCGCGCAGCAATCAAATCCCGTTTCAGCTTTCCATTCGCGGTCAGTAACCCGTTTTCAATGGAAAATGGTTCTACGCCAACCACAAAGGCGCGTACTTGCTTGTAATGCGGCTTGCCGGCATTCAAGCCATCCAATACCGTTTGAACTTGTTCCTGCGTTACCTTTCCCGTCACGATCGCAGAAAGATATCCGCGACCGTTCCCCATCAATACCACCTGCTGCGCTCCCGCGATTCCCTGCAAAATTTCGTCTTCTATCGGTTCTGGCGCAATATTATGCCCGGAGCCAAGAATGAGCAGATTCTTGATCCGCCCAATGATCCGCCAATTCCCCGCAGAATCGATTTCGCCCTGATCGCCGGTGTGAAACCATCCTTCGCGCAGGGCCTTCGCCGTCTCTTGTGGGCGGTTCCAATATCCCGAAAAAATATTCGGGCCGCGCACGATGATTTCATCGCCATCGCTCAGCTTCATTTCAATCCCGTCAATTGCCGGCCCCACATGTCCGGGCACCGACTTTCCCGGCACATCCATCGTGCATATTGCCGTCGTCTCTGTCAGCCCGTACACCTGCAAGACTTGAATACCCAGGCTCATGAAATAAAGCTGTGTATCTAAAATCAGCGGGGCTGAGCCGCAGATCATCGCGCGTAAACTCCCACCCACCATCTTCTTGCGGATAGCCGGAAACACCAGCGCATTCCCGATTGCAAGCCACATTCGATCGCCCAAGCTCGCGTTTCGCTCGCGCTTCTTTATCCACGCGGCTCGCGCGTTCGTATAAACCTTCAGGACAAGTCCACCTTTAGCCGTAATCTGCTCATCCACGGCCTTCCGTGTGCGTTCGAGCAACTGCGGCACATTCAGAAAATAATCAGGGGCTACTTGCGCCATTTCTACGGCAATCCGGTTCAAGTCGGTATTCAATGAAAGCAAACTTCCGCGCTGCAAACATGTCAATAGCAGAATCCACGAACCAGCAAAGCAAAAGGGCAGATAATGATATACACGATCCTGTCCCGTATGATCCTCCATCAGCAAATCAAGCCTTCCCGACGTGCATCTCAACATGTGTGTCAGATTGTTCGCATCCAACACCACGCCCTTTGCTTCGCCCGACGTGCCCGACGTGTAAATAATCGCCACTGGATCGGTATCATCCAATCTCAGTTCGCCAGCCCTGCTCGCGCTGGCAATGCGGGATTCGAAGACATCCGCCAACTGCACTCGCTCCGGCGCATCGGGCCATTCCCGCTCAACTGCATTCCGAAGCGCCTCGTCACCGCAAACAATGAGCGATGGAGTACAGTCTTTCATCATGGCCACTAATTCGGCGGGAGCTTGCCTTGAGTACAGAGGAACGACAATGAACCCCTCCGCCATAATCGCCAAATCGATTGCAACCCAGCGAATACTGTTCGCTGCCAGCAGCGCGACACGATCGCCACGCCGTATTCCGCGGGCAGCCAGGAATGTCCTCGCTTGCTCGACCATTTGCAGCAAGTTCACGCCGGTCGCATCAACGTGCCCGTTCTCCCGAAGCTCTCGCAAGAACACTGCATCGCTCGATCGCTCCAGCTGCGCGAAAATGTCGCTTAAAAAACTCATCTACTTTTACAGGTCCCGGCGAATACGGTTGATCTTTAATTGTTAGTTGTACTGTGCAATCAGTTGATGCAGGCCCGAACTCATTGGCGGCAAATAGTCTTCCCAACTCCACTCGCCTTTGCGCGTCTCAAACTCTGGGTATCTTCTCTGAACCTCTTCTTCGAAATGCACCCCCATACGCGCCATCACCTTCAAATTCTTGACGACGGTACGCCCAATCCCATCCGCAATGCGCTCACCATCGCGTTGCAGGGTCTCCAGTGACTTGAACAATTTGGCCTCGAGATCTGGATCGTCCACATTCATCAGCAACTCTTCATGCCCGCGCTCTTTCATCAAATTGCGGATGCGCTCATCCATCGTGATCCCGGCCGATGGCACCAACGCAGGCATGGAAGTCACAATTCCGTGGTAGCGCGACGAAACCATCATGTGGCAGGCTCGCAAAATGCTTACCAGTTCGTACATGTTGTAATCATCGGAACTTAATACCGGCACTCCACCCAGGCGCTCGGCGATCTTGCGCGCCGGACGCGCATCCAATCGCTCCGTGGCCACCATGATTACAAATACATTGTGTTGCTTGCGGAACGCGGCCACCGCATTCGCAATCGAGGATAAATAGTGTTCGTAAGCCCGGTCGGCCGCTGGGCCCGAGTTGTGAAAATATACAGAACGGTAATGGCTTTTTTTGTATGCGCCGGTTAACCCGTGGAGCGCAAACTTCCCTATGGAAGCCTTCACAGGCCACTCAAACGGATTAATCGGGCAAACTACCAATACGGGAGTTTCACCATCCCAACCCACGTCACGCAAGGCTTTTCGTCCATATTCGGCAGGAGCCGGTTCAAATGTCCACGCGGTATCCGTCCCCAATTCTGTGGGCACACCCAATTCCCGCAAAACAGTTCGCGATTCTTCGTTTCTCGTAATCACAAAAGAATCTCTGCAATATCGTCCGCACATTTTCCTTACGAGCGGATCCATATGCCCGGCCTCCGCTCCATATCCAACCGACAATTTATTTTGCGCCGCGGCAATGCCAAGCGAGCCAATCATCATCGTTGTCAAGGCATTGGCGAATTTACTCTTGAACATGGAGCCTTCACACGCGACCACGCCGTGGTGCTGTGGCACTTCATGCGACAAAAAAGGCGGGAAAATATCAGGGAGAAATACCTGCTTTGTGTCGTCGAAATATCCCTGAGAACGTTTAAAACTCTGCGACATCACGCTGAATTCGACCCGACCAGCGCCCAGTACATGCCGAAGTTGCCGCAGCATCTCCTCAACGCGCACATCGGAGCCGGTATTGCGCGTACCGTTATACCCCGCAAACAGCAGCTTTAACTTCTCGCCGGGGCGCCACGCCTTGCCGCTGCCCAGCATCCATCCCAACTTTGTTTTCTCAATGATGGCGCTGACCCAAGCCTCTAACATTAAATCCATCATGCGGCTGTTCCTCGCTGCACGGGCCACTCCTGATAGGGATAGCGGAATTTCGTATCACGGCTGAACTTCAGCAACGGGAAGCTGTACTGCGAAAACATTGCCGGCTTGCGTCCCAATTCACTGGTCACTCGCGTGTTGTCGAAGACAGTGTTCCATGTGAGATAGGGCATAAACACTTTCAACAATGCCGCCCCATGTCCCACGCCGCCTCGCTGGTTGGCGAGCATATTCACCGTGGAAGAGAATGGTTTTTCGAGAGCGGGTAAAAATACGGGTGCACGTTTGTTTTGCGCTGCTGCCAATGCAGAAGTCAATTCTTTAAACGTCTGCGAGCTGCGACCCGATGAAAGATGATAGGTGTCGTACTGTGGCTGCGCTTTTTGATGCAGGGTTGCAATCGCATCCGCCACGAAGTCCACGTTCACGATGTCAATCTTGTCGGTCGAGCGAAATGGCAATACAGGCAGCCCCGCAAGAAACACAAATGAGCGCACCATGTCGAACTGTGTCGTCTCCGCTTTGCGGCTGTCACCCAGCACAATACTGGGACGGAAAAACGTCAGCGGGACTTCCGGCAGCAATTGCCGAATCATGTGCTCGTTAAATTTTTTCGTTCGCGCATACGGATCATAATCCGAGCGTTCCCAATCAATGGAAGCATCTTCCGTGACGACTTCATTCGACCGCTTCCCGCACACTGCCACCGTACTCACCTGGCTGAAACGCCGCAGCCCGTGATAATAGTGCGCGCGCATCCCCAGTTGCACCACTTCCAGCGCCCCGCGCAAGTTCACATTCAGGCAGCTTTTTTCTGATTTCCGGTTCAACGACGCCGCGCAATGAATCACGGAATCCGTGGTATGAATCAAGCGGTCGTACGCATCTTTGTCCAGTCCAAAAAATTGCGTCGTGATGTCGCCGCGAAATACCCGGATGCGCGTTTGCAAATGTTCATAGAAGGTCGGGAAATCCATGTGCAATTGCAAACCCTGCCACAAACGCACTTCCGCTTCATGCGGATCCTTCGCACGCACCAGCAGATTCAACGCAGCGCCGTGCTGGCTGAGAAGGTTTGCCGCCACATGCGCGCCGATGTACCCCGTCGATCCTGTTAAGAAAATCGCCATGAATTTATTCGGGAAGCCTCTTCGCATTGCAAAGGCCGGGACACAAATCTATCCCGCCTTCACCGCCTCATTTCTCTCAAAACTCCGCTCCGGGCGCGCCTCCAAAGGCCTACCCTCGATCAGTGGATATGTCCACTTTCGCAATGCCGGGATGTGGACATTGACCCAATAGTTCCACCAATCGAGTGATCGCGTGTCATATCCGAAATCCGCGCGTTCTTCGGGAACAAGCGCAAAGGTCAGCTTCTCAATGTTATCGGCTTCAAAATCGTGCTCGTTCAGCAAAATGAACGGTTCAAACAATTCAATCAGTTTGCCCACCTTTTCCAGGCTGCGCTCCGCTTTCACCAGCGGGGTTTTCTTAAGCGGCAGGGGCGCCATAATCTTCTGAATTGCCTTCACCATCGCCATCTGCGCTGGAGCTGACATTCTCCGGTAACGTTCCTTCGACACGGAGATCGCATCCAACCGCAATCGCAACCAATATTCCAAACCCTCCTGCGCCCTGTAATGCTTGCGATGGGCCAACGAAGTCAATTCAATGGAGCGCCTCATGTCGCAAGGGTTCGTGACCGAGGTTGCCAGCTGATAGACACGGTCGTTTCTCCGTTGAATAATCGCCGCCGCAATCAGCGTCATACCATCACAAACAGCATCCACCGGAATGATATCCAGCCGCTTTCGCTCATTGGATGGCAACTGGCGGAATGAAGTTCCGAGCAAATAAGACAAGGACGCGGAAGTATTGATCCCTTCATTCCAACCCAGGAAAGGTTTAGTCACCGACGTTTCCACAATGGAAGGACGAACCAGCGCAACCGGCAGCCCCTCACCGTACTTCGCGATCAGAGATTCTGCGAGGCTCTTGGTCAGCGTATATGTATTCGGCCAGCCTAATTCCTTCGCACGCTTCGATCCTGCTTCGGTGAGCGTATTCCGCAGCCAGCGCACGCGGTTCTTGCGAATCTGGTTTTCTAATGCCTGTCCGTGCAAATCTTTGGCGGCGTGTTCTTTTTCAAGCGCTTCTTTGCGCAACTGCGCCGTAACTTCTTTGCCTTCAGCGCTCGCCTCTGTTTGCTGAATCAGTTTATGGAGCCTTTGCCATTCCGCTTCGGCGTCAAAGTCCTTGATACCCGCCGGAGTGTAATTCGGCCGCAAAGTTTCGTTTACCCGCCCATCACGGGCGCCCGCCACATAGCAAGTCGAAAGATGCAGCAACCCTGCATGGTCCGTGCTGCGGACAAAATCAAGTACATACATCGCGGCGTCAACATTTGTCGCCAACGCGTCTCTCAGATCAGGGTTAAAATCCGTCAACCCCGAGCTGTTAATTACCAAATCCAGCCGCCCGCGCAAACGCTCCAGGATCGCTGGATCAATCCCTAGCCCTTCCTGACCAACGTCGCCTTCCACCACTTCCACCCGCTGGTCCAAAAATCGTCCTAGAGCTGGCCCATAGATTTCATATAAGGGATCGAATACAGGCGACTCCGCGACCAGCTTTTCCCATCGTCGAATTGCAGGATTCGACTTCTGCCGCCGAATCAGCAAGTAAATTCGCCCAATATCAGGCAACTGCATCAAGGTATTCACAAGCCATACCTTACCGATGAATCCGGTCACGCCGATGAGCATGATGTGGCGGCCTTTTAGCGATGCCGTCACTGACAGCGATGGCAAGTGCGCCGTGCGGTCAAAGTGCACCACAGGAGCTTGAGGAATCAGGCGCTTGCGGTCTGCGGAGATTACCGCATTTTGCAGCTCAGCCTCGTTCTCCAATCCAAGATCACGGACCAGTCGCTCTTTAGATTGCTGCCCGTCGCCGCGGGTCGTGGTAAATCGCGCAAATACACCCCTGGGCCGAATGACTGGATTCAACAAACGTCCAGTCGCCCGCCCGTCACGAAACTCCATGCGGTTTGCAATGATCCACCGGACGCCAAGGAACTTAGCCAATGGCCCCATCACCTGCTCAAGTCCCTGACTCACCAACACGACCGGCGCCCCGGAATCCACCAATGCCTTCAACTTCTGCACGCCTTCCGGCTTCAAGTAGGGCTTTAACTTATAGAGGAAATCCTCTTCCCCCAGGGACTCCAATCGATCTCGACTGACCCCGCGTAAAACCGTGTGCATCACGCGTGTGGCGAACTTGCGGTTCATGGCGTAAAGAAAAGGCCGAAGGAGCGCCATTGCCATGACAAGTCCCCGCCTCGCCCAGCGTTCGCTGAACTTCTGCGAGTTCCAAGTGAAGAACGCGACAGGGCGGACAGTGGTCCATTCGAGCAGGCTACCCTCTACCCGCCAATAGACGTAATCCGACGATCTCACTTTGTGGTTGGGATTATCCAATTTCTCTATTTTCGCAGCTTACTCTCTTGTTTCCAATAGCGTGCGAAGCCATCTATTGTAAACAATTTATTCTGCAAATGAATGACTCAGCACGCGTTCATTAATTTCAAGGATGCGCAAGCGTAGAATAACCAACATTCTTCTCATATGCTGAAGACTTTACGGCTAATCACTACTTTTCTCGTTTCCCTGAGCTACGTACCGGCGTTTAGCCAGGCTGCGAAAGATTCCGCTCCATTCGACCCAGCCCCGTGGCTTGAAGATTTCCAGCAGCTGCAAGCCGAGATGTCTTCCCATTATGCCGGACTGGAATTTGCCATCACAGAGCGCAAGATGGACTTGCCCGCCCTCCGCATCCAGACCGAAGCGAAACTACGTGCAGCCAAAGACGATCAGGAATCCCGTCGCATCATCGAAAAATTTCTTGCCTCTTTTGGGGATGGACACCTGAACGTTCATTGGAAATCCAGCGCAGCAACCACCAAATCACTCGAGCCCGCAAATCTTTGTACCCGTTTGGGATACGTATCTTTTTTGAAACCCGGCCTCGATTTTTCTAATTTTTCCAATTTCACACCACTGAACCACGGCGACGGCACGTTTTTCTCCGGCGGGCTCCTTCACCTCGCCAACGACAAAACCGTTGGCGTCATTCGCATTGGATTGTTCTCCGAGCACACTTATCCAGAGTTATGCGAGCAGGTGACCAAGACTCTTCACTTATCGAATACCGACAAATGCGATGACGCCTGCTCGGACAAAGTAGAATTTGCCGTCGCCGATCTTTTAACCGCAGCTGTTTCCCGGCGTGCTAGTGAACTCAAATCCGCGGGTGCAACATCTCTGCTGATTGATATCACGCGCAACGGAGGAGGTTCTGATTGGGTCGAACCGGCCATGCGCACGTTAAGCCCGGTGCCGCTGGCCTCAGCGCGACTGGCATTTCTAAAACATCCCCATTGGACGCAAAATCTTCAAGATGAACTTAAAGATGTCGAAGCAGATATTAAAAATGGCAAGGAACCGAAACCTCTTCTAGCCGAGGCTGAGAACAAACTCCAGGACGCCATCGCGGCAACCAAACAGCCCTGCTCTCTTGCCGATATATGGCAGACCGGGAAGTTTTCCTGCTCGATGCTGGTTCGTTATATGTTGTACGCCTCTGGTGTACTCGATTACGCCAAACCGGGAAGCTACGGCGCTTTGCAAGCGAAAACAACGCTGTTCTATCCCCTCGGCTACACCTACACCGAAGGCACAAACCATCTGCCTTTGTATGTCTTGGTAGATGGCGGTACCGGGTCCGCTGCGGAATACTTCGCCTCTCTCCTGCAGGACAACCACGCCGCCGTTATTCTAGGCGAAAGCACCGTGGGGGCAGGGTGCGGCTACACTAATGGCGGCATTCCGACAACCTTGAAAAATTCACAAGCTGAGGTGCAAATGCCCGATTGCATTCGCTTTCGGGCTGACGGCTCGAACGAAGTGAATGGCGTCATGCCTGATGTGTCCGTTCCTTGGTTCCGGCAGGCTTCTGACTATCAACGGGCAGTCAAACTCATTCCCGCTTTGGAGAAACTCACGGCAAGCCAATGAGTCTTTTGTTGGTTGCAAGATATAAATAAATCGCACACACATTGACGTTGGAGAACGACTTATAAAGGCCTCAGGCGTAAAACCTTTGCGAGAAGCAATCGTTTTCCAAGCTTTCTGAGCACCATGCAGAAATATCCTTCCTCAGCGTAAGTCATTGAAGTTTCGTGGAAGTTATTGATTCTTCGTTGGTACTATTTCCTGCACTTCTCAGATCGGTTCGGCCACCTTCGTAATTGCTCTTTTTTGCGCATCAGGAAGGCCCCTGAGCGGCGATCGTCTCCCCAGACTACCCTGAGGCCATCTTTACGCTAAAATGCACCAGAGGGGCCGCAAAACGCAATGCTGTATGTTTCCCAAAATGGGACATTTTTGTACGTATATTTGGAGAATCTCGTTTCGCCATGCCTTATCACATTGTAGCTTTGACCATTGCTCAAGTCCGCGGCGGTTCGCTCCAATTCCAGCGCGTTCTCGGCGGCCTGCTCGAACAACCCGACATCAAGGTTTATTCGGCAAGTCCTTTCGATCTCGATGAACGCAAACGCCTTAAAGACCGTTTCGGTGGGGATATTGTTTATTTCTTTAATGATGCGGCTCATCTAGCTGCACTTGCCAGCGATCTTGATCTCAGCTTCTCCGCCGAAATTCCGGATTCCGAGCTACCCCGCCGCCGCACCGTCGTCGTGGGACGGCCTGAATAAATTTCGGAGCGCTCGTTTATACTTCTCTCGTTCATGCGACCAGTGCTCGACAATCCCGTCACGCTATTTCTGGTAAGCATGTTCTTACTCATTCTTGCGATTGAGTTTGGCATCCTTCTGGCCCGGCTCACTCATGCCAGTCTCGATGATGTCCGCCGCCAGCAGATTTATTCCACGCGAGATGCGATGCTCGTACTGCTCAGCCTACTTCTCGGTTTCACACTAGCGCTCGGTGAGCCACGCTTTGAACGGCGCCGCCAGCTTGTGGTGGACGAATCCAATGCCATCGGAACCACCATTCTCCGTGCGGAAATGTTGCCCGAGCCTGCGCGCACCAATGTAGAAAACCTTCTTCGACGCTATGTGGACTCGCGTCTTGCCTTTTTCCGCGCCGCCAATGACTCAGAGCAAATTAAAGCCGCGCTTGATGACTCGGACGCGGTTCAAGCTCAATTATGGCAACAGGCCGTTTCTGTTTCCCAGAGCAACCCCACACCCATTACGGCCCTTTTCGTCTCAACTCTCAATGACACCATAGACTTGGACGCCAAGCGCCGCGAGGCCCTCGAAGACCATATCCCTACTACTGTCTGGGTGATGCTCGCTTCTATCTCTCTTCTCACGAGCTTTACCGTCGGATTCGCCATGCCACGGCGGTTCTGGTTCTCCATCCTGGTTACCCCACTCATGATTTCGGTGGTACTCGCCCTGATCGCCGATGTTGATGCTCCGCGCAGCGGTTTCATCCAAATCAGCCAGCGAAGTATGGAACGACTGCAATCCAGCCTTCATTCCGGGACGGAGCCTACAAAGAAATAGCACCACAGCATGACCAAATTCTGTCACTAGCGGTGTGTGGGTAGGCTCACGGTACAATTCTTCCTGTGCTAAGACGAACTCGAGTTTCCGCTTTGGTCAGCCTTGCTCTTGCTTTGGTGACCTCTGCCGCTTGCCGCAAACACCATAATTCGGAAGCGGACGGGCCGCTCGCTGTACGTGTTTACCGGGACCCCGCGAGTCCTTCTTCCGCATTGTTGGTTCAGGCGACAAAACAATTTGTTTCCAGCCACCCGCATGCAGCCAATAATCGGAAGCTAATGATTTCGCTTTCAGCATCCACTTCCTACACTTCGGGTTTGTCATCACTCGAAGAAATTCGTCCCCAAATCGTAATTCTCAATGCTGAAGCTGATTTGCCATCAGATTCTCCTGTGCGCAGCCATTTAGGCGATGCCGAGACTATATGCGGATCAAATCCCGCATATCTCCCGGATTGGAATACTCCCGAAGAACGCGATTCTGCCCTACAATTTCTGCAATTTCTACGTGACCACTGTGTACAGCCAGCACCGGCTTCTCAGCCGGCTGCGCCTTCGCAGAACGCCCCCACTCCCACGTCACCGACCCACACACCAGCTCCCACAAATCCGTAAGTGGATTAATCCAGTAGAACTAGGTTGTTAAGGTGATAGTTTGGCGGAAACAACATTCACGGGACGCCCCCCAGCGTCCCGTGAACAAAAAATGTGTGATGACGAAGGGTTGTCTGTCCACACATCTTCCGTCCTTGCGCTTTCCTTGAAGCTCGCCGGAGGGACTCGGTCCGCAGATTCAAGAAAAAGCAAGAGACGAGCTTTTAAATATCAACAAAGTGTTTGTTTACAATCACTTGACAGCGAAATCCGCGATGCGGCTTACCCCACTACTAGCCGCGCTCATAAAACTTATGGTCACAGTTCTCGCGATTGTCAGCTATAATGTATGAGTCTCCCCTCCCCCCGAGCAAGGGACAACTCAGGTCAATACAGGGCAAAACAGGGCAGATTTAGGCATGTCAGCCATTAGTGATCCGCTCGCGGGGAAAAAACGTCTCGACTCTTGGAAGGAAATCGCTTCTTTCTTTGGACGAGACGAACGCACCGTCAAGCGTTGGGAAAAAGAACGCGCACTTCCCGTCTATCGCGTGCCAGGCAGCGCACGTGGCGGAGTCTTCGCCTATGCCGATGAACTTACGCGTTGGCTGGAGGGATCCGAGAATGGCCATGATACCTCCAATGGCATTTCGCAGGTAACGTCAGCGAGTTCTTCTTCACACAAATCAGAGGGGTCTTCCTCACACAAACTAGTCCAAATGGCTAGCCCGTTGGTTGGCATACCACGTTTGGCAGTGCAACAACCTACTTCAGAATCGGCCGTTACACCAAAATCGAAATCATTCAGCGTCGCGAATGCAAAAACTCTACTTTGGCTGGCGTCAGGGGTGGCAGCCGTCTTAGCTATAGTTTTTTTCGTGGGCAGCCACCGTTCTATCCTTTTCAGGACGGCGCTGGCCGCTCCGCATCGCCCCATCGCGGAAGCGCAGGATTTATATCTGGATGGACGGTACCACTGGAATAAGCGCACTCCCGACGACCTCAATCAAGCCGTAGATCTGTTCACGCAAGCGATTGTGCGCGACCCCAGCTATGCGCAGGCCTATGTGGGCCTTGCCGATTGCTACAACTTGCTCCGCGAATTCAGCGTGATGCCGCCCGGCGAAGCTTACCCACGAGCATTAGCGGCGGCGCAAAAGGCAGTTGAGCTCGACCCCAACTCGGCTGACGCTCATACATCATTAGCTTTCGCGCTTTTCTGGGGAAAAATGGACGTGGCGGGCGGTGAGCGCGAATTTCAGCGGGCGATCGCGCTCGATCCCAACAACACCAGAGCGCATCACTGGTACGGGACGTTTTTGAACGAAATTGGACAGCGCCAGCGAGGACTGGAAGAACTTAGTCGTGCGCAACAGCTTGATCCTTCTTCGCCGGCGGTTCTGGCGGACAAAGCACTGTTGTTATATGCGGTTGGACGCGCCGATGACGGCGTAGCGCTCCTCAAACAAATCGAAACCAGCGACCCGGCGTTTCTTTCGGCGCATAACTATTTAAGCTGGATTTATTTCGACCGGCATGACGCTCATAATTACTTCCGTGAAGCAGAGATAGCATCTCGCATTCAACATAACACCGAGGCTCAAAGCGACTTAGCCAATCAGGAAAAAGCCTTTGCGTCGAAGGGATTTCAAGGAGTGCTCGAATACAAACTGCGTGAAGATCAGAAGTTGCTCGCTCATGACCGGGGAAGCGAGTATGCAGTCGCCATCGATTTCGCCCTTCTGGATGATAGTTCCGATGCGCTCAAGCACCTAGCCGCAGCCGTTGACCGGCATGAATATGCGGTAACTTCGATCACGACCAACTTTTCGCTGAACAGTCTGCACAGCAGCCCGATTTTCAACCAACTCGTTGCCAAAGTCGGACTTCCGCCGGTGGCTCCCATGACCAATCCAGTTCACTAATCGAACCGCTGAATGCTAATTCAAGAACCTGTGAACGTTGTTTGTAATTTCAAAACATTGCGCTGATATCGCGAAAGCTTACAGCTTCATCGGCAAAGTTGAACGTTCCGCGTTCCTTCATCTCCTTTGCCGCGCGCAGGAAAGCACCCAATGCGGCGCGACATAAGGCACTGCCCACACTAATGCGCTTGACTCCAATTGCTTCAAGCTCTGGTTTCGTGAACCGCACGCCCGCCAATCCCATCAAGACGTTCACAGGGCGATCTACAGATTTCACGACGGTCGCGATATCTTCTTTGGTGGTGAGTCCCGGCGCATAAAGGACGTCTGCTCCCGCTTCCTGATACGCCTGCAAACGTTCAATCGTATCTTTCAAATTGAGCCGCCCATGCAAGTAGTTCTCCACACGTGCGGTTAGCATAAAAGGAAATTTTTGAGCGTGGGCTGCTTCCGCAGCGGCCCGTACTCGTTCGGCTGCGTGCTTTAAGTCATAGATCGGATTGTCGGACTTTCCTGTTGCATCTTCAATCGAGCCGCCAGATGCGCCGGCAGCCGCCGCGAGCCGAATGGTCTCGGCAGCAACTTCGGGAGCGTCGCCGAATCCATTTTCGAGGTCTGCATTCACAGGTAGGTCGGTGGCCGAGGAAATCGCTGCGATATGCTCAAGAACTTGATTGCGGCTGACCGCGTTATCACGCTGGCCGATACTGAAGGCATGGCCCGCACTCGTGGTGGCCAATGCTTCAAATCCCAAGTGCGCCAGTATGCGCGCAGTGCCTATATCCCAGGGATTGGGCAAAAGAAACACTCCCGTGCGCTCGTGTAATTTGCGATATGCGTTTGCTTTTTCCGACTGATTCAACATTCATCACGCTTTCTGTGCCGGCAGAATTCCCAGCGTTCCATCCACGAGCTCGACAAAGTTTCTCTCTTCGCGCAGGATGAGACGCTTGCTCTGCGCCATCGCGAAATTTTCGCAAGCTTCCGCGTCTGTTTTCAGAGATGCTCTATAACGTTCATACGACGCAAGACTATCGAAGGCAATCAATCCCCAGGCGATGTCATTTGTGCCTTCGTGGGGCAGAAAATATCCGATCAGATGGCCGCCACATCGGGGAATGATTCGGCCCCAATTTTCTGCATACTTTCTGAATTCTTCCTTTTGGAACGGATCGATTTGGTAGCGAATGACGCAGGTGATGGCCATGAACGCTCCTTTACCGGACAAGATGGCACCCATTATGCCAACTCACAGGCCAGAACAGTTCATGAATTAACGAACTATGGATGCAAGAGATAATGCAACTTCCTACTTCGAGGGACTTGCTTGCAGAACCTTCAATCGTTCTTGCGCTTTTGCGGCGGTGGCGGCATCTGGCTGTTCTTGCAAGACGATTTGATACTGGGCGATGGCTTTTTCCCTTTGCTCAGGAAGAGTCGCCAGCGTATCGGCGTAATACATGTGAACTTCGATATTTTTTGGATCAATCTTGAGCGCTTTTTCATATTCTGCCAATGCGTCCTGCATACGGCCCGGCGTCTGTCCCAGGGAAATCGCCAGCAGTTCATGTGTTTTCGCGTCTTTAGGCTTCATCTTCACCGCTGTCTCGAATTCTGAAACAGCTTCTGGCATGCGCCCCGGGATCTGAGCAAAAATCATGCCTAAATTGGTATGCGCGATGGCAAGGCTTGGGTCATACTGCAGCGCGAGATGATATTCCGCAACAGCATCCTGCAAACGTCCAGCCATCTGCCAGTAAGCATTGCCCAAGTTCAAATGTGCATTGGCGTGATCGGGTTTGATTTCAAGTGACTCTTGAAACTGCTCCGCCGCATCGGGTAAACGGCCGGGAATTTGGGCCAAAACAATGCCCAAATTGTTGTGCATCATCCAGCTATCCGGATTCCGTTTCAACATGGCTCGATACAGGGTTTCGCTGTCACGATACAAACTGCTCTGCTCGAAGGTCTGAAATCCGAGAATGAGCAACAGCCCTCCACCGACCGCATAAACCGCTGAGTTACTCGACGTAATGGACTGAGTACCTTGCGTAATCAGCCACGCTGCCGGTACGACCATTCCCAGTAATGCCAGGTATTGAAAGTGGTCAGCCACGTAGGAATATCGAAAGGGGTAAACGTGCAAAAAGCCGAGCACTGGGAACAACGTTCCAGCGAAAAATAAAAATCCAGCAAGCGGTCCCCGCCACGATCGGCGAACAGCCAAAAAGATCAATCCGGCAGCCGCAACAATCACCAAGAACAGGTATGAGTATTGCCACCATGCTCCCGTGTCAATCTGCCAATGTGGGTAAGAAAAAATCAGATCGACAGGCCATAGCGCCTTACCGACGTAAAAGCAGAGGATTCTCCCAGCCAAAAGAAGATGCTGCAAAAGGGACAACTCATATCCCCCGCCCTTCGCGCCGATATAGGTGCGCTCCACCCATGCCGTAAACAACCCAGCGCCTGCGCCTATCACAAACCACGGCAACAAAGGCGTGACATCCCGCTTCCACTCAAGCCTTCCTCTTTTCCACCAAAACACAACCAGCAAAGCGGCCGGCAAGGTCGCCGTGACCGATTTACTCATCAGAGCCAGAAGAAATAACCCTAGTGCCGCAAAATATTGTGACTTTTTCCTGCTTTGATCGAAGCTTAAGTACACCAATGCAGCCGCCAGATAAAATACGCCGGACAGCGTACTCTTTTGTTCAGAGATCCAAGCCACGGCTTCAACGCATACGGGATGCAGCGCAAAAATCCATCCCGCCAGCCAGGCGCCATTTACTTGCAGCTTGCGCACGATCAAGACAACCAGACACGCGGAAATACAATGCTGGAGTAAATTTGTCAGGTGATACCCAATGAGCGCGTCGCCCCACAATCGGTGTTCGATCCAAAATGCGCTGTGTAGCAGTGGGTAATATTGCTGCGTTGCTCCCAGTTCAAACCAAATACGCCACAATCCATGCAGAGAGCGCATTTCGGGAGAAGTAATGTGGGCAATGTCGTCCCATAACATGCCTCCATGCAACATCGGCCAGTAGGCGATGAAAGCCGAGACGAATACGGCGGCGAAGCCGGCGATATCGCGAGTAGATATCCCAAAGGCTGGGATTTCAGCATAAGATCCCTGCTCACGTTTCACATCATTTTTAGGATTTTTAGCCGAGACTTTCAAAAGCGCCTGGATTCCTCACTATTCGACGAATTCTTCTTGATCCTCAAACTGCAATATTTGCTGGTGACATTGTATAGTGGGCGACTTCAAGCCTTGCAAAGAACATCCGGATGATGCAACCTCGTTGAAATGGCCCAGTCCCGGCGAGTCCCCAAACACAGGTTAACCACAGGCTATGGGATCGTTCTCGTCGCCCTTATCTTGCGCATTGGCTGGATACTCCTTGCCCATACCTACCGATTTAAAACCGTGGACGACAATTTTGGCTTCGGATTTGAAATGGGCCGGATTGGACGTTCGCTGGCTCTAGGAGGTGGATTTGGCAACCCATTTGATGGCATCACTGGCCCGACAGCCTGGGAACCTCCGCTCTACCCGTATTTAATCGCGGGCATATTCAAAGTTTTTGGAATTTATACGCGCGCCTCGGCCATCTTCCTGTTGTGCATCAGCAGCATATTTTCAGCGCTGACGTGCATACCGATCTTGCTAATCGGCAAGCGGTGTTTTGATGAACGAGTGGCAAAATGGAGCGCATGGGCCTGGGCAGTGCTTCCTCCGGTGATTTTTTGGTGCACGCGCTGGGTATGGGAGACAAGCCTGGCGGCCTTGCTGCTTGCGTTAATTTTCTGGTTGACGCTCAACCTCGAACAAATGAACGGATTCACGATCTGGGCTGGATGGGGGTCGCTATGGGGGATTGCAGCACTAACAAATACTTCCCTATTGGCATTTTTGCCGGCCGCCGGCCTTTGGGCTGGGTATCAGCGTTCAAAAAGTTCAAAACAGTCTTTTAGCAGGGTACTTTTGGCTGCGTTGATGTTCACTTTGTGCATAGGCCCGTGGCTGATACGGAATCAACGCACATTTGGGCAGTTTATTTTTATCCGTTCAAACTTCGGCGCAGAGCTTCGACTGGGCAATGGGCCGGGAGCGACGGGCACGTGGATGGATTACCTCCACCCTACAAAAAATCCCGAGCAACTAGAGCTTTACCAGCAGATGGGTGAACTCGCCTACGTTGCCGAGCGCAAGCGCGAAGCGATGACATTTATCCGCGAGGACTATGGAAGATTTCTGTGGCTTAGCTCAAAGCGCTTTGCTTATTACTGGGGTGGGTTGCCACAGCCCGATAAAACCTTGCCGCAAACCCTGCTTAAGAATTCATGGCTGTTTGCGACATCTTTGCTGGCTTTTTGGGGGCTTTGGCGCGCAATTCGCGAACAGAGACCTGGCGCATGGTTGCTTCTTTTGCTGATCTTGTCTTATCCGACCATTTATTACATCACTTTTGCCCATCCACGGTACCGGCATCCCATTGAGCCAGAAATCGCCCTGCTGATTGTTTATGGCCTGACATCTCGAGGAAAAAGCGAGGGCCATGAAATTCAAGATTGAGCGGGCGCGCAAATACTGGCTGCAAATTCTAGTATTCATGCTCGCTCCCCTCTTGGCCGCGCAAACCAACACGGGCGAGTTACGACTTCGCGTCACGGACCAGACCGGCGCAGCCGTCAAAACCGCCGTCAAAATTAGCAGCGAAGCCAATCAATATCGGACAAACTTAAGCACGAACGATGACGGGCGGCTCACCGTGCAGCACATGCCATTCGGCGTTTACCAGATTCAAATCGAGCAGGAGGGACTCGCAGAAATAACAAAAAACGTCGAAATCCATTCGTCATTGCCTATAGACCTCACGCTCGCGTTAAAGCTTCAGCCTGTGAAAGAGGTAGTCAATGTCAATGCGAAGGCGGCATTGATCAATCCCGAACTTGCCGGATCAGTCAGCCAGATTAGCGAAAGTGAAATTCAGAATCGCTTAACAGCCCTGCCCGGGCGATCTCTTCAAGACTTGATCAACACGCAACCGGGATGGCTTTACGAAGGAAATGCGGTTTTGCATCCTCGTGGTTCGGAATATCAGACGCAATTTGTCGTTGATGGCATTCCCTTGACGGACAATCGGTCCCCCAGTTTCGGTCCGGAGCTTGGGGCTGAGGAAGTGCAGTCGTTGAGCATTTATACAGCGGGCATTCCAGCCGAATATGGACGAAAAATGGGTGGTGTGGTGGAGTTGAATTCACAACGTGATCCGCAATCGGGTTTCCACGGGGATGCGGTTTTCTCCGGCGGAAGTTTTGCTTCGGCAGGAGCATACGCGCAAGGCCAATATGCATGGAAGCACTCTACCTTGGGCGCCAGCGCGAGCGGCAGTATGACGGACCACTATTTGAATCCAGTAGTCCCTCAGAATTATTCCAACACGGGCACGCTTGGTGACTTTTCTGTCCAAAGTGAAACCGAATTGAGACCCAATGATCGTCTCAATCTCAGCGTCCGCCACGAGATTGCGCGGTACGACATCCCCAACGAATTTGTGCAGCAATCCGCAGGCCAGAGACAAACGGCGGACAACATTGAAACAATGGGCATTGTTTCTTACGAGCACATATTTTCATCGCGTGTGGTGGCCGATTTTCGCGGAATGGTGCGTGACAATGGGCATGATTTCGACTCAAACCAGAATTCAACGCCGATTGAAGTCTTTCAAAATAACGGATTTCGCGAAGGCTATTTTAAAGGCACAGTTGTTGCAGACAAGAAATCGCAGGAGTGGAAATTCGGTATCGAGTCAGACAATACATTTTTACGGGAGAATTTCCGCTACAACATCACAGATGCAAGCCAGTTTGACCCGAATACTCCGTTGAAGTTCAGTTTTGGCGGAACCCGCCCTCAATTGGAACAATCGGCATTCGCACAGGATTTATTGCGATGGGGGAATTGGACAATCAATCTGGGGCTGCGATGGGACCACTATCAACTGTTGCTCAACCGGCAGGCTGCGCAGCCGCGCATCGCCGTAGCACGGTATTTTCCGCGATCGGATTTTGGCCTGCACTTTGCTTATGACCGCGTCTTTCAGACTCCAGACTTCGAAAATATCTTGTTATCGAGTTCGGCGGCGGTCATGTCACTCGACCCAACCGATTTTCTTCGTTTGCCGGTACAACCTTCACGAGGAAATTACTACGAAGCCGGGCTCACAAAAGGTTTTGCGGGAAAGATGAGACTGGATGCGAATTACTTTCGCCGCCTCGTCAGCAATTATGCCGATGATGACCAGATTCAAAACACTTCTGTCAGCTTCCCCATCGCATTCCGCAAATCAGTCATCTACGGCGGAGAAGCCAAGCTGGAAGTACCGGATTGGCGCCACTTTTCGGGAACTCTGAGCTATTCCTACATGGTAGGAAACGCGTGGTTCCCGGTTACAGGTGGCTTATTCCTCGGCGCAGATGCAAATAACGCTTTAAGCAACACATCCGGCCACTTCCCCGTGTCGCAAGATCAACGAAACACGATCAGAGGACGCTTGCGATATCAGATCTTGCCCAGATTTTGGACCGCATTGGGCGCTCAATACAATAGTGGATTGCCATTCGAATTTGACGGTGATCCGCAGACCGTACTTGCCGAATACGGGCCACATGTTTTGGATCGCCTCAACTTCGAACAAGGGCGAATCAAACCCGCGTTTCTGGTCAATGCCTCCATCGGGGGCGAAATCTACAAATCCGACCACGCAAGCATGCGAATTCAGGCCGATGGCCAAAACCTCACCAATCTTCTGGATCTCATTGATTTTGGGGGATTATTCTCAGGAAATGCTATCGGCCCATCCAGAAGTTTCACTCTTCGGCTGACTGCAAATTTTTAAGGGAACGGCGAACCGGTTCTTTTCGTAACACTTCCGTAGACAGGGCTGGGTTTGTGGTTCTGGACGGCTCACAATTCACAAATTCACGCGTCTATCCATTGTTGTAGGAGAGAAACCATGACTAACCGGCGCTCCCTGATTGTTCGCAATCTGATTCTGGCCATTATTGGATCGCTCGCCATTCCGGCCGTGCCGGCGCAGGCTTCTGATCATTCTGGTCAGATGACCGAGGAATTCCATCAAACTTATCCGCTTTCGGCTGATGGGCGTATTGATCTCGACAATATCAATGGCGCGGTTCGGATTACCGGCTGGGACCGTAATGAAGTCAAAGTGGATGCGATTAAATACGCGAATAGCAAAGAAAAGCTGGATGATGCCCAAATCAAGGTGGATGCCGGCAGCAGCTACGTTTCGATTCGTACCGAGTACCGCGAGCATGATTTAACGTTCAACCATTTCGGCCGTAACAACCCTGCGACCGTGGAATATACGCTGATGGTGCCGAAGAATGCGCGACTGGATGAGATCAAGCTGGTAAATGGATCGCTCGAAATTATGGGTGTACGCGGTGATGTAGATGCTTCGAGCATCAATGGAGGAGTAACAGCCCGCGGCCTCGAAGGCCGTACTGAGCTTTCGACTGTAAATAGCCGCGTTGAAGTGGAGTATGCACGAGTACCGGGATCCTCCGTGGAATTATCGTCTGTGAATGGCAGCGTCGAGGTGACCCTCCCCTCCGATGCAAAGGCCGATATCGAGGCCTCCACTGTGTCGGGACACATCGAAAATGACTTTGGAATCCAAGTGAACAACCATCGCTGGGTAGGCCACGATGTACGCGCTGAACTGGGCGGAGGCGGCACGCGCATTAAATTGTCCAACGTGAACGGAAGAATCGAGATTCGACACGCCAATGACGGTAAGTCGCTAAGCCCTGCCAAAAGCTTGAATCATGACGACCGGGACGATGACGATGACGACGACTCGATCTAGTAGACTCTTATAGTTGCAGCCGCAATCAGTGCGCAAATTCTTTCATCTTGACCGCCGCGCGGCCATCCGTACAATTTAGCTGGCTGCAATTTCTGTATGCAGCGGGCGATTAGCTGCCTCTCCATGCAGCCAGCCAACTCAAATAAAAATTAGCTGCTGGAAGATCCAGCAGAGGAGTGTCCATGAATCGTGGTCGAGGAGTTTCCGCATTGTGGGTGTTGCTGGTTTTAATTTCTCCGCTATGGGCAGCAAGCAATAAGCCTGCGGGGTCGCCGATAGACGTTATCACCTACCATGGGGATTCCCTGCGCACTGGCTGGTTTTCCGCAGAAACGCAACTGAATACCAGCAATGTGAACGCCAGTTCATTCGGATTGTTAGCCACGGTGCCACTCGATGGTCGCGTGGATGCGGAGCCTCTATATCTGTATCAGGCCCAGGCAGGGAAAGTTACTTATAACGTCGTTTTTGTCGAAACGGAGAACAACAGCGTTTACGCGATTGATGCGGATAAAGGCACGGTGCTTTGGCAGAAGAATTATGGGACATCGGTACCGTATACATACAAGAATCACGACGACAATGTGTTCCCCATAATGGGCATTCTGGGGACGCCCGTCATTGACCGCGCAGCCGGCGTCATGTACTTCGTAGCCGATGTTTATAACGGAAGCCAGGACGGCTTTGTGCTACATGAGATATCGCTGCTTAACGGCCAGAATGTCGTGCCGCCTGTACTCATCAAGTTAAGCGCGAAGCTGAGCAACGGAAGCACTTGGAATTTTCAAGCGAAGAATATGCTGCAGCGCCCGGGGCTGCTTGAAGCTAACGGTGCCATCTATGTGGCCTTTGGCAGCACTTGCGATTGCGTTCCAGGACAGTCCCGCGGAATTATTGCACGGTACGACGCGAAGACACTGGCGTTTCTCGGCAGTGATGTCACGGACGCATTGCATCTGTCATCCTCGCCATACTATCTTTCGTCCATCTGGCAATCGGGCTATGGCATCGCTGCGGATAGCAACGGTGACATTTATTTCTCCACTGGCAACAGCGATCCTGGCCAGCCCAGCTATGACAAGAACTTCAACCGGCCAGACAGCATGATCCATTTGTCAGCCGATCTGACAACTCTTATAGACAGTTTCACGCCGAGCAATTACTTTTCACTTGATCGCGGCGACGCGGACGTGGGTTCCGGCGGAATGATGCTATTACCCGATCAGACCGGATCCATTCCACATCTAGCTATCAGCGGCGGCAAGGACGGACGTGCGTTTTTTATGAACCGCGATAATCTCGGCGGCTACACACAAGGCGGTCCAGACAATGTCCTGCAAGAAGTAAATGCCGGCGGATGCTGGTGCGGTCCTGCTTACTTCGTGGGATCCGACGGAAATCCTTACGTTGTGACTGGTGGTGGTAATGGCGTAACTGCCTGGCAACTGCAATTGAATGGAACGCCACAACTGGTACAGAAGAGTTCGACCGGTTCGGGACCGATAGGCGGACTGCCAGACAATGGCGGGTCGATTCCAGTCATTTCTTCGAATGGAACCACCGCCGGAAGTGCGATCGCGTGGTTTGTGCAGAAGCCACAGACGTCTTCAGACAATGATCCCGGTACGCCCGTCACGTTGCGCGCGTTTGATGCTTCGAATCTTTCGAAGCAACTTTTCTCAGCTCAGGCAGGCACGTTCACCCACGCGGTCAACAGCAATGCAAATATTGTTCCGACTGTGGCGAACGGGAAGGTTTATGTCGCAAGCAACAAGCAGCTCAATATTTTTGGCTTGCTGCCTCCAGCGGGCAGCCCTGAACGAGCGGCATTGCCGAAAGGTATTGCGGTCTCCGAGCCGGATGTTGTGAGTTGTCCTCCGGCGGAGCCCATTCAGGCCGCCGTTGCGAAGGGGGCCGACAACCATCAACTCTTCGGCAGCGTCTGCAAGGTCGAGGGCTCGACGATGCAATTGGCATTGCGGAGCCACCGCAGTGTTTCCATTGACATTACCAACGCGACGGCAGGTCCGAAGCATTTGAGCCTGACATTGGGACGCAACATCAAAGTTAAGGCAACTGTGGACGCTAAGGGCGTGGCGCATGCTACGCGGCTGGCGCCCTCGCATACCTTCGACGCGGAAACCCCCGCAGACCGGTAGGTGATAAATTAGCCCGCGACTAAACGGTTGCGGGCTGATTTACTTCTGACAAAGCTTCTGCAAAGGCATTGATCGCCTGATCAATCTGCTTTTTCGTGATGATCAACGGCGGCTGGAAGCGGATGACGTTGCCGTTCACTCCCCCCACTCCGACCAACACTCCCTGACGGAACAATGCATCACGAACAGCTTCTGCTTCCGCGGTTGCGGGCGTGAGCTTTTCGTCCTTGATGAGTTCGACGCCGATCATCAATCCCAAGCCGCGGACTTCGCCAATGAGCGGATTCTGTTTCTGCAGGGCACGCAGCTTTGCCATGGCGTAGTTTCCTGTTTCCGTAGCACGCGCCGCGAGATTTTCTTTCTCCATGAATTCGATATTGGCCAAGGCTGCGGCGCAAGAAACAGGGTTGCCGCCGAATGTGGAGAGATGATCGCCGGGTTTGTAGGCAGCGGCGATTTCGGGACGAGTGGTGTATCCGCTAAGCGGAAATCCGTCAGCGATGCCCTTGGCGGTGCAAAGAATGTCTGGCTCGACACCGAAATGCTCGATGGCAAACATTTTGCCGGTACGGGCGAAACCGGTTTGGACTTCATCGCAGATAAACAGGATGCCGTGCTTGTCGAGAACTTTCTTAATTTCTTTAAAGTAGTTGGACGGAGGTACGATGATGCCTCCCTCGCCCCAGACGGGTTCGGAAATGAATGCGGCGACATCGCCCGCTGTCGAGAACCGAATAACATCTTCGAGCGCTTTGGCACACTGGCGGCCACACTCTTCGGGGTCTTTCGGCCAATTGGAGCGATAGGTATAAGGTACCGGTGCAAAGGCAATGCCCGGAGCGTAGGGGCCTCCACGTTTTTTACGGCCCTGATTGCCGGTGATGCTGAGCGTACCCCAACTGCGTCCGTGAAAACTAGCGTGGAGCGCGATGAATTCGTGCTTACCCGAGTAGAGGCGCGCGAGTTTCATGGCGCCTTCTATGGCTTCCGCACCGCCGTTGCCAAAGAATGTTTTGGTTAGACCGCGCGGAGCAATATGGGCTATTTTTTCTGCGAGATCTCCCACGGGCTGCGCATGGTAAAGATAAGACTGGCAGTGGATAAGTTTATCCATCTGCTTTTTCGCGGCCTCGATAACCTGCGGATTATTATGGCCAGCATTAACTACTGAAATTCCGGCGAAGCAGTCGAGGTATTCGCGACCATTGACGTCGGTGATGGTGCAATCTTTCGCGTGATCGATGACGATCGGCGCGACCGACTTGAGGAAACCGGTCATGACGTAATCTTTGTATTGCTGAATCGTATTGGACATTTATGCCTCGTATAAATTCTGCCGAGCTTCGCTCAGTTAGGCAGATGAGGACATCTGCCCCTACGTTAATTATTTAAAACTTGCGTGAGTGTTCTTTGGCCCAGCGCTCGACCACGATTTTCTTTTCCGTATAAAACTCGATGGCATCTCGCCCCTGGGCATGCATGATGCCGAAGAAGCTGTCTTTCCAGCCACTAAATGGGAAATACGCCATGGGCGCCGCGACACCGATGTTGATACCAATATTCCCCGCTGGAGCTTCATAGCGAAAACGGCGCGCGGCCGAGCCGCTCGAAGTAAATAAAGACGCCTGATTGCCGAAGGCGCTGCGTTCGAGAAAGGCAATGGCTTCGTCCATGTCGTTAGCGTGAACGAGACTGAGCACCGGGCCGAAGATTTCCGTGTCGGCTAATTCGCTGGTGGCAGGAACGTTGTCGAGGATCGTCGGCTTTACGAAATTACCCGACTCACTCCGGGGAATTTTCGGATTACGGCCATCTACCAAGACTTTTGCACCATCTTTTTCGCCTTTCGCGATCAATGCCTCGACGCGCGTTTTGCTTTGCGGGGTGATAACCGGGCCCATCTGCACGCCATCTTCGAGGCCATTGCCTACTTTAAGAGAACTGGCAGCGTCGGCAATGGAGTCGCGAAAAGTCTTTTGCGCTTCTCCAACGGTGACCGCAACGGAAACGGCGAGGCAACGCTGGCCGGCACATCCAAACGCGCTATCAGTGATGATCTGCGTGGCACTCGCCATATCGGCATCGGGCAAAACGATGACGTGGTTCTTTGCGCCGCCCTGGCACTGGGCGCGCTTGCCGTTGGCTCCAGCGCGGGCATAAACGTAACGCGCGACGGGAGTGGACCCGACAAAACTGATGGCGCGGACTGCGGGGTGGTCGAGCAACGCGTCCACGACAGGCTTGCCGCCATTGAGAAGATTTACGACACCTTTCGGAATGCCGCATTGATCCAGAAGTTCAAACGCCCGGCGCATGGTGAGCGGTACGCGCTCCGA
>JAJPHW010000227.1 GCA_021325035.1 Terriglobia bacterium
AACTGGGCGGAAGCCGATGCCGATATCGCCGAAACGATTGACTTCTGCGAATTCTATGCCCACGAAGCTCTGCGCTTGTCGCAAGCCAAAACGCCGGTCCAGCTTCCGGGAGAGCGCGACCGTCTCCTCTATATTCCGCTTGGCGTTGGCGCCGTGATTCCTCCGTGGAACTTCCCCTGCGCCATCATGGCTGGGATGACTGTGGCTTCCATCGTTTGTGGCAATACCGTCATTCTCAAGCCTTCCAGCGATTCTCCGACGATTGCGGCCAAGTTCATCGAACTGCTTGAAGAAGTGGGATTGCCCGAAGGCGTGGTCAATTTCTGTCCCGGCGCAGGCGCAAGCTTTGGCGATGCCATCGTCTCGCACCCGAAGACCCGATACATTGCCTTCACCGGTTCGCGTGAAGTGGGACTACACATCAACAAAAGCGCTGCCACGCAGGCGCCCGGCCAGATTTGGATTAAACGCACTGTTCTTGAAATGGGCGGCAAGGACGCCATTATCGTGGACGCCGACGCCGATATTGACGTTGCGGTCGAGGGTGTCGCCTCCGCGGCATTCGGCTTCCAGGGCCAGAAGTGCTCAGCCTGCTCACGCGCCATTATTGATGAACGCATCTATGACAAGTTCATCGAAAAGTTAAAGGCGCGAGTCGAGAAGATACAGGTCGGCGATCCGGCGGAAAATGCCAACATGGGCGCAGTCATCAATGAAGGCTCCATGAAAACCATTCTCGGCTACATCGAACAGGGCAAGAAAGATGGGCGTTTGCTCACCGGCGGTGGACGAGCCGCTAATGCAGGTGAAGGCTATTTTCTCGAACCGACCGTCATCGTGGACATTCCCGCAAAGTCCAAGCTCGAACAGGAAGAAATTTTCGGGCCGGTGCTCGCTGTCATCAAGTCAAAGAATTTTGAGCACGCGATGGAAATTGCCAATGACACGGAGTTCGGCTTGACTGGCGCGGTCTATACCAAATCGCAGGACAAAATTGACTTTGCGATTCGAGAGTTCCACGTTGGCAACTTGTACATCAATCGCAAATGCACTGGAGCGATGGTCGGCGCGCATCCCTTCGGCGGATTCAACATGTCTGGCACCGATTCCAAAGCTGGTGGCCCCGATTACTTGTATCTGTTTACGCAGGCGAAGTCAGTCGGCGTGAAGATCTAAGTTTCAATGATCCCGTCCTTCAGGGCGGGATCATCGATCATGGTGTGAACTTGAAAGCCACTCCAGGAAATCCGAAACCACTCATTCCACTGGTAGTTCCATATAAATTTCCCTGCGAATCTAGCACCAGACCACCAAAAGGCGCGCCTCCATCGCCGAATCCTGCGAAACTGTAGAGCACATGCTCTTTTCCAGTCGTGTCGAGCTCATAAATCGTTCCGAGCCCGTAAGCGCCGCCCTCAACCGTTGTGCCGTAAAAATTTCCTTGCGCATCCTGCACCAGGCCACCATAAGGAAAATAGCCGTCTGCGTTGTTGTATTGGAAAGTGTACAGAATGTCGAATGCGCCAGAGGGCTCGAGTTTGAAAATGTCGCCGGGCGCCAGAGTCGTCGTTCCGTAGAGATTTCCAGCGCTATCGCGAATTAAACTTCCTCCTGGGCTTGGCCAACCTGTCTCGTACAACTGCGGAAACGCAAACAAAATCGTTTCGTGACCCCTAGGATCAATTTTGAAAATCGTGCCGCAACCAGGTACGCAGAATTCATTGCCACCACCATATTGGGTCGTTCCATAAAGATTTCCGGCTGAATCAATAGTCAGTCCTGCACTGGGATTCTGTCCGTCTGCCCCGCCGTTGAAGTTGTAAATCACTGTTTCTTTGCCGGTGCTGTCAATTTTGAATACAGTCCCACATCCAAACGGTGCGCACCCCGTTCCTCGCAAATATGTGGTCCCGTAAAAATTCCCTTTACCATCTGAGATGAGTCCGGCGTAAGGGAAGCCGCCTTTTGCACCTCCGGCAAGGCTTAGCGAAGCGAATGCGCCTTTCGGATTGATACGGAAAAGCGTCCCGTTACCCGCCGTTCCACCGTTCTGTGTAGTACCGTAGAAATCGCCAGCTGCATCGAGATAAAGAGAGCCGTAATCGGGATTCGCTCCACTCGTCCTCGTCCCGCCGAAGTTGTAGATTACCTTTTCGTTTCCACTTGGATCGATTTTGAATATCGTTCCACAACCGTTCGGACAGGCGAGCGACGAACCGCCACCTTCGGTCGTGCCATACAAATTTCCCGCAGCATCGCGAACTAAACCGGCATAAGGGTAGGCGCCATCCCCATCCAAGCCAGTGAATGTGTGTAAGACTGTAAGCGTCTGGGCAGCGGCAAATTTTGGGCTAAAAAAGTCCCCGAGAATTGTCAAGGCTATAAGGAACGCATGGGCAGCACGGTTGCAGATCATGTGCATAATAAACTCCAGCAGAAATGGGTATTTTCGCGCCACGCCGGGGGTACGAGGCTCAATCCACGCCCATAGATTCTATCTACTACAGCTCATCGGTCAAGATGCAAATTTGTGCAACTAGTGGCAGTTCGCGTTGTCGGCATACTCACCGCTGACCAGCATCGTGACTAAGAACGTGCTGCAATCGGCAATCTTCAAGCGCAACGGATCGCTTTCCGTCGAAGCCGGATTAATAGAAGGTTCCGCATTCAGGGATTGAATAGTCGTCTGCGCCTCCCTGTCCCATTGCTTCACGTTGTTGAGTTCGTTGCGCAACAGTTCTGCGGCTTTCTGATCGGATTCGGTTTTAGCGGCCAGTGAAGCCTGATCGAGACTCTTCTGTGCCCGCACTTGATAATCCTGCAACCACGGTCCCAACCAGTTTCCCGCGGCCACGCCGAAACGCAGCGCAGAAGCAATTCCGCCGCGCCACTCGCGCATGTCAGATAAGGCCGCGATTCCCGCCTGGGAAAATTCACGGGACAACCCTACAGGCTTTTGGGCAGGTTGGGCCGCAGTCGGCGCGGCTCCCATCGTGAGAATAACTTTATTGGCCTCAAAACGGACCGTCGCGTCCACCGCTTGCGCGAAGGCCTCCACGTCAACATAAGACTTGCCATTCAATTGCACCACCGCCCCGGGACTCGTGTGGCCATTTACAACCAGAGTTTTTGCGGGCGCATTCGTTTGTGCGAGAAGGGTGAGTGGAACGAAAAATGTGAAAAAGAAAACTGATGAGAACTTCATCGCGATAATTCCTCCTAGAGAAGAGGTTAGAGGTAGGGTGCTCACTCGCTGTGGCACTCAAAATTACGTTTACCACCTTGTCATTCCGAGCCGTTCGGAGCGTATGCGACAACGTGCGAGGAATCTGCTTTTCCAAGGACAACAAGAAATCTACAGGATATATCGCGACAAATCCTGGTCCTTCACAATGTCAGACAACATACCCCGAACGTAATCCGCATCAATGTTGACCGTCTCGCCCTTCTTATCCGGAGCATCGAAGCTTATCTGGTCGAGCACGCGCTCCATAATCGTATGTAGTCGCCGCGCCCCAATATTTTCCGTGCCTTCATTCACACGGAACGCAAAACGTGCAATCTCTTCCAGCGATTCCTTCGTGAACAACAGCTTCACGCCTTCGGTTTCGAGCAGCGCCGTGTATTGCTTCACCAGAGACGACTTCGGCTCCGTCAAAATGCGGATAAAGTCATCCATCGTGAGCGACTGCAACTCCACGCGAATCGGAAATCTTCCTTGCAGCTCCGGAATCAAATCGCTCGGCTTCGAAACATGGAACGCTCCCGCCGCAATAAACAAAATATGGTCGGTACGCACCATGCCATAGCGCGTGTTGACCGTCGTGCCTTCCACAATCGGCAGAATGTCGCGCTGCACGCCTTCGCGTGAAACATCCGGCCCATGGCCGCCTTCGCGTCCGGCAATCTTGTCGATCTCGTCGAGAAAAATAATCCCGGAGTCTTCGACGCGGTCAATCGCAGTCCGCGTCACCTGGTCCATGTCAATCAGGCGTTGCTCTTCTTCCTGAATCAAATACTCAAACGCCTCGTTGACCTTCATCTTCCGCTTCTTCGTCCGCTGCCCGAAGAGGTTCGGCAACATATCTTTAATGTTGACGTCCATCTCCTCGACGCCTTGGTTGGAGATGATCTCGAAGCTCGGAAAGTTTTTTTCGCGGACGTCAATTTCCACGGTGCGCTCATCCAGCTTGCCTTCGCGCAACTGCTGACGCAGTTTTTCGCGGGTGCGATTGTGCGACTCGCCGAACTCCGATGATGATGATGACGACGCCGCTTCCAGCGCGAATCCAGCCGTGGGAGTCGGTTCCGTAGGACGCGCCGCCGGCGGCGGCAGCAAAATATCCAGCAGTCTCTCTTCTGCGTTCAACTCAGCTTTGTCGGAAACATCTTCCAGCTTTTCTTCGCGGACATTATCAATGGCAACTTCCACCAGATCGCGAATCATCGACTCCACATCGCGCCCAACATAACCAACTTCCGTAAATTTCGACGCTTCCACCTTCATGAACGGTGAATTCGCCAGCTTCGCCAGCCGCCGCGCGATTTCCGTTTTTCCCACGCCTGTGGGACCGATCATAATTATATTTTTAGGTATGATTTCTTCCGCGAGCTCCGGCGCCAGCTTCTGGCGGCGCATGCGATTGCGCAGCGCGATGGCGACGGAGCGCTTCGCGTCTTTTTGTCCGACAACGTGCTTGTCGAGTTCGGCGACGATCTCTTTCGGCGTCAACTCATCGAGCGCGATCTGTTCTTCTTCCGCGGTTCCGGGTAAAAAAATGGCCATAAATTACAACTCTTCTATCGTGAACTTGTCATTGGTATAGATGCACATTTTGCCGGCAATCTTCATCGCCTCTTCGGCAATTTGCCGCGCCGAAAGTTGCGTATGCTCAGCCAGCGCCTGTGCCGCCGCCTGCGCATAAGGGCCGCCGCTGCCAATCGCGGCAATGCCGCCATCCGGCTCAATCACGTCGCCCTGGCCGCTCAGCAAAAACGTCTGCTCTTTATCGGACACCAGCAGCAACGCCTCCAGGTGCCGCAAAAATTTGTCGGTGCGCCAGTCTTTCGCCAGCTCCACCGCGCTGCGGCTGATGTTGCCGTGATACTGCTCCAGCTTCGACTCAAACCGGCTGAACAGCGAAAACGCGTCCGCCGTCGAACCGGCAAATCCGGCCAGGATTTTGTCCTGATAAAGGCGGCGAATCTTCTTGGCGGAGTGTTTAATCACGCCTTCGCCAAGGGTGACCTGTCCGTCTCCGGCCATGACCACCGAGCCGTTGCGGCGCACGCAGAGAACTGTAGTGGATCGAATCAGACGCTTCG
>JAJPHW010000135.1 GCA_021325035.1 Terriglobia bacterium
GCCAGTAATCGCGCGTTCCGCTGCATTTCATACACGCCGCGGTAGGCTTCGCTTCGCGGTTTTTGCACAATCACAGCCCAATCCAGACTGTTGACCGGGCTGGAGGTACCAAGCATCTTCACTCCATTTTTGCCGGCAGTGGAATACTCGCGCGTGGCGGCAACGAGTTGCGCCTTGCTGCCCTGGTCCACAAAGTTCTTTACGATTTCAAGATTGGTCATGTCCTGACCTGTGGCATAGCTCGGGGTTGCGCCGGCTACTAATCGCCCCTGACTATCCACGACGTAAGGCGTAAGGCCGCCGCGGTCCACTTCCTGCAAACGGCGAATGAGGAATTGAAGGTCCACGACTGAGCCGATCATGCCGAGAAAGCGACCACCGTACATGACGGGAGTACTGACGAGCATTACCGTACGCTGCGATGGCCCACTGCCCACGACTAAAGCCTGACCGTTGTAAGCACGGCCATCGCGAGATGCGGCAAACGCGCGCTCTAGCTCGCGCTGTAGAAATGCATCCGGGGCAATACGCCCAGCGGAGATGCCTTTTGCCTCAGAATTCAAAAGCGTGGCATAGGCAAGATCATCCGAGGAGGAAACAAAATTTTCGAGCAATGCGCGAAGTTCTGGAGCCCCTACGTGATCGCCCGTAATATCCCCGCCGCTTGTGACCTGTAAAGCAGACGAGAGATTGGCCTGCATCAGCCGGATGGAATCCTGATGCTGAGAAATATCGTCGGCGAGGGAGCGGGTTACCGTATTCTGCAAAAGACGCTCATTTGTGATGAGGCGATCGCGGTTAATAGACTCGACCTGAGTCGAATAGAAATACATGGGAACAACACTGATAAGCGCCAAAACGCTGAGGATCACATACAAAATCGGAATGCGCGACGGCATGGACAATTTCAGCGGCAAAGTGGCCCCATTGCGTCGTACTGGACGCGTGCAGTTGATTTCAACTCATAGCGATTTTACGGATTCACTGGGCGGGAATCGCGTTACCAAAGTGTCAAAATTCCGGAATCAGCGGAGCTATTGGTAACCCGAAACGAGTGACTTTAGCGCAGATAAGGCATTGACGATGATTCACTTTTGGCACTGCGTGTCATCAATTCGTGGATGGCTTCCCGGGGCGGCTTTCCTTCATGCAAGACGGCATTCATTTGCGCCGTAATGGGCATTTCTACGCTATGGGTATGTGCAAGGGACAGCGCGGCCTGAGTTGTAAAAACCCCCTCTGCGACCATGCCATGCATACTGGCGATAATCTCGGGCAATTTGCGACCGAGGCCGAGTTCCCTACCCACACTGCGATTGCGAGAGAGTCCTCCAGTACAGGTTAGTACCAGGTCCCCTAGTCCCGCGAGCCCGGACATGGTTTCAGCATAGCCACCGCAAGCCACCGCAAGGCGGGTCATTTCTGATAATCCACGAGTGATGAGTGCAGCAATGGAATTATGGCCAAAACCCAAACCATCACAAACTCCTGCGGCAATGGCAATGACGTTTTTTAGGGCGCCGCCGAGTTCGACGCCAATAACATCATTATTGCGATAAAGACGAAAGCGCGGATCGCTGAATTCTCGTTGCACCAGATCGGCAAGGTCTTGGTCCTGGGATGCAATTGTCAAGGCAGTCGGGTCTTCGCGAGCAACTTCAATCGCAAAAGATGGGCCACTCAAAGCACCAACACGGGGAGTAAATCCGCACTGCGAAAAAATAACTTGATGGATCACTTCCGTCATTCGCAACAGGCTGGATTCTTCCAGGCCCTTGGTTGCACTGACAAAAAGCATTTCGGCCTTTAAGTACGCCGACATCTCTTGAAACATGCGGCGGCAATGCTGTGAAGGCATAACGCCAACGACGATTTTGCAATTGTGGAGTGCCTCGTTCAGGCTCGTGGGAACCGAAACACTTTCAGGGACTGCTTGGGATGGAAAGAAAAGATCGTTCATCCGCCTCTTGCTGAGTGATTCGCGGACTTCAGCTTCGTGGGCCCACAGGCGAACTTGATGCTTGCCGGTGCGTCCTAAAACGATTGCCAGACTAGTGCCCCACGCACCCGCTCCGATAACGGCGATCTGGCTCAAGCTTTGCTCCTGCCAAAACGGCTTTCTGTTCCAGCCAACAAGCGACTTATGTTTTTGTGATGTTTGGCGATGATGAGAACTGAAGCTAATACCATAATCAGAATCTGCATTGGATCACTATATCCATCAAACCACCAGGCAAGCAGCGGGAAAAGTCCGACTGCAAGAATCGATCCAAGTGAGACATAGCGAAAAATCACGACCGCAATCACAAATAACCCGATCATTACCAGCATGGCCTTCGGGGTGAGCAGCACAAACGATCCCAGCCCCGTAGCGACGCCCTTTCCACCTTTGAATTTCAGCCATACAGGAAACAGATGCCCGATGATGGCAAACAATGCTGCGACAAATAAGAGTTTCATCTGACCGGGGAAGATTATTCGCGTGAGCAACACTGCGCCCAAGCCCTTAAGCGCGTCGAGAATTAGAGTCGCGACTCCGAGGATGGGCGATGAGCGCGCAACGTTCGTCGCCCCGATATTGCCGCTGCCCGTCTGGCGCACATCTTGTCCGCGGAATATGCGAACCAAAATGTAGCCAAACGGAACCGAACCGAACAAATATGCTAATCCGGCAATCCGTAAATAATTTGCAGTCATTGATTCCTAAATGCCCGCAAGGGAAACCCTGCCAATTTGCTGTACTTCGCCCCACCGCTGCCTAAATGACTCTGATAGAGGAAGAATTCATGGGCTGTCATTCGGCCAAACTCCAGCGCCGGCATGGCCGATAATCTTTTTTGCAGTTGCTGGAAAATTTTGTTTGGCATATCGCTTTTTTGCCGTTTCGGAGTGCCTGATCTTCCCGCACCTCGAGCTAGCGTCAAATGTGGATTGAATACATGCGCCTCCGGCTCAACCCCAAGTTGCGACAAAACAACATCCACCGACTCAGCTAATCCCGCCAGTGCCGGGCCAGCTTCAACACCAACCCAAAATACCCGCGCCGAATTCACGGTGGGAAAGAAACCGTATCCCCTGAAAGTTACTTCAAATGCCTCCAATTGAACAGCAGCCAGCGCTTGTTTCATCTTCTCAACAAATTCGGGCGATTTTTCACCGACAAACTTCAGGGTTACGTGCAACGATTCCGGTTTTACCCAGCGAGCATCAGGGGAAAATCCACGCACGCCATCCATGAAACACTCTATACGTTGGCGAATTTCCTCCTCGATATCCAGGGCAACGAATACACGCATGAGGCTACATTAATTTTCTTCGAACCATATCCAGCGCCTGCTGCGTGGCAAACCAGCGGACTCGTTTGCGATCGCCCGGGAATTTTCGCTCAATGACTTCGGTTCCCTGCTCGCTGGCAAGCGCGTGATAAACCAGACCAACAGGCTTCTCCGGCGAACCGCCGGTTGGACCAGCAACTCCAGTGATACCGATCCCGAGGGTCGCTTCACAGCGATAACGGATGCCTTCTGCCAGAGCTGCGGCCACTTCTTTGCTTACAGCTCCATGCTTTTCAAGCATGTGTGCGGGAACGTCGGCAAAATCAGTCTTGAGATGGTTGGAGTAAACTACCGCGCCGCCGACAAAATAACGCGAGCTTCCACTAAGAGACGTGAGTCGTTCGGCCAGCAAACCGCCTGTACAAGACTCCGCGGCGGCAAGCGTAATTCCCCGCATTTGCAGGTAGTAGCCGACAATCTGCTCCAAAGAATCACCGTTGTCCGAGAAAACCAAATCGCCCAACTCTTCTTCAATCAATTCAACCAATTGATCTACTCGTTGCTGCGCTTCGGCCGTCGTCGCTTTCTGCGATTTCATGTGGAGTTGTATCTCGCCGGCTCCAGCCAGTATCGTCGTATCAACATCAATAAATGTCTTGTAGATCGGCGCGACGCGAGCGTCGCATTGGGACTCACCCAACCCGGTAATTTTGAGCACTCGAGTGGCAATGGCCTTTCGGGGAAGTTTGCTGCGCAAACGCTCCAGACATTGTTGCTCGAACATCGCCTTCAACTCGGCCGGTGGGCCCGGTAAAAGGAGAATGATTTTCTCGCGGCCTTCGTATTTGCCACCCACCCAAAGCCCCACTGCCGACCCGTTCGGATTCGGCAGCACGGTAGCCCCTGCAATGACATCTGCTTGCTGTAGATTGTTGGGAGTAAGTTTATACCCCCGTTCTGCAAAGCGTCGCTCCAGCGCCGCCACGAGTTCCGGATCACGCTTTAGAGGAAGGCCGAGTGCATCTGCAACCGCCTCACGCGTAAGATCGTCCTCGGTCGGGCCAAGTCCACCTATGAAAATAATGACATCGGCACGTGCTAGGGCCGTGCTGGCAACATTTGTCAGGCGCTCGCGGCTGTCGCCAACGATGGTCTTGAAAATCACGTCCACACCAAGCTGATTCAGGTGTTCGGTGAGATAGAGCGAGTTCGTATCCTGCCGAAAGGGAGTCAGCAGTTCCGACCCGATAGCGATGATCTCTGCCTGCACAGAAGCAGTCTAAATGATTTGCGAAAGAGATTAGAGCGTTGCAGGACGCAATTCACAGCTCTCGCGTTAATGGCATACCAGGGATATCCCAATCGAGGTGAAAGATGGAACTAGTCGTGGCCAAAATCGCGGAACGCCCCGGCGCAAAGGCAAGACCAACCAAGCCAGAGCCGGCAACTTCCAGAGATGCCTTGCCCTCCGGAGTGATTTTCACAATGCCGCGTTGCCCGCCCAGTGAAGCAGCTACATAAAGGTTGCCTGCGGCATCCAACGCAAGCCCTTGGGGACGGCCCAGTCCACGGTAATGCACGCTAACCTTGCCTTGCGGATCGATCTTGTAAATTGCATCGAAACTCGATGTTGTTGGGCCGGAAACGAACAGATCGCCTTGCGGGCTAATGGCGAGATGATAAGCGGAAACACTCGGTTCCAAAGTGGCAAAAACAAAAATCTGGCGGTCTGGCGCGATCTTAAAAATAGTTCCACTACGGTCGCCGACAAAAAGATTTCCAAGACGATCAAATGCGATACCGGTAGCGGTGCCCATACCTTCCGCGTAAGTGGACATAGTGCCATTAGGGGCCACGCGATACACCGCCCCATCGAAGCGTGAAGAGACATACATTTGACCCTCGCGGTCAAAAGCAATGCCGGTGGGGTTCATCATGTCTGCCACAAAGGGTTTAACGTTGTAGTTGGTGTCAATCTTGTAGATGGCCACCGGCACTCTCTGTCCGCGGGACCCGGAGAAGGTGGCGTAAATATTGCCTTCCGCATCGAGCGCTGGATTGGTCACCGGATGTAAATTGTCAGCAATGGGAAGCGCGACTTTCACATCGAGAGGATTGCTGCGACTTCCGTTTGCAGAAACAACTACAGGGCCTGACGTGGCGCCGAAAGGAACGCGAACCACTAACAAATCGTCCGAGCTGACGACGATTCCACCCTCAAGATGGTCGAACTGAACATGCGGACGGCGTAAATCCGCAGGATGGAGCGAGTGGCCGTAGATGCGCAATTCCCCACCGGGCAAGGCCGCACTCGGCCGCACTCCATCAATGTGAGGATTGCCGTTCACGTTTTTCCTGCCCAGAAGAGAAATTGCCATCGCACCCTTCGCATATCCCTAACGCGCTAATAGGCCAAAATGCAGGGCGACTTGCATAAGAACCCATGCATAAAGGCCCGCGCCAAGATCGTCCACCACGATTCCCGTGCCTTCCGGAAGCTTCTCTAAAAGACGAATCGGCGGGGGTTTCACGATATCGAATCCTCTAAAAAGTATAAAGCCCAGCAACAGAGATTTCCACGTCACTGGGGCCCACGCAAGTGTAAGAAGTTGCCCAGCAACCTCGTCAATTACGACGAATTGCGGGTCTTTGATCCCGGTTGCTCGAACGATTCGTGTAGCGGCGGGGATGCCGATTGCCGTGGCTGCCAAAGCCAGCAGAGCCGGCATTATGCCCCGGAGATTTGCTGGAATACCCCGAGAAATGGCCCACCATAAAATCACAGCGGCCGCTGATCCCCAGGTGCCGGGGCCAGGACGCATCCTTCCCGCTCCAAAGAACGTTGCAACCAGTGTGGCCCATCGCGGAGCAGGTCGCGCGGTCATGAATTCTTTTCCTCATCGAGCGCATCGTCGCCGATGTCGGTGACCGGAGATGTGATTACGTAAGCTCCGCTGGCCCATTTTCCCAGATCAATCAGACGGCAGCGTTCGCTGCAAAAGGGGAAATCTGGCGCGCCCTTCTTCACTTCCACTTTGCACATGGGGCATTTGAGGCGAAGTGTTCGTTGGTGGGGCATCGGATGGATGCTACTCAATAATGCGAGCGACTAAATCGTAATCGTGGGCTTCAGTGATTTCCGCGCGATAAAACCTGCCAAATTGCGGTTCGATTTCTTCCGGGATGTCGTTTACAAAAACTTTGCCGTCAATTTCCGGTGCATGCATGGACGTGCGGGCTTCGAATAAAAGATCTGTTTCTTCAGAAGTGCCTTCCAGAAGCAAGTCCACTTCTTTGCCAACTAGAGCCTTCTTGTTCTTCTTGCTGATTTTGCGTTGAATCTGCATTAGATGTTTGCGGCGCCGTTCAATTTCCTTCTCCGACAATTTGTCCTCGGCAGCAAAGGCGCTCGCGCCTTCCTGATCGGAATAACCGAAAGCTCCCATCCAATCAAATTCAGCTTCCCGAACAAAATCGCACAGCTCCTCGAATTCTTTTTCGGTTTCGCCCGGAAAACCAACGATGAATGAGGTGCGCAGGGTCAGCTCCGGTATCGTGCGCCGCATCTTCTCTATAGATTTCAGAAAGATTTCGGCGCCTCCCCCCCGCTTCATGCGTTTCAGGACGGTCGGCGAAGCGTGCTGAAGCGGAACATCCATGTACGAACAGATTTTTTCGTGAGAAGCAATGGTTTCGAGAAGTTTGCCGGTGATCTTGTTTGGATACGCGTACAAAAACCGCACCCAGCGCAGATCTTCGATAGCCGCAAGTTTTTCCAGGAGCAGCGCCAAACCATCTTTCAGGCCGAAATCCTCGCCGTAGCATGTTGTGTCCTGCCCAATGAGGGTAATTTCGCGCACGCCCGCCAGAGCCAAGTTCTCGGCTTCCGCGACAACTGATTCGAATCTTCGGGAACGAAACTTGCCACGCAATTGAGGAATAATGCAGAAAGTGCAAGGATGATCGCAGCCTTCGGCAATTTTTATATATGCGGTATATTTTGCAGTCGCCAGAATTCGTGGTGTGGCTTCGTCGTAGAGATAGTTCGGCAGATCAGCAATCGCACCGTCCCAGCTTTCGCGTGAGAAACGGCCTTGTGCAGCACGATGATCGCCTTCAGCACGCGAACTAAGAATGTTGAAAGGAGAATTTGCTTGCTTCGGTGGCGCGCTCACACCTGCGGCGGCAAGAATTTTCTCCAGTTCACCGGTGCCAACAACTGAATCTACCTCAGGAATGTTTTTCTGGATTTCATCGCGAAAGCGCTCGACCAGACATCCGGCTACGACTAATTTTTGCGCGCGGCCATCGGTCTTGTGCTTTGCCATCTCCAGAATCGTATTGACTGATTCCTGCTGTGCGCTGGCTATAAAAGAGCACGTATTCACAACGATGACATCAGCATCTTCGGCTTTTTGGGTCAGCACCGCGCCGGCATGAGCCAACATGCCCATCATGACTTCGCTGTCCACGAGGTTTTTCGGGCAGCCGAGACTGACAAAACCCACTTTCGTGGGTTTTGCGGTCTCAATTTTCTGGTCTTGATCGGCTACAGCAGGCGTTGAATAAGGCATGGAATCTTCTTATTTTAGCATCTGCAGCGACCTATCTCGGTGGACAAAGGATTGGTATGGTTTCTCGCTTGTTGCGGCGATAGACGCGGAAATCAGATTCATCCACCGTAATTAGGGTGTGACGCGGATAGAGTTCGCTCATCCGGATCAGGCATAAATCGGCTAAATCAGGCTTGCGGTCTTGGTAGCGCTCGGCCAATTTTCTCAGTTGCTCGAGATTGCGATTACAATCGAACGCTACCCGTAGCAGGTCGTCTTCGATGAGTGACAACACGTAGGAGCTTGAGCCGAGATGGAACGCGGATTCAGCCAAGACAGCTTCGCAGGTGAGCAGCGGCTCAGTAATGGTTCTGGCCAGGTCGACGGCCCAAGCGTGGTGGCGATCATCCCGATTCCCGAACGCAACCACTAACCCAGTGTCGGCAATGGCTTTCATCGCCGCGAAAACCCTTTGCGCGAGGAAAGATCGGGCGGGCCGCTCATCTCGCCCGCGCGCCGCAGGAATCGTTGCGACCCCTTTTCCGCCCGCGCCGTTTCCAGTTGTTGCCGGATAATGCGCCCGACCGGCACACCCGTACGCTTGGCGGTGTCCTTAAGCCAAGCCATTAGTTCCTCGGTAAGACGTATTGTTAATGTATGACTCATTTGTATTAAGTGTAACACACATGATGCATTCCATAAAAACACGGGCATTTGCGAAAAAGCTAAAATATAGATCAACCTCTCTTTCATGGATCTCTCCGCAAAAATTCGTAGCCTGCCCACTTCGGCTGGCGTGTATCTCTATAAAAATGCCGA
>JAJPHW010000209.1 GCA_021325035.1 Terriglobia bacterium
GGCCCCAAGATTACGACCGCCCTGCCGGGCCCAAACGCCAAGCGCATCCTTGCCGGAGATGAAAAATACGTTTCGCCTTCCTATACCCGTTCCTATCCGCTGGTCGCGAAATCGGGCCGTGGCATCGTCGTCACTGACGTGGACGGCAACGAGTTCTTCGACTTCTCCGCCGGCATCGCCGTGACTTCTACGGGCCATTGCCATCCAGATGTCGTAGCCGCCATTCAAAAGCAGGCGGGCGAACTCATTCACATGTCCGGCACCGACTTTTATTACGAGAGCATGGTCACACTATCCGAGCGTCTATCGAAAATCGCTCCCATGCCCGGCCCGCACCGTTTCTACTTCGGCAACTCCGGCGCAGAAGCCATTGAAGCCGCGCTCAAGCTTGCCCGTTATCACACCAAGCGCCAGCAGGTCATCGCTTTCTTCGGCGCTTTTCACGGACGCACCATGGGCGCGCTTTCGCTGACCGCTTCCAAGCCTCAGCAGAAACGCCGTTTCGCTCCGCTCGTTCCCGGCGTTACTCATGTGCGCTATCCCGATGTCTATCGCGGATGCTCCGGCGGCCCACAAGACGCCGAAGCGTTCGCCCTCGGCTGTGCCCGCTACATTGAAGAAAAGCTCTTCAAGACCATTCTTCCGCCGGAAGAAGTCGCTGCAATTTTCGTCGAGCCTATTCAGGGTGAAGGCGGCTACGTCGTCGCTCCCACCATCTTCATGCAGGAGCTTCGCCGCATCTGCGACAAGCACGGCATACTCCTTGTCGCCGATGAAGTCCAGAGTGGCGCAGCCCGCACCGGCAAGTGGTGGGCCATCGAGCACACCGGCGTTCATCCCGACATCGTCTGCATGGCTAAAGGCATCGCTTCCGGCATGCCCCTCGGCATCATGATGAGCCGCGCCGAAATCATGGATTGGGTTCCCGGCTCTCACGCTTCCACCTTCGGCGGAAACCCTCTTTGCATTGCCTCCGCCCTCGCGACGCTCGATGTCATCGAGCGCGAAGGCCTGCTGCAAAATTCGACCACCGTCGGCAATTACATGATGAAGCGCATGGCGGACTGGCCCAAAAAGTACTCAATCGTCGGCGATGTTCGCGGTCGCGGCCTCATGATCGGCGTGGAAATCATCAAAGACCAAAAGACTAAAGAGCAATCGCCCGAACTTCGCGATCGCATCGTTGAGAAGGCATTCGAAAAAGGCGTGTTGTTCCTGGGATGCGGCCCGAGCACCGTCCGCATCGCGCCGCCCTTGGTCGTCACAAAAGAAGAAGCCGACGTCGCCGTGGACGCTCTCGAACAGTCCATTGCCTCGGTTATCTAAGACTCGATTTTGATTTTTTCCTGGGGAGCCCCGTCCTGCTGCTACTCTTCACGGCAGGACGGGGCATATTTTTCACCAGAAAGTACTCCCAATCATTTGTCATTCCGAAGCCCTGCGTTTTCTCGAGCAGGGCGAGAGCCTGCCCTGGGCGAAGCGAGAAGCGGGGGCCTTTTTAACGTTAAGAAAGAAATGTCATTCCGAAGCCCCGCGCTTTCTCCAGCGGGGCGAGGAATCTTGCGTGGACCGTCCCACTCTAACCATCTTGTCATTCCGAGCCGTTCGTAGCGTACGCGAGAACGCCCGTGGAATCTGCTTTTAGCTCTCGGCGATTCCGAATTCCACAACATCATCCGCGCTATGATCCTCCCATGCCCAACCTCACCCTCCGCGAACTCCTCTACGGCAAAGGCGCTCACGTCAGTCCCATCGCCTGCCTTGAAGATCTCCCGGCGTCCCTCGCGGACCAAACCGTCGCCAACTATCCCCACAACATCTGGCAGATTGTCGAGCACATGAATTATTGGATGGAATACGAAATCTGCCGCATCGCTTGCGCTCCGCCCGCCTATCCGGATCACGCCATAGAAAGCTGGCCGCAACCCGTACCTCTCACCGACGAAAAGTGGTCTGCAACCACCAAGCGCTTCTACACTTTACTGGATCGCCTCGCGCGCCTCGCCGATTCCGACTCTGAAACTCTCTCGCAACCAGTGCCGCCCGACGCTGGAAAAGATGACGGGAAAGATACAGACAAAGCCGCGCGTCCCGTCACCGTCGAAGACGTCGTCACCCAGATCTCCGCTCACAACAGCTACCACATCGGACAAATCGCACTTCTCCGCCGCCAACTCAACGCGTGGCCTCCCAAATCCGGCGGCGACACCTGGTGATTCTTATTTTTGTTGTTGTCATCCTGAGAGCTCGCGCTTTTCTTCGCGGGCCGAAGGATCTCAGTCTTCTCGGATTTTAGGAGGAGCTCACTTCTTTACCCACTTCACCACAATCATCGCCACGACAACCAACGTCGCTGCAATCAATATCTTCTTCACCACCGCCAGCCGCGGCAATTTTTCCGGAGGCACCGTCCCCTTCATCAAATCCAGCGCCACGACGCCGATGTAAAGATCCACCGCCGTGAATATCAGCCAGAATATGCTCATCCTAATTTCACAGCGCTTTCCACCCGCAACACTTTGTCATTCCGAAGCCCCGCGCTTTCGCCAGCGGGGCGAGGAACCTCGCGTGTACCACAACGGCACCTACCCCTACTTCACCAAAATCTCCCCACATCCCTCTTCCGGACACACAAACCGCAATACATTTCTCTGCCGGTCTAATCCTGAAATCATCATCGGACGTCCATGCCGCTCGCACTTCGGCTGACTCGGCGTCAAAATCGGCTCATCGTCCCGCACCGGCGTCACATACCCCAGCGACTCACTAAAGCACCGCGGACAAAACTTCTCCGTGCACCGGAAATATTCCACCGAGTGGCTCGCCGTTAAAGGCGCCAGGCAAAACTCCATCGTCCGGTAATGCTTGTCGCATAACGGCAAAATATCTTTCCGCATCACGGAAGTCTAGCATCCCGCTCATGTCGCGCCGCTACCTTCCCAACTAACCTCTGGCCTTTCCTCCTCGTCGCAGGATAGAATCCTCTGTTCTTTTCCCCAGGGCAAAATCCATCGCTGCATAAAGGTTAGTTTTCTATGCCTCGAAACTCGCGGTCCCCAAAAACGACCGGCAAAGCCCCCAAGCGTCCCATCGAGCGTTACGAACACAAAGACAAGCAGCGCGCCAACAACCCTCCCGTAGGATTGGTCACGCCCGAGACCGACCCGCCGCTTCCCACACACAAAGCCTACGACTACGTCACGCCCGTCCCGAGCGTAAAGCCTGGGAAAGATCTCGACTACGATCCTCATCTCGACCCGCAGCTCGTCTGGGCCGGCAAGAAAGAACATTCATCGTTCGACGTGTCCACGGTCTCACTGCACGTACACGAGCGCATCGACCCTTCCACCATCATTGATGCCGTTCGCCGCCGCAACGGTAACGGCGTGCTCGAGCAGCCTTCGCTTTTTGCCACCCGCGAAGAAAATCCGCCGCTGCGCGATGCGGTTGACTTCTACAAGCACCCGCATGGATGGTCAAACCGCATGATTGCCGGCGATTCGCTGCTGGTGATGAACTCCTTGCTCGAAAAAGAGGGCATGGCCGGACAAGTGCAGATGGTCTATATCGACCCGCCCTATGGGATTAAATACGGATCGAATTTCCAGCCCTTCGTGAATAAGAGGGATGTGAGGGATGGAAAGGATGACGACCTCACGCAAGAGCCTGAGATGGTAAAGGCATTCAAGGATACCTGGGCGCTAGAGGTGCACTCTTACCTCTCGTATGTGCGTGATCGGGTACTACTATCAAAGGAATTGCTGGCGGAATCAGGCACAGTATTTTTTCAAATCGGTGACGAGAACATTCACCTAGTGCGAAACGTCCTCGACGACGTGTTTGGACGCGAGAACTTCGTTGCCTTGATTACATTTTCGAAGACAAGCAGCGCAACGACTGAGTTGCTCGCAGGTATCTGCGACTACGTACTCGTATACGCCAAGAACAAGGAAAAGGTTAAATATCGGTGACTATTTATTGAAAAAGCCTTGGATGGCGAAGGTGGGGCCGCGTATGACAAGGTGGAACTTGCAGACGGCCGACGCCTGCGGCGCAACATGGCGGCAGTTGAAGATCTGGATCTCTCCGGTGCTAGATACTTTCGCCTGAGTGATATGCGGAGTCAGCGACCACCCGGGGACTTTCCTGTTGTCTTTCAGGGTCGCACTATACGACCACCGAACGGTTATTGGAAGACTGGCCCGGATGGTTTTCAGCGGCTCATAAACGCAGGACGGATCGAACTCACAGGAAACACACTCAACTATGTCCGATACATAGACGACTTTCCTGCTTTTCCTATCACAAATGTTTGGCCGGACACGAGCAGTACGGTTGGCGGCACCAAGCTCTATGTTGTGCAGACAAGTCCTAAGGTAATCGAACGCTGCCTCCTCATGACGACCGATCCCGGTGACCTTGTCCTTGATCCTACCTGCGGCTCGGGTACGACAGCCTTCGTCGCCGAACAATGGGGACGCCGCTGGATCACCTGCGATACCTCGCGCGTCGCGGTCACTCTCGCCAAGCAGCGCCTCATGGCCGCCGACTTCGATTACTACGAGCTGGCCCATCCCGACGAAGGCGTGGGCAGCGGATTCCGCTACAAGACCGTGCCTCACGTCACCCTGAAATCCATCGCCAACAATCCCGAAATTCGCGAAGGCATGACCCGCGAGCAGATTGACGCTGCCATCGCCCGCTACGCCGACCGGGAGACGCTGTACGATCAGCCCTACATAGACAAATCCCGCGTCCGCGTCACCGGCCCGTTCACGGTCGAAGCCGTCCCCGCACCAACAGTAAGGTCTTTAGACGACATCGATGTCGGGACAAAAAATAATCCCGAGGGCCTCGGGAGTGTTGAACAACAATCGCTCTCCGACTTCCGTCACGCCGCTACTCCGCTTCTCGACGCATCCATCGTCCGTTCCGGCCCCACGCTCCGCCATACAGAATGGCGGGACGAGTTGCTCAAGACCGGCCTGCGCGGCAAGGGCGGCCATCACATTGATTTTTCGCGCGTCGAGCCACTCGCGGGAACACGCTGGCTGCACGCCGACGCCGAGACCAAAGGCGTAAAACCGGAGCGGGTTGTGATTTCATTCGGTCCGGAATTCAGCCTGCTCGAATCGCGGCAAGTGGAACTGGCGTGGGAGGAGGCGCGGACGCTTTATCCGAAGCCCGCGATTCTGGTCTTTGCCGCATTTGAGTTCGATCCCGAAGCGGCGAAAGACATTGACAGCCTGACCAAGGAAAAAACCGGCATGACATTCTTGACCGCACAAATGAATGCCGACCTGCTCACCGAAGACCTGAAGAAGAAACGCGCCTCGAACCAAAGCTTCTGGCTGGTAGGCCGCCCGGATGTTGAGTTAAGAAAAATTAAAGACGGCGAGCACGAGGGCAAGTGGCAGGCCGAAGTGCGGGGCTTCGATTACTACAACACCCGCAACGGGTCCATCGAGTCGGGCGACCCGTCAAGAATTGCGATGTGGCTCCTCGACACCGACTATGACGGGCGGAGCTTGTTCGCCCGGCAAGTATTCTTTCCTATAGCCGATGAAGACGGCGGCTGGTCGCGTCTTGCACGCAGCCTGAAGTCGGAGATTGATCCGGAGCTCATTGAGGCCTATCGCGGAACGATATCGCTGCCCTTTACCCCAGGCAAACAAATTGCCGTAAAAGTAATTGACGATCGCGGCATCGAGAGTCTGAAAGTGATGGACGTGCGATGACCGGCGATGCGCAATCCGGCGTAAAGACAATCAACCAGCTCATCATTAACTCTCCGTATGAAGAGCCCACAGAGCATTGGAAGTACCATCGCGAGACGCGATTGTTCACCCGCGAGCCGGAGCGCCGCAAAGCAGGATACATTCGCGCGTCAGAATCTTCGCGGTCGTTCGATGATCCCGGCGAATTTGTAGAACTGCCGCTGGTCAATCAGATTCGCCCGCGCGTGAAGGCGTGGCGCGAAGCAGATTACCCGGGAACGACCGGAATCACAAAAAGGCTATTGCAACATTGGCGAGACCCTGAGCAACGCGAGGATCGGCGATTTTTCTTTTGCCAGCTGGAAGCCATCGAAACATTGATCTGGATGGTCGAAGCCGCGGCTTCGGAGCGCACTGGCATCGAGATTCACGGTGATGGTGGGCCATTTACCAGGCTCTGCGCGAAGATGGCGACGGGCAGTGGCAAAACGATTGTCATGTCCATGCTCATTGCGTGGCAGGTTCTGAATAAGAACACCTATCCGCAGGACAAGCGGTTTTCAAAAAACATTCTCATCATCGCGCCGGGATTGACGGTCAAGAACCGGCTCGAAGTGCTGATTCCGGGAAGCGCAGGCAATTACTACACAGAATTTCAAATCATTCCCCCCGGCCTTGAAGACAAAATGCGGCAGGGGCAAAGTTGCCGCGTGATGGTCCACAATCGTCACAAGCTCGATTGGGAGACTCAGGAACAAATTGACCGTCGGCACAGCGTGGACAAGCGCGGCGCAAAAAGCGATGAAGCTTACGTGCGGGACGTGCTGGCGGAAATGGCGAGCGCTGAGAACATCATCGTCATCAGCGACGAGGCCCATCACGCCTGGCGCGTATCCCCGAAGCAAAAGAAAGAGCGCGCTTCCAAGGAAGAAAAAGAAGCCTTGAAGGACGCCGCCAACTGGATTGAGGGGCTTGACCGAATTCATCGGGCGCGCGGAATTCTCAACTGCTTCGACCTGACCGCAACGCCATTTGCCCCCACAGGCAAGAAAAGCGGCGACGAAACGTTGTTTAACTGGATAGTCAGTGATTTTGGCTTGAACGATGCGATTGAATCCGGCTTGGTAAAAACGCCGCGAGTGGTGATTCGTGACGACGGCGAAGCCGGATCGAATTACAAATCGAAGTTCTACCACATCTACTCGGATTCCGACGTGAAGACCGACCTGAATCGAAAGGCCGAGCCGCAAGTGCCGCTGCCCGATCTTGTGACCATCGCCTATTACTTTCTTGGAAAGGACTGGAAAGTCACTAGAGACGACTGGAAGAAACGCAAGGAGCCGACGCCGCCTGTGATGATTACAGTGGCGAATACAACCCACACGGCTGCGCGTGTGGAATTCGCTTTTTCACATAAGCGAGTGCGAATTGAGAAACTGTGCGATGAAGATGGAATTCTCCACATTGACTCGAAAGTTCTGGGTGAGGCCGAAGAGGAAGAAGAGCCAGTCCAGCTGAAGTTGGATGACATCACTGAAGAGGGCGAAGCGCAAAACGAAACGGACGAGGAGGAAGTTCGCAAACCGAAGCTGACTAAAAAACAACAAGCCGAAATGCTCCGATTGAAGGTTGATACTGTCGGGCAGCCGGGCAAGCCCGGCGCGCAGATTCAGAATGTAATCTCGGTCGGCATGCTTTCCGAAGGATGGGATGCGAAGACGGTAACGCACATCATGGGCTTGCGGGCGTTCACGTCGCAGCTTTTGTGCGAGCAGGTTGTAGGTCGTGGGTTGCGAAGGGCGTCATACGAGGTAAATCCCGAAACTGGCTTCTTCGAGCCGGAGTACGTCAATATCTTCGGAGTGCCGTTTACCTTTCTCCCCCATGAGGGCACTGGAGACGGCCCCGCTCCGCCTCCGCCGACGCCAAAGACGTTGATTGAGGCGATGCCGGATCGAAAAGCGTACGAAATCAGCTGGCCGAACGTGTTGCGCATCGATCATGAATATCGTCCCGAACTGAGCCTTGATCTCACGAAGGTGACACCGCTCACCTTGAGCGCATTTCAGACCCCGACACTCGCGCAGTTGGCGCCCGTGATCGAGGGCAAGCCCGACGTAACGCGGATAAAGGAGATCACGCTTCGGGACAAAGCCTTGGAATCTAGATATCAGAGCATCATTTTTTCCACGGCGAGCCAGGTCTTCGACCAGATGAAGAGCACTTGGAAAGGCAGGCAGGAATATCTGTTCTCCCAATTGATTCGAGAGATCGAGAGATTCATTGCGTCGGACCGGCTTCGCGTCGATCCTCCGCTCTTTGATTCAGACGATCTGCGTCGGCGCCTGGTGATCACGCTAAACATGACAAAAGTGGTCGAGCACATATACCAACTTATCCGCTTCGAAAATCCCGAGACGCTGGTTCCGGTTTTTGATACCGAACGTCCCATTCGTTCCACCGGCGATATGCTCCCCTGGCGTACGGGCAAAGCGTGCGAACATACCCTTCATTCGCACATCAATATGTGCGTCTTCGATAGCCGGTGGGAGGCAAATGAAGCATTCGAACTCGACCGCAATCCGAATGTGCGCGCGTGGGTCAAGAACGATCACCTGAACTTTGAAATTGCGTATTCCTATCGGGGAGTCGCCCACAAATACAGGCCAGACTATTTGGTGCGTCTGGCGAAGGGGAAAATGCTAATCCTCGAGGTAAAGGGCCAGGATGACGCACAACAACAGACCAAGCGCGAATTCCTGGCCGAATGGGTGAGAGCGGTAAACGGACAGAGAGGCTTTGGCGAATGGGCTGCCGATGTGTCTCGCCATCCGAACGATGTCCACGAGATTCTGCTAAGGCATAGCGGGTAAACCTCGCGCCTGTCTCCCTGACGCCCCGCAAGGGCACCTCAAAGTCGCAGGAGTTCCACATCATCCTGGATATCTTTCATGCTCCGGCACCGCAATCCCAATTGCCGACCACTTCTCCCACAAATTACACTCCTGATTCGTAACTAATTCGATTCCGTCCGCCGAAGCTTTACAATGACACCGCGCCCCGTGGTTGGATTCAATGGACCAAACCCTCATCGCCAAGCTGCTCGAGCCATTCCTGGCAGAACCTCTTGCTCCATCTCAACTAAACAATATATCGATATATATCGATATATTATTGCGCTGGAACGCGCGCATCAATCTCACCGCCATTCGCAATCCCGAAGAGATCGTCACCCGCCACTTCGGCGAGTCGCTCTTTTGTGCGGAACAGCTGGCCGTGCGACTCGCGGAGACGCCCCGCCTCATTGATGTCGGCTCTGGCCCGGGCTTTCCCGGCCTTCCTATCAAAATCTTCTCTCCGGAGTTATCCCTCACCCTCATCGAATCGAATCATAAGAAGGTCGCTTTCCTCCGCGAAGTCATTCGGTCGCTCGAACTAAACGACGCAACCGTATTCCCTCAGCGCGCCGAAGATTTCATCCCGGGATCACCGAATAATGTCGTCACCCTTCGCGCCGTCGAGCGCTTCGCGGACATCCTGCCAACCGCCTCCCACTTAGCCGGCCCATCCGGACACTTGGCCCTGCTCATTGGCAGCGATCAGATAGACACAGCCCAAACATCCCTTCCGGAAGTCCCATGGGAACCACAGATTTCCATACCTCATTCGCTTAACAGAGTCTTGCTTATCAATGAAGTGGTAAATACGTAGCATTAAATAAGAATATATAGCTGTCTAAGACTAATATTGATACTAAAGTGGTAAGTTTATAAAATATTTCCACAAACGTTCCTATAGGAACACTCGGCGAAGGATCCCCAAGCGCCGCATTATTTCTCTAATGTTCCCTTTCGGAACGTTGGCGTCATTCCGTTCTAATGTTCCGTAAGGAACACTTCACACAATAACCCCGGGGAGCCAAAGACTTTCCTTCCTGAAGAAGCCGGCGACGCGGGGAAAAATCGTAATGTTCCTTTCGGAACACTTGTGCAAATCGCATCCCGATTACGACTCAAGCGCAGCCAAATCGGCCACATGCGCTAATTACTCGATTGCACACAATAATGTCATTGCCAACGCACGCGGATTGGGAATATTCTGCGAATATCTCTCGGGGATTCTCCAAAACTGAATATGGCTCGCATCATTGCTGTTGCCAACCAAAAGGGTGGCGTAGGCAAGACCACCACGGCCATCAACCTTGCTGCATCTTTTGCTGTGAGCGGAGTCGAAACGCTGCTCGTTGATTGCGACCCGCAATCGAACGCCAGCAGCGGCCTCGGCCTGGTCAAAGATCCGGAGCGGCTGAGCACCTACCATCTTCTTATGCGCGAGGCGACGGGCGAGCAGGCCTTACAAAAGACTGCGCTTGCCAAGCTCACCATTATTCCTGCGCACAAGAACTTGATCGGCGCAAATATTGAGCTAGTGGACGCCGAAGACCGCGCCTTCCGCCTGAAAGAAGCGCTGACACCTTTGCGCGAACGCTTCCAAGTCATCGTTCTCGATTGCCCACCCGCGCTCGATCTGCTCACGCTAAACGCGCTCGTTGCTTCCGATGGCGTTCTGGTGCCTATGCAGGCGGAGTATTTCGCGCTGGAAGGCATATCGGAGCTTCTCGATTCAATTGAGCGGGTGAGGGTAAGCCTGAATCCGCAGCTGGGGATCGAGGGCGTGGTCCTGACCATGTTTGACGACCGGACCAACCTGGCGCAGCAGGTCACGGCCGAGCTTAAGAAATATTTCGGCGAAAAATTGTGCCAGACGACGATTCCGCGGAACGTGCGGCTGGCGGAAGCGCCAAGCCATGGCAAACCAGCGTTGTTGTATGACGAGCGCTCAAAAGGCGCGGAGAGTTATATGCAACTGGCGCAGGAAATTTTGCAGCGTTCATTGCCGGAGCTGATTGCTGCGCCGCAAGAAGAGAAGCAAGCGGTAAATGAAGGCGGCCGATGGCGGAGATGGAAGGAACGAAATACATTGACGACTATCAATATATCGGGAAAGCAATAGATTGATGGGCGTCAATGTATGTTTCAGGAAAGCAGATTCCTCGCACATGCTCGCCGCATACGCGGCCATCTATGGCTCGGAATAACAAGGTGGTAAGGGTGGTGGCACTACGCGCGAGATCCTTCGGCCCGCGAAGAAAAGCGCGGGCTCTCAGGATGACAAGGGTTTAAGAGGAGAAATTATGGAGATTGCTGAGAAGAGTGCGGAGAAAGCGACAGAGAAACCACAGCAGCCGCGAAGGGCTTTGGGGCGGGGACTCGATTCGTTGCTGCCGAGTGGGCCACGCGTAGTGCATCCACCGAGCGCGCCTGCCACAGCTGCGCCTCAGCCGGGCTTTGTCGCGGAAATGACTGGATTGGCCGACGAAGGCGACGCTTCGACGAAGAACGTTGTCATTGGAGACATGCAGGCGGCCGCTGAGCCGCGCGATGCCGTGCGCGAAATCCGGCTGGATATGATTGACGACAATCCCCACCAGACGAGGCGTTTCTTCGATGAGGATTCGCTGAAAGAGCTGGCAGCGTCCATCAAAGAATCGGGGCTGGCGCAGCCGATCGTAGTCCGTCCGGGGAAAGATGGCCGTTATGTACTCGTCCTGGGCGAGCGGCGTTGCCGTGCCTCCAAGTTCGCGGGCAAGACGACGATCCCGGCGATTGTGCGGCGAATCAACGAACAGCAGGCGGCGGAGCTGACGGTCATTGAAAACTTGCAGCGGCAAGACCTGAACTGCATGGAGCAGGCGGCGGCGTTCGTAAAGCTGAGCCAAAATTTCAACATGACGCAGGACGAGATCGGCAAGCGCGTGGGCTTGTCGCGCGAGACGGTCGCCAATTACATGCGGCTGATGAAGCTGCCCGGGCCAATCATGGATTACCTTATGCGCGGCGTGATGACTTTCACCGACGCCAAGTCGCTGCTGCGGCTGGATGACGATCCGGAGCTTATGGTGAAGGTCGCACACAAGGCATGGAACGACAACATGTCGTCGGTGCAACTGGATGATCTGGTGGATGACATCCGGATTAAGCAAGGCATGCTGGAGCCGGAGAAAAAACCGACGGGACGCGGGGCGCGCTGGGTGGATCCGAATGTGCGAGCGGTGCAAGGGCAGTTGCAGCGGACGCTGGGAACGAAAGTGAAGATCAGTGACCGCAAAGGCAAAGGGAAAATTGTGATTGAGTACGCAACGATTGATGATTTTGATCGCGTGGTGGAAGTGCTGATGAGCGGGAAGAAGAAGGCGGCGGGGTATTAGGAGAGCCGTATTAGGTAAGAATCCAAAGGGTAATTTGTGGGAAGAGTAGAGGGGATTTCGAGTCAAACTGCCGTTTAAGCCACCGCCAGAAGCAAAATACTGCCTTGTATAAGCCTCTTTAGAGCCTTTCGGCCCTATTTTCGCGGGGCAATTCTTGGGATATGGCTGACAGTCGCGCGTCCGCTCAAAAAACGGGCCGGGCGGAAGGATGTACAGCATGAGCAAGACGAGTTTGAGTTTTTTCTTTCTTTTTGCGTTCGCGCTTTTTGCTTTTGCGGCGCTGATGTGCGCGGCGGCGGCTGCTCAGAGCAATTTCAAAGTCATTCACAGCTTCAAGGGGCCGCCGAGCGATGCGTCTTATGTGGTGAGCCGACTGGTGTTCGATGCCCAGGGCAATCTTTACGGCACGTCTGCGAATGGCGGAGCGGCTTCACAGGGGACGGTGTTCAAGTTATCTCCGAACGGCGATGGCACATGGGCGGAGTCTGTGATCTACAGCCTCTGTAGTGTCTCCGTTGATGGCGAGTGTCTTGATGGGGCGGTACCGTGGGCGGGGCTCGTGTTGGGCGCAAAAGGCAATCTTTACGGGACCACAACAGGCGGCGGGTCGCAGTATAACTGCCCTATCGTGGGTATGTACGGCTGCGGGGTTGTTTTTGAATTGTCGCCTCCGCACAACCCCGGCGGCACGTGGACGGAAACCGTGCTCTATAACTTTTGCAGCATGTTTTCAGGTACTAACTGTCTAGATGGATATACTCCGCAAGCGCCACTGGTCTTCGACGCTCAGGGAAATCTTTACGGCACGTCGGACGGGGGCAACGGCCATGCCCCAGGCGGTTCGGGCGGTGGCATGGTTTTCGAGCTTTCGCCTGCCGCCGGCGTCTGGAAGCAAACCGTGCTCTATAACTTTTGCTCGATAGGACGAGGCGAGGCCTGCCCTGACGGAGATTTCCCGTATTTAGCAGGTGTGACCTTCAACTCGTCGGGTAACCTTTATGGCACAACGGCGGCGGGCGGCAGCACAAAGACTCACGGTGGAGGAACTGTTTATGAGCTTTCGCCGGGCGTAGGCGGTTGGGCCGAAAAGGTGCTCGCCGCGCTCCCTTCATCGGCCAATGGCTACCGAGAGCCGTCGGGTGGTATTGCGATTGATCCGGCGGGCAATCTGTACGGCACCTTCGAGTTGCCGGGAGGCGGGGTGTTCGAACTCAACCCGGAAACCGGCAGGCGGAGGGTCTTTCTGTTTAACGGGGCCGACGGATATGAGCCACTGGGCGGGGTTACGCTCGATACCAAGCGTGGTGTCTTGTATGGCACGACCGCTGGGGGCCTCATAGGGAACATTTTTGAGATTGATTCAAAGGGTAATGAAACCGTGCTTTACACATTTTGTTCGCAATCTAATTGCGTAGACGGACAAGACCCGTGGGGCACATTGGTCCAAGACAAAGCTGGAAACCTCTACGGCACGACAGAGTTCGGTGGGGAATATGGCGCCGGAGTGGTGTTTGAGATTACGCCTTAGCCGGATTGCAAGAAACCCAGACGGGAGCGCGCAGCTCCCGTCTGAAATTTCCAGAGACTACTAATACAGATTGAGAACGGCAGCGTAACGGCCAGAAAGCGTGGAATCTCCAGCCTGACAGCCCACGGATGAGCTATTGTTTGGATTGTAGGCAAATTCCCAGTCACAGAAGTACACCTCGATCGTGCCGGCGTAATTCGTTGCAGCAAGGGGAATCGTGTCGGGCAGATAGTCCCCGGTATAAAGGGTGCCGCTGCCCTGCGCTTGGCATTGGGTACTTGAGTCGCAGGTGAACTGGCGGGTGGCCCACCTTTACGCCCTTTGTAAAGGTGGGAGGGCGAGGCTGTTCGTCACAGCTTTTTGCTGGCGCAGAGAAGTAAACGTTTCGGTGCGGCGCATCCTACGATCAGAGTCGAAGTAATTCTGCTTTAATTTTCAGAACAGTACAGCCGAGACGTTTGCCGGAGAATTCAGCGGGCCACCCATCCATCTAATGAGATGTATGCGAAGGGCAGAGCTTGTGTGGGCCACCCCCGAAATTTATACATGTCAAATGAAGCCCGAGTTCGGCGGTATGTGCATCGTGAGAATTCCCCGAAGGGCCGGTTGGTAGAGTCGAAAAACATGGGGTCTTTCGACTGCGCGAATTCATTCGCTTCGCTCAGGATGACAAGACGGTCGTTGTGATTCTCTGTCGAGCTGCGGTCGACCGGGCAGATGAGGACATCTGCCCCTACGTGTGTCGAGAAGATGCGCGAAATTTTGCAAAAACAAAATACATAGATCCCTCGCTGCGCTCAGGATGACAAGTTAGTAGGGTTGCCCAATGATGTTGCGTAAAAAGCAGATTCCTCACCGCTAAAGCGGATTCGGAATGACAAGGTGGCGAGAGTGCCGCGGCTCTGTCGAGCTGTGCTCGACTGGGCGGGTGAGGACATCTGCCCCTACGCGAGCATTTACGCGGCGGTGACCAGGCGAAAGGCCGAGTTCGGCGGTATGCGCATCGTGAGAATTCCCCGAAGAGCCTGTTGGTAGAGTCGAGAAACATGGGGTCTTTCGACTGCGCGAATTCATTCGCTAGCGAATGAATTCACTTCGCTCAAGATGACAAAGTGGTTGGAGTCGTTGTGATTCTCTGTCGAGCTGCGCTCGACTGGGCAGATGAGGACATCTGCCCCTACGCGAGCATTTACGCGGCGGTGGCGGATTCGATGGAGTCGAAGAAGCGGAAGAACTGTTCGACGTGGGTGACGCCGAGAGCGGCGCGGACGCGGTCGGTGACAGCGACGAGAGCGAGGGTGCGTCCTTCTTTGTTGTGGGTGACATAAGCGCCGACGAGGGCGCCGATGCCGGCTGAGTCCACATAGGGCACGCCGGCAAAGTCGAGAATAAGATGGGGCGCGACGTTGGCACGTACGCGGGCCTGAAAATCGAAGAGATTGGAAATAATCAGAGGTCCGTTAAGGCGGAGAATGCGCACTCCGGACGAGGGGTTGAAGGTGTCGTCGAGGGTCAGGGGCTCGTTTGGCATGGCGAAAATTTTAATTTGGGTCCGGCGGCAGAATTGTTAAAGGCATGTGAATTTGCGGATTTCATGATCCGCAGTTACTTCTTGATGGCTTGGCCGAAGGCAATCAAGTTGCCGTCGGGGGCGAGAACGAGAAGTTCGCGCTGTCCGTAAGGCTGATCGACGGGGCCGTAAACATCTTTCTCGGGAAGTGTGTCGAGCTTCGCCTTGAGTTCGGCGTAGAGGCCGTCCACATCACGGACGTCTATGTAGTAAGAGTAGCGGCGGTTGCCCGGCGGCGCGCCTTCTTCAGCGCAAGTCTGTTCGAGCAGACGAAAGCCTACGGTCTCGCGGTGAATGTAGGCGTAGTTGTCGGCACGGAAGGGAACTTTGAATCCGAGGATATCGGTGAAAAAGACGATGGCCTTTTCCAGATCGGTGACGTGCATGAAGGGCGTGACTTGGAGGAAGTTGGACATGTTAAGACTCAAACCGCTGAGGTGCGCACAAAGGACTGGGTTATTTTAGCCTGCCATGAGTGCGGCGACACTACCCGCAAGATCCCTCGGTCCGCTGGAGAAAACGCGGCCCTTCGGGATGACAAACGAGAACGAAGTGGATGGTATTGGGATCGGGCGCTCGTTATTTTTCGTTGAAGTCGAGGAAGGCGCCGATTTTGCCATAATAAATACGGAGACTACAAACTTTCGGGCCAGTGTGAGCCAGCGTTACTTGGACTTCGGTTTCTGCTTGACCGACTTCTCCAGTCTCCATGGGAGCGCGGACAAGGTCTTGTGACGCATCGTAGGGCGCGCCGGCGGTGACGTTTTTGTTGACGATCAGCGTCCAATCTTTTTTGTTGGGAATCACGAACATGTTGAAAGCGCCGACGGGGATGGTGACGTTGTTGAGCACCAGCGGAACTTGAGTATAGAGAACGATGGGCGCGCCGCCGGGCGTCCAGACTTTGCCGTTCTTGGGTTCGTCTTTGCCGGTGTGGTACTGCACTGACATTTCCATGCCGTCCTCGAAATCACAAGGAGACGTTGTGGGCTCCTGGGCAAAAGCCATAGCAGCGGAAAGAAGGATTAGAACGGCAGCGAGCGGACGCATTGGATTCACCTCAAATAGCGACGCATTTTCCGCCTCGGGGCGGGGGAAGGCGTAATTGTACCTCATCCTTACATCCCGAAAGTGCCTTTCGTGTCTAGTTCTTCGGTGACGTTCTCTTCTCTTCGGCGGGTTGCTAAGGTGCGTGCAGCAGACAGGAAAGGCTGCGAGCGAACTTATGGCACATTCAGGGAAGTTGAACATTCTTTATGGGGAAGGCGACGCGGAGGTATTGAAGTCACAGGCGGCAGCCATGCAGAAGGCTGGACACCAGGTGCAGACGGCCGAGGGCCGCAAAGCTGTCGAGGCGGCATTGAAGCAGGGGAACTTTGATTTGGTCGTGCTTGGTTCGACGATGACGCGGGATGACCGGCATCACCTACCTTACATGGTGAAGAAGGCGCATGAAGGTTTGCGTGTGCTCGTGCTGCATGCGGATGGCGGACGACATCCTTATGTGGACGGCAATGTGGACACGGGCAGCAACATCACGACCATGCTCGACAAAATTGCCGAGATGATGGGCAAGAAAACGATGGCGAAGTCGGCCGGACGATAATTTTTAGCATCGGCGGCGGACTTCGGTCCGCCGTTTTGTTTGCGGAATCAAAATAGTAAAAAGTGGGAAGAATAGCTGTTATTTGACTGTTTTTGATCTCGTAATCCCTACAATCAATCCTTTTGGCCCGACGGCAATGGCATTGCCCTTCGAATCCACGGCCAAAGCATTTAGATTGAAATCCCAAACATTCATCCAGGAAGATGCGGCACTGTTGCTTATGTAGGCAGCATGGGACGTGCCAGCGGCAAATAATCCCTTCTTTAATGTGAAAGCGACGACGGACGTATAGAACTGCGGAGCGATGGAAGACAACTGCCAGGTTCGGCCGCCGTCGCTGGTGTAAGCGAGATTGGCAGTGCCTTGCGTGGGTTGCTTATAGTCGCCCCCGACGATGACGCCGTGGCGGGCGTCGCGAAATGCAATGGAAAATATTCCGGCGGAGTCGGGGCCGTGCGTGATGGGAGTTTCGGAGACGGTCCAAGTTTGGCCACCATCGGAAGAGTGGAAGACGCGGGCGGCTGCGCCTCCAGTGGCGAACCAGACATTCTTTTTGCCTTGAGTGGCGATGCAAGTGCCGCTGGCAGCAAATGCACCTTCGTTTGCTAGAGCTACCGGAAGATGAGCCGAGGGCAATGGATTCCAGTGGGTGCCGTCATCGGTCGCAATCAATTCAAACTTGAGTTGACCTTGCCAATCCGGAACCGGATCGCCGACGGCGATGCCGTGGTTTTCATCCCAAAAGGCCATGCAATCGAAAAAGCCTTTGGGATTCGAGTTGGTGAATTGGCGCACCCAATGCATTCCGCCATCGGTAGTTTTGTAAATGCGGGAAGCGTCGCCGGGACCCGCCGCAAGAAGATAGGCGTCGGTCGCGCCGAAGGCCTGAACGTCGCGGAAATCGAGCGCGTCGGCGCCGAAAACTTGGGACTCCTTCCAAGTGTGGCCGCCGTCGGCTGAGCGGAGATAGGTTCCGTGCGTACCGCTGGCCCAGGCGATGCCGTGCTTGAGAAGGCTAATGCCGCGAAGGCTTTCCGTGGTGCGGGAATCGGCGGTGAAGGTTTGCTGGGCGAAGAGGTTAAGGGTGAGCGCGAGGGCCAAAAATAGATAAGGAAGATGCATGAGAGTTCCTATATTTGTATAGATAAATCGGAGGCGAGCCAAGTGCGCGATTAGTGGGTGCAAAATACGCGCCCTTTGCGCTACCCGCCCGAGTCTTTCAACTCGTGCAAACCCGACCTCGCTCTGGATGACACCATTACAGGGTGCGATAAGCTGGGAGAATCTTGCGCACGCTTTTTTATACCGATCAATACGTGATTGCTTTGCCGGAAGGGCACAAATTTCCCATGGGGAAGTACCGCATGGCGCGGGAGATGTTGGAGCGCGATGGGGTATTTCGCTTTGAAGCTGCGCCGCTGGCTGAGATTGAAGACATCGAAGGCATACATGATCGCGAATATGTGCGGCAGTTTATCAACGGTGAATTGCCGGCGGCGGCGATGCGAAAAATTGGCTTTCCATGGTCGGAAGCGCTGGTGAAGCGGACGCTGGCTTCGGTGGGTGGAACGCTGGCCGCGACGGAGGAAGCTTTGTCGCGTGGTTGGGGTGGAACGCTTGCGGGAGGCACGCATCACGCATTTGCGGCAGAGGGGTCGGGATTTTGCGTGTTTAACGACATTGCGATTGCCATCGCGAAATTGCGTTCCGAGCGGCGGATACAGCGAACGGCGGTGATTGATCTTGATGTCCACCAAGGCGACGGGACGGCCTCAATTTTTCAGAACGAGCCGAACGTGATGACGCTGTCAGTTCATTGCAAGAACAATTTCCCGCTGCGAAAGCAGAGGAGCACGATCGACGTTGAGCTGGACGCGGGCGTGGGCGATGACGAATATTTGGAAACGCTCGCGAAGATTTTGCCTCGCGTCTGGGAGTTCGAGCCCGAGATTGTCTTTTATCAATCGGGCGTGGATGGACTGAAGTCAGATCGGTTGGGACATTTAAAGTTGAGTCATGAAGGACTTAAAGAACGAGATCGTATGGTGATGAGCGCTGGCAGGGAGCGAGGCTTGCCGGTGGTGATCACGATGGGCGGAGGGTATTCCGATCCGGTTGCATTGGCAGCGGAAGCGCATGCGAATACGTTTCGCATGGCTCATGAGGTTTGGGAAGCGAAAGAGTAAACAGGTGGGATAAACCCAACCCCTGACTTCATAGGAGACTGTGGATTAAAGCGACCGGGAGAGAAAAGTGGGATTTTTACTCAAAAGAGACGCTAATGATGGTGGTCGTCTCTTGTGGGGCGGCATCGAACTCCCAGGCTTTTACAGCGTACATCGCAGAGTTGATGAGCAAAGGATGCCCGCCGACGGGCTTGATGGATGTGACTTTGCCCGCAGCCGAAATTGCAACTTCCAGCTTTACCGTACCCTTGAGGTTCATCCGCTTGGCAGTTTCGGGAAGGCTGGGGCGGACGTAGTGGTGAACGTGGCGTGAGTTGAGTTCGAGGTCGTCGCCCGCTCGCAGTTGTGCAGCCGCGGCCAGGCAGGCCACCAGCATCGCAAATTGGAGTATCGGGCGGTTCATCCCAATCGAGTATGAGATAAATATGGATTTTCTGAAAAGTTACTGTGGGGTGTAACTTTCGTGCATGCGATTTCCACAGTTGGACTGTCGAGCTGCGCTCGACCGGACGGACGAGGCGTCCGTCCCCAAGTGAGGAGTGCAGCCTCCCGCTATAAAATAATCAAACACCTTAATTAGGAGATTGAATTCATGGCGGAAAAGAAAATTTATGTGAGCCTGAGCGGCTTGCCTCTGTCGTTTGAATTGAAGTGGCCGTTCCATAAGTCCACATCAGGGGCGGATTTTCATGTGCTACATACGGACATTCGCCTGGAGAGTGCGGAGGGGTTACATGCTCCGGTCGCGGTGAATTTGTCGGAGACTTTGCGTGAAGTCATGCCGTCGCTGGAAGCGAAAGACGCGGAAGCCCCGGTCATCAATGCGCTGCGCAAAGATGTGGACAGGCGGCAGATTGAGTTTGTGAAGTCGGGCAAGCTGGTTCCGGTGCATTTTTCCAGCCGGCATTATGACTTCAAACGCAACGTGTGGGTATTTGGCAAAGCGATGGATGAAGACATGTCGCGATTGATTGCGCGCAAAGTTTTTTGGCAGACGAAGCTGATTGGAGGGCCGGTTTGGGTGGGCGATCCGACGGATGCTTTGTATGTACAGACGACGGTCGAGCACCTTCTGCAAGAAGCCGGAAAGCTGGCGGCGCAGGGATTGATTAAGCTGGAAAGAGATCGGGCGACGGCGACTCCGGCGTTGATGAATCAGTCGGCGAAGTTTGAAGTGGACGCGCGAGCGGCGCTGGAAGAGCTAGAGAAGAAGCATGCGTACGAACGAGGCGTGGTAGCGAAGACGTAGTGGAAACTCCTGGTAAGGCCGGTGCGGTTGGCGAGGAACACGAGGTTCTTCAACGCGGGATGACAGACATTGAAAGATTCAAGGTGTTAGCAAAAATGGGATGACTTTTCGGTCATCCCATTAATTGTTTGCGCGAAGTTAAGCTGCGAGCGCTTGCGTGCGGCGAGCTTCGATTCCATCGAGCGCATTCCATAAGGATTTTGCTGCGGCTTCGGCGGCGTTGAGGGCTTTCTCGGCGATCTCCGGGTTCGCTTCTACCTGCTTGCCCAGCTGATTCTTCCAGACGTTTGAGTGATAGACATCGGCGGTCGTGTGCAGTGTGAAATATCCGCAGGTCTTTTCATCGGCGCCATACATTTCTTTCAACCCGCGGGCTTTTTCCTGGGCGACACGGGGCACTTGCGACTCGTAGGCATAGAAAGCGGCCAGGGCTTCAGCGGGCGCGGCTTCCGTGACGACATGATCGAAGTGCGCGATGAGCTGCGTCACTTCGGCGATGGGCTGACGCGGTGTGCGTGAGGCTCCCATGCCTTCAGCGAAATCGAGCCAAAGATCGGAGTGACCTTCTTCTTCTGCCATGTTCGCGAGAACGGCGCGGCGGACAGGACCATCTTCCTGCCGGCAGGCAAAAGCTGCGAGGTAGCCGGAGAAAGCCTCGACGTGGTGAAAATAATCCTGCGAATACTCGCAAAGATCTTCGCGAGTCAATTTGCCTTCCGACCAAGCTTTGTAGAACGGATGGCAGAGAAGGTCGTACTTCGCGACGCGGGCGTCGAGCTGCTGGAAAAAATCGTTGCTCTGAAAATTCTGAGTGGTCATGTTGTCTCTTTTCTAGATCTATATCTGTTCTTCTGGGATTGAAAACACTATACGAGGGAGGGTGGGGTGGTGACAACTGGTGCCAAATTGGGAAAGAGTATCAGAAAAAGTGTATGGGGTTGGTCATAGCGGTATCGGCGCGTGCAAAGATGAGAAATACATGGGTCCTTCGCTTCGCTCAGGATGACAAGGTGGTGGGGGTGTGAAGCCGATAAATGCAGTTGCGTTCTGTCTATTGAGTTGCGTGTTTCTTTTCGCGCAGGAGTTGGGCGCGCCGCCGGAAGTTAAATTCAAGTCAGGATATGTGAACCCGCAGGGCAGGCCAGAGGGATTTCGTTCGGCGATGCTGTGGGGGATTGCGATTGCAGATACGCGAGTGACGGGATATGAATCTGCGACGGCGGAGATAGCGGAAACGAAGCTGACGTGCCGCGTGGATGGCAAAGATGTCGTGTTGAATGACGACAACGGTCACGTGCGTGGTGGATTATACCGGCGGCATCCGTGGTTTGGAACGGATGTGCATGGGGCCATGCCGATGGAGATCGAAAAAGACGCGGTGCTGATGCGCGTAGGAACACGTCCGGATAAAGTCTGGCACTTCTGGGCGGGATCGCCGAGAGCGGAAATTCCAGGGGGAAAATTCGAAGGATGTACGGTTCATGTGAGAGCAAAGATCTCTCCGGGCGCGCTGCTTCAAATTGGCATGGATTATTGGCGGGACGCGAATGTCGGATACGGGCCGGGAGGCAACAATCATGAAGCCGGGGCAAGCGATTGGTATTTTGCCTCGCCGGAGTTGCAGGAGATAGTGTTCACCGATCTGAAACATTGATCAAGGAATCATCGTTTTTGTCAGTAAATTCCCGGTATGAGCCGCTTTGTCGCCCGGGAATATTCGACATAATCCTCGCCGAAGGCTTCGGTCAATGCCATCTCCTCGACGTGAATGCGGTAGATCAGCGCGGCTGTGGGAAACACCAGCATGATCGCCAGGCTTACCCAATTGCGCTGGCTTATGCCGATCGCCGCGAAGATCCACAACATCCCGGTGTATGAAGGATGCCGCACCCACCGGAACAGGCCCGACTTGTGCACGGTTTGCGTCGCGTGAATCGCAACGTTGGTACTGAACGATCGCCCAAGA
>JAJPHW010000091.1 GCA_021325035.1 Terriglobia bacterium
GAAGAGCTACTATGATCGTCGCGTAAGAGACTTCGATGAGTATGCGGCCTTTCGAGAATATATGCGCGAGAACCCGGTCAGGAAAGGTCTTGCTTCGGAGGCGAGTGCGTATTTCTATAGTTCCGCACACCCGGAATTTAATCTGGATGGAATCCCTCCGCGGCTAAAGCCATTCGGTTCTTGTGCTTGAGATCGCAGCGGTAAACCGCTGCGCCACCCAAAAGCGGCAAGGGCTTTAATCCCGCTCAAGCTGAGGGGCAGATCCAATAGATAACCCGCGCAATATAGAAGTCAAAAGAAATCACGTGTTGGATTCTTTCCACTCCACCTAGATGTACACCGACTACGGTTAGCCTCATTGGCGCCCTACCGCTACAATATAAATAGCAATGCCTTCCTTTACCGAACAATTCGACGTGGTCGTGGTCGGCGCGGGACATGCCGGATGCGAGGCGGCGATGGCGTCCGCGCGCATGGGGTTGAAGACCGCGTTGTTCACGTTGAACGTGGACTTGATTGCGCAGATGTCGTGCAATCCGGCGATTGGCGGCATTGCCAAGGGGCACCTGGTGCGGGAAGTGGACGCGCTGGGCGGCATTATGGGCGAAATCACCGATGCTGTGGGCATTCAGTTTCGGCTGCTGAATACTTCGCGTGGGCCGGCGGTGTGGTCTCCACGGGCGCAGTGCGACAAGCAGGCCTACCGGCTGAAGATGCGGGAAGTGTTGGAGTCGCAGCCGAATTTGAAGATCAAGCAGGCGGAAGTGGCTGATTTGATTATTGAAGAGTCATCTCTTTCCACTTGTCATTCCGAGGAACGAAGTGACGAGGAATCTGCTTTTTTCGATAGCGGAACTACGCTCCGCCGGATGGGCGAGGACGCCCGTCCCTACGCAAGAACCGTCCGCGGCATTCGTCTCCGCGATGGCCGCACGGTTGGCGCGGCGGCCGTCATCATCACTACCGGAACATTTCTCAATGGCCTCATCCATTGTGGCGAGCAGCAATATCCCGCGGGACGCAGTGGGGAGCCAAATGCGGTTCTCCTCGGCGAGTCGCTCAAGAAACTTGGCTTGCGCGGATGCCGCCTCAAGACGGGTACTCCGCCTCGGCTCGACGGTCGCAGCATTGATTGGTCAAAATTTCAGTTGCAGCCGGGCGACGAAGATCCGACGCCGTTCAGTTTTCGCACGAAAAAAGTCACGCACCACGATTCGCAGGTCCCGTGTTATATCGCTTGGACAACGGAAGAAACGCAGCGCATTATCCGCGAGAACGTGCACCGCTCGCCGATGTATAGCGGGCAGATTCAGTCCATTGGACCGCGCTATTGCCCGTCGATTGAAGACAAGATTGTCAAGTTTCCCGACAAGACGACGCACCAGCTTTTTCTCGAACCCGAAGGCCTGAACACGCACGAAATTTATGTGAACGGCATGAGCACGTCGCTGCCGGTGGAAGTACAACTCGAAATTTTGAAGTCGGTGCCGGGGCTGGAGAACGCTGAGATGCTGCGGCCGGGATATGCGATTGAGTATGACTCGATCGATCCGACGGAACTGGACCGCACCCTGCAAACCAAGCAGATTGCGGGATTGTTTCTGGCGGGACAGATCAATGGCACCAGCGGCTACGAAGAAGCCGCGTGCCAGGGATTGATGGCGGGAATTAACGCGGCGTTGCAAGTAAAGAATGAAGAGCCTCTGATTCTCGACCGCACGGAAGCTTACACCGCGATTCTGATTGATGATTTGATTTCGAAGGGCACGAATGAGCCTTACCGCATGTTTACTTCGCGTGCCGAGTTCCGCTTGCACCTGAGAATCGACAACGCCGATCGCCGTTTGACTCCGCATGGACGGCGGGTGGGATTGATTTCGGATTCGGCATGGGCCGATTTCGAAGCCAGGCAAGAGCGCATGGCGGCGATGAAAGCGCTGCTCGAGAAAACGCGGCTGACGGGCGAGATGGCGGAACGCCTTAAAGAGACGCGTCATCCCGAGCGAAGTGAGGCGCAGCCGAACGCAGTCGAGGGACCTGTTGTTTCTTCTGCGCTCGGCCAAACTCTGGCCCAATTGCTCAAGCGTCCTGAAATTACAATCGAGCAACTCGCTCCGGCGCTTCGCGAAATCGATCCAGCATTTTTTGATCGCGATTCGGCGAACTCCCCGGTGAAGCTTTCCTCCGAAGTTCACAACGAACTAAAATCCGTCGAAACGGAAATCAAGTACGAAGGCTATCTGCTGCAACAGCAGCGGGCGATTGATCGCCTGAAGAAAGCCGAGCACCGGACGATTCCCGAATGGTTCGACTATCGAAACATCAGCGGGCTTTCGATGGAGATGCAGGAGAAGCTTTTGAAAGTTCGTCCCAATACGCTCGCCCACGCTTCACGCATTCCCGGGGTCACGCCGGCGGCGTTGTCCCTCGTCAACGTCTTCATCGAAATTCAGGCCCGCCGCCGCGACCAAGCAGCCGCGATTTAATCGAAATCAGCCGTTTTCAATTCATGTCCGAAAACGGCTAGTTATTTCGGGACTCAGCGTCTATCTTCGTAACAGACGCCATGCTCAGCACCGCCGTATGTTCCCGTGCCCGCCGCACTCGCGATCCCCGCTTTGATGGACGCTTTTTTATCGGCGTTCTATCCACAGGAATTTATTGCCGCTCGATCTGTCCGGCACGCACGGCAAAAGAAGAAAATGTTCGTTATTTCCCCAGCGCCGCGGCCGCGGCAGAAGCCGGCTTGCGCCCCTGTTTGCGTTGCCGCCCGGAGTGTTCACCGGGAACTCCGGCGTGGCTGGGTACTTCGGCGACCGTGTCGCGCGCGCTGCGCCTTATCAGCGAAAGTGCGTTGGAGGATGAAGACGGCGGCATCGAGTCACTTGCTGAACGGCTTGGCATCGGTGGACGCCACTTGCGCCGGCTTTTTCTTCAGCATCTCGGCGCGAGCCCAGTGGCCGTTGCGCAGACGCGGCGCTTGCATTTCGCAAAAAAATTGATTGATGACAGCCGCTTGCCCATGAGCGAGGTTGCATTGGCTTCGGGGTTCGGCAGTATCCGGCGCTTCAACGCGGCCTTTCGCAAAACTTACAATCGCACGCCGACGCAACTGCGAAAATTAGGACGGCTAGCGGCCAATGTTTCCGCTGATTTGTCGAACGACGAATACCGTTTTGTGCTCCGCTTCCGTCCACCGTTTGATTGGGCCGCGCTGCTCGCTTTTCTCGCGCCACGCGCGACGCCGGAAGTCGAATCCGTCGAAGAGTCGCGTTATACTCGCGTATTTACGTTGCCAGCTGACGAAAAAGCAAGTGCTATCGGCTGGCTGCAAGCGTCACTGAGTGAATTGGGCGATGCCATCATTCTTCGGATTCGCTATCCGCACCCACGCTCGCTTTTCCTGATTGTCGAACGCGTGCGGCGATTTTTTGATCTGGGCGCTGATCCCAATGAAATTTCCTCGCACTTGCGTTCCGATCCCTGGCTTGCAGCGCATATGGGAGCATGCGGCGGCCTGCGCGTTCCCGGGGCATGGGACGGATTTGAACTGGCCGTACGAGCCATTCTTGGGCAACAAGTTACTGTGCGCGGCGCGACCACGCTGGCCGGGCGTTTGGCCCGCGAGTTTGGCACAAAGGTCAAGGGCTATCCCGGTTTCACGCATCTTTTTCCGAGTGCCACGCAACTTGCGAACGCAAACTTGACCAGCATTGGTTTGACGAAAGGTCGTGCGCAGACCATACGTACATTTGCGCGAGCGGTTGTCGAAGGGAAAATTTCATTTTCCAACACCGACGTCGAAGACTTCATATCGCGCTTTTGTGTACTGCCCGGCATAGGCGATTGGACGGCACAATATGTTGCCATGCGCGCATTCAAAGAGCCTGACGCATTTCCGGCAAGCGATCTGGGATTATTGCGCGCCGCTGGGCTGAGCAATCCCAAAGAGCTTGCTGCCAAAGCCGAAGCGTGGCGGCCATGGCGGGCCTACGCCGCGATGTATTTGTGGCAGACGAAGAAGCCTCTGGAAGAACAGGAAGGGAAAAAAGATGACGACAACTTGCGATATCGAGATCAGCTATACGCAAATCGAGAGCCCGGTCGGGCCGCTTTTGCTAGCGGGCGATGACTCCGGGCTGCGGGAAATCAATTTTGTGCATGGGCGGCATCCGGCCGCTCCCGATCCCTTATGGAAGCAGGATCGTCGAGCATTCAGCGAAGTCATCGGCCAACTCGAAGCTTACTTTGCCGGCAAGCTGGAAGAGTTCGATGTGCCGCTGGTTCCCGAAGGCACGCCGTTTCAGCAAAGGGTCTGGAAGAACCTTTGCGACATACCTTTTGGCGAAACGATCTCTTACGGCGAACTGGCACGGCGAATCGGGAATCCCAATGCCTCGCGGGCTGTAGGTTTGGCCAACGGAACCAATCCCATTCCCATTATTATTCCCTGCCATCGTGTGATTGGCAGCAATGGCAAACTGACTGGCTACGGCGGAGGTTTGCCTATCAAAGAAAAGCTGCTGGCACTGGAGCGCAAACAGTTGCGGCTGCTTTAAAATCAATCGGTTACCGGCCTACTCGCCAAGCAGGGTGGGGTTCGGCTACCATAGGTGCAGCGGAAAACGCCTAGAATTTCCGTTATCCGCATCTAAACATTTATGACCAGAAAATCGCTGATCTTTTCGTTCTTATCATCGCTCTTATTGCTGAGTTTTGCCCTTCCCGCTTCATTCGGCTTCGCGCAGCCGAATACAAACGACCCCGCGCTGCGTCCGCCAAAAGGCTCGCAGTTGGCACTAGTGGTTTTCGAGGATTTGCAGTGTCCGCAATGCCGGTTGTCGGCGCCATTGATTAAGCAAGCGGGACAGTCCTACAAGATTCCCGTCGTGCGCCATGATTTTCCGCTGCCCATGCATAACTGGTCGTATCAGGCGGCGGTGACAGCGCATTATTTCGACGCGCAGTCCAAGCAGCTTGGCCTCGAATATCGGGATTATATTTTTGAGCACCAGCCTGAAATTTATCCTGCGAACCTGCGCAGCGTTTCCGAGAAATTCGCCAGTGACCATAAAGTGGACTTGCCGTTTGTGATGGATCCGCAGGGCAAGTTTGCCGCGGAAGTAAATGCGGAGCGGGATTTAGGGAATCGCGTTGGCATCAATCACACACCGACGATTTACGTGGTCAGCAGCAAGCCGGGCGGCAAACCGTTGATGGAAGTGACCGACCGCTCGCAGTTGTACCAGACGATTGATGCGATGAAATAAGGACCTTATCGGGATAGATTGATTTTAAACACGGCACCTTGACCGTAAGCTCCGCCAGAATATGTCGTGCCGTAAAAAATTCCCGCTTTATCCTCAATCACGTTCCCTGGCCCCACACCATCGGCCCCGCCGAAATTGAAGAGTTGCAGATGTTCCCCATTACCAGTGATTGCCCAAAAAACGCCCATATGGTAAAGACCGCCGTCGAAGCCCGTCCCGAACAGTGCACGTCTCGGATCAACGATGACGGGAGCGCTCGGTGAAATCATTTCTTGTGCCGCTTGATTACTTAGAATCGGCTCAGACGCTACTCGGCCAGTTTGTGGATTAATCAAGAATATTAACGAATCACTCAGGGCATAAAACTCACCATTTCCGTTGAACGCAACCGGTGCAACTGGTCCTCTGAAAGGTGGGGAGCTTACGTTGACGAGGACTTTCTCAGTCCAGCCGTTGCTACCAGGCGAGAGTTCAAAAAACGTTCCGCCCTGGTATGCGCCACCTAAGCTTGTCGTTCCGTAAAGATTACCGAACTTATCAAATCGCACGCCAGCGGCTGGATTGGCGCCCTCGGGACAGTTTTGAGTAACGCAAAAGCTGTAAAGTACGCTATTGCTCCAACCAGACTTGCCATACGACAGCTTGAAAACAGTCCCACTCTCATACTCGTAAATCCCCTGCCCTCCGAGGTTAGTTGTCCCGTACAAGCTCCCGTGCGAGTCAAATATCAAATCCGCGTTGGGCGATGCACCGTCTGCACCACCGCCGAAAGCGTGAAGCACTGTTTCCGTCCACGGACCCCCGTTTACGGGACGTAAGAGTTCGAACAGAACACCGCATCCGCCATTTTCGTTACCACAGGCACCGCCTCCGGTGCCACCAGACCCCGTAGTGCCGTACAGGTTTCCGTCTGTGCCTATAATCAGTCCAACTGGAGCGAAGCCATCCGGACAATCGGGATAATTTGGGCAGAAATCGTAGAGAGTGGTTGCAGTCCAGGAGCCATCAGCATTGGGGGAAACCTCGAAGATACTGCCAGCGAAATTATTCCCGCCATGAATGTCCGCGCCGTAAAGGTTCCCCTTGCTGTCGATCGCAAAAACTGATGCGATATTTCCGTACTCGGGACTCCAAATAACTTGTTCATGAGCTTCACCGACCAACTTTGTGGTGCTTGGGGCAAGGAAGAGGAGACAGAAAAGAAGCTTTCGCATGAGAACCTCCACGAGAAGCCCGGCCAGTGTACACTCGCGCGGAGGAGGCATGCAATGGCCAAGCTTATCCCCATTGGCGTACGTGGCGAAGCTTCTCAGATGGTGGAGTTCAAGCACACGCTGACGGCGCACCATCCCGATTTGCCGCCGGTGTATTCCACGCCGGACATGATTCGGGTGATGGAGATTGCGGCGTTCCATGCTTTGCAGCCTTATTGTGAAGAGGGAGAGATCACGGTCGGGACGGCCATCAATATTGAAAATCGCGCCGCATGCGGGATTGGCGCCAAAGTGACAGCGCAGGCGGCGCTGGAAGCATTCGATGGCCGGTTTTATACGCTCCGGGTAACAGCGCGGGACGACCTACGGGAGATTGGGCGTGGCACGGTAGGCAGGGCTGCGGTAAAGCTTGAGACTTTCCGGGAAAAGTAGCAAAGCCGGAAAGCCCGCTAGAAAAGACCCTAGTTCCTTTCATCTTTATGGCCGATGACTTTGGGGTTTTGGGGTATTTGCAAGGTTTTATTGACAATAATCGCCGTATTCCATTACTCTTAAGACTTCGGAAGTGCTGCGGTTGCCCTCCTGAATAGTCCTGCGCCTTCAGCGCTTGTCAGGGTACTCGGCGGTCTTCTTCGCTATTTTTAATTTCTTTTTGTTTCTGGGAGATTTTGCATGTCAACGTATTTCCCCAAAGCGGGGGAAATTGTGCGCAAGTGGTATGTCGTCGACGCGACCGAGCAGACGCTCGGCCGGTTGGCGTCGCAAGTGGCGCGCATCCTCATGGGCAAGGAAAGCCCGAAATATACCCCGTTTCTTGACACTGGCGATCACGTCATTGTCATCAATGCGGACAAGATCAAGACAACCGGCATGAAGGCCGAGCAGAAGCAGTATCACCACTACACCGGATATCCGGGTGGCCTGCGCACGGAAGATTACAACAAGCGCCTGGACCGCAAGCCGGAGCAGATTATCGAGTCGGCCATACAGCGCATGTTGCCCAAGAACAAGCTGGGCAAGCAGATGATCACCAAGCTGAACATCTACCGCGGCGACAAGCATCCGCATGAAGCGCAGAAGCCGCAAGAGTGGACGCTCCTGGTAAAAGCAAGCGCAAAAGAAGCGCGCGCATAATTTCAGATTTTTGAGAGGCTAAATGGCTGAGCAAGTTCAATATTACGGAACGGGACGCCGCAAGACGGCGATTGCCCGTGTTTATTTGCGCCCAGGCAACGGCGACATCAAGATCAACGGCCGTACCTTTGAGGAATATTTCGTGACTCCGGCACAGCGTTCGAGCGCAAAAGCTCCGCTGCTTTCCACCGAGTCCGGCGGTTCGTTCAACGTAGTCGCACGCGTCGCCGGCGGCGGCGTGAATGGCCAAGCCGACGCGGTGAAGCTGGGCATTGCCCGCGCACTCATGGTATTCAACGGCGAATTGCGCAAGAAGCTCAAGACCGAAGGCATGGTCAGCCGCGATTCGCGTGGCAAAGAGCGTAAGAAGTATGGACAGAAGGGCGCACGTAAGCGCTTCCAGTTCAGCAAGAGATAGGTTGTAAAGTTTTAAAAATTCTTCCCGCGCCTGAGGCACGGGACGGGAATGGCAATCCGGGGCAGCCTACGGGTGAGCGCCGGATGCAGACCACATAAGGAGGTTCATTGGCTAACATCACCATGAAGGAGTTGCTCGAAGCAGGTGTTCACTTCGGGCATCAAACGAAGCGCTGGAACCCCAAGATGAAGGAGTACATCTTTGGCGAGCGCAACGGCATTTACATCATTGACCTGCAAAAGACGCTGAAGATGTTCAAGGAAGCGTCGAAATTCGTGCAGGACCTGGCCGCTGACGGCAAAATTATTCTCTTCGTTGGAACCAAGCGACAGGCGCAAGACGCCATCGCCGAAGAGGCCACGCGTTGTGGAGGTTTTTACATCAACCAGCGCTGGTTGGGCGGATTGCTCACCAATTGGGTGACGGTGCAGAAGTCGGTGAAACGGCTGAAGGAACTCGATGACATGGCCACGGATGGCCGCTACGAGTTGTTGCCGAAGAAAGAAGTCATCAAACTGGAGCGCGAGCGCAAGCACCTTCAGGCGAACCTCGCGGGCATCAAGAATATGAACCGGCTGCCTGACGCGATCTTCGTCATTGACTCAAACAAAGAGCAGATTGCGGTGCGTGAAGCCCGCAAGCTGGGTATTCCCGTGGTCGCGGTGGTGGATACGAACTGCGATCCGACGGAAGTGGATTATGTAATTCCGGGCAACGATGACGCGCTACGCGCAATCCGCCTGTTTGCCACGAAGATTTCCGATTCGATTGCCGAAGGCGCGCAAATGATGAACGACAAGCGCGACGCCGATGTGATCGCGGCAGCAAATCGGGGTGCAACGCCTGTTCACACCGAAGGCGGCGGGGAAGTTTCCGAAGCCGGAGATTTGGATGCGGTGGGCGAAGAAATCAGCATGGAAGACGTGCTCGCGGCGGGAACGCGCAAGCAACCAGTCGCTGCGAAAGACGACGCTGAGCCGATTCCGCAAGTCGAGCATCAAACTCTATAGGGCAAGCTCTGTTAGAGCGAGACATCTGCAATCAGTCTCTACAGGACAAACAGACCCGCGTGTTGTCCGGCGCGGGTCGAATTTTCTAAAGCGTAATTAGGAAGCAAAATTTATGAGCACAACTACAGTGAATATCTCTGCCGCACAAGTGAAAGACCTCCGGGACAAGACCGGAGCGCCCATGATGGACTGCAAAAAGGCCCTCACCGAGGCCAAGGGCGACATCGAAGAAGCCGTTGTGCTTCTGCGCAAGCGCGGAGCCACCGTTGCCGAGCGAAAAGCGGGACGCGTGACCAGCGAGGGTTCTGTGTCCAGCTACATCCATGCCGGAGGCAAAATCGGCGTTCTGCTCGAAGTCAACTGCGAGAGCGATTTCGTTGCCCGCACCGATGACTTCAAGGAGCTGGTGCATGACATTTCCATGCACATCGCAGCGAGCGATCCGAAGTTCGTCCGCAAGGAAGACGTAACACCGGAAGCTTTCGAGCGCGAGAAAGACATTTATCGCGCCCAAGCCGCGGCGACGGGCAAGCCGCCGGCAGTGGTGGAGAAGATCGTTGCGGGCAAGATGGATAAATTCTATGAAGAAGTCTGCCTGCTTGAGCAGCCCTTCATCAAAGACCAGACCATCAGCATTTCGCAGTTGATTGCCGCGAAAATCGGCAAGCTGGGCGAGAACATCGCGGTCCGCCGCTTCGCCCGCTTCAAGGTCGGCGATCCTGGCGAGACCATCGCCATCACGCAACCAACTGAACAAAAAGCTGAATAATCGAAGGGCGCCAAAAGGCGCCCTTTTTTTCTGTCTCGCGCTCGCCTACAATTTCGAGAACCGAATGACTGCTCCCATTTTCAAACGCATATTGCTCAAGCTCTCCGGTGAAGCGCTGGCGGCCGACCAGGGTTTCGGCGTTGACACAGCGCACATCCACGCAATCGCCGCGGAAATTGCCGACGTTCGCGCCTTGGGGATCCAAATTGCCATCGTCGTCGGTGGGGGCAATTTCTTTCGCGGCGTAGCACAACAAGCCAAAGACATGGACCGCGTTTCCGCCGACCACATGGGCATGTTGGCAACGGTCATTAACGCACTCGCCTTGCAGGATGCGCTCGAAAAACAGGGCGTCTATACGCGAGTAATGTCGGCCATCGAGATGAACCAAGTGGCGGAGCCGTTTATTCGCCGCCGTGCCATTCGCCATTTGGAAAAGGAACGGGTTGTGATTTTTGCCGGAGGCACGGGCAATCCTTATTTTTCAACTGACACCGCCGCCTCACTTCGCGCCATGGAAATCAAGGCTGACGTCATCCTCAAAGCTACAAAAGTGGATGGCATCTACGATGCCGATCCCATGATTGTGCGCGACGCCAAGAAGTTCTCCCACATCACTTACATGGATGTGCTGAAAAAAGGACTCAAGGTGATGGACTCCACGGCCATCTCCCTCTGCAAAGACAATAACCTTCCCATTGTCATCTTCAATCTGAACGAAAGCGGCAACATCAAGCGAGTCGTAACCGGAGAGAAGATCGGGTCTCTAGTTAGCGCGTAGGAATTCGTACCACGCGCTTTGATTAAAGATTGCTTCCCGACAAAACCTGTATTCGCTTGTATGCGCTGGCGAAGCGGACTCGCACCATCCAGAAAATCAACATAACGAGCGGCAAGATCGCCGGAATCATCAGCACGCTGGATTGTTGCAACCAAAGCGGAAATACCTTGGTGCCTTGTCCCAGGAAAAATGACCCTGAGGCGATGAACAATCCGAAACACATGCGCCAAAGATGACGTGAGATGCGCTGCACTCCAGAAACGCCTCGCAGAATCATACGAAGATCTCCCGCAGCAGCAAGCAGCATGATGGAACCCATGAAGATGTCCATGCCGGGAAGGACTCCGGCTTCCGTCGCCATTTTGCCGGTAATAACCGCGTATGCATGGGCCAGACTGAGAACGCCAATAGCAAATGCCACCAGAAAACCAACCCAATCGAAAATATTGCTCTCGCTATTCCTGCGTCTGGCAGTCAACCATGCTGTCGAAATCATGTAAAGCGTAAGAATGCCGCCGCCGACATTGTTCGGCTGGTGTTTCATGATCGCCAGAGGAATGGCGCTGGCGGCCATGGTCATCATCGCGATGACGAAAACATTTCCTGATTGCGCGTGGCGGCGAGATCCTTTGCGATAGATCATCGCCGCAGTTCCCGACAGAATCCCAATGATGCCCGCCGAGATATGAAGAATGAGCAATGGCAATCGCATATTTCTGTTCCTTCTCGATTACTGCGCAGCCTTATTGCCCTGCGTTGTTCCGCAGTAGGGACAATACGTATCGCCAGCGCTAACAATTCGCTGACACTGTGGACAGCTCGGACTCAATTTGTAGTTGCAACCTGGACAGAAATTGAATCCCGGCTGAATCGCATTTCCACATTGCGGGCAAGAACTGGGCAGAGGTCTTCGGAGAACAAAATAGAGAAGAAGCCCAATGCCGTTGGGAACACAAATGGCAATAATCGTCCATAACGTTGGACTCATACCGCGGCGCTTGGCATCGCGATTTACGTAGCCGATTAAGGCGAACAGGCAGACCGCACCGATTCCAGCTAACAAGCCGAGCAGAAAGCGTCCCCAAGCCGGAGGGCATTGCGTTTGGTGAACCATTTCGAAATTAAAAAACCACTGCGCAGCGATGAACGCGATCGAGGCCAGCGCCCACGCCCACGCGGGGATAATTCTTAGGTGCGACTTAAATCCTGTTTGAGTTTCGCTCTTAACCTGCATAAAGGTTTCTCCGCTTTCTTAATCTCAATGCTTTTCTTCGTCGTGGCTTAAATGCGTACCGCGAGCGAGAAGCAGAACACTCGCAGCCAATGCCGGCACAACACAAAAGAATGCAAAACCTGCCTGCCAAACTGAATTGGAGACGCCAGCCTGCTCCCCCATCCAGGCAAAGAGCCGCCATAAAAGAGGCGCCGTTAGCGCGGTGGAAACTCCTACGCCGACACAAGCCATCCCCACGAGCCACATACGCTCGCGGGCCTCGCGCAGCCGGGCAGCATGGAACCGCACCCTCATTTGTGTGGCGCGCACTAATCGGGAGTCGGCAGCAATAGGCTCAGAACGCAAGGCGCGAACTACTTGGCTCGCTGCTTCCTGATAATTACGACACACACCGCACTCGTTCAGGTGTTTCCCCAGCGCAATTTGCTGTGCATCCGAAAGGCTGTCAACCAGTGCGATCCACTCGCGCGCTTCATCATGTGTGTTCCGCGTCATGCTTGCATTCCCCCCAAATGCCCCATCAAGAGATTGAGGCCTCGATACAGCCGTGATTTCACCGTACCCACTGGCGCGCTGGTGACTGCGGCAATTTCATCCAAAGTCATACCTTCCTGAAAACGCAGCACCACCGCCTCACGATATTCCACCGGGATATTCACCAATGCCGAGTTAATGCGCTCGGCCTGCTCATGCTGGGCAACAACCTCCCATGCCATCGGACGCGGGTCGGGTGGTTCGAAGGGCGTGTTGTCTTCGTTCTCCATGAGCCCATCAAGGCTTACAGGATTTTTCTTTCGAAAATAATCGATGACCAAGTTGCGTGCGACGGCATAGAGCCACGTGCTGAATTCCCGCTGTCCGTCATATTGGTGGCCGCGCTCCAGCACGCGAATCCAGGTCTCCTGGAAGAGATCTTCGGCCAACTCACGATTGCCGGATAGATGGATCAAATAGCGCAGCAGCCGGTGCTGATACTGCTCAATGAGACGATCCAAGAGGTCTGGGTCGCGCAGGCGAAGACCGCGAGCAATGGTGCTGGCTTCGGATTCCATTACACTCACGAAATAATAAGCTGCGGCGTTCATGCTACCCGATATACGGGCGAGGGGCGAAAAAAGATGCAGAGCGGGAAATATTCGTCCACGAGACGGTAAGCCATTGATATTCGACCAGATATTCACTAAGCTTTGTATGCTGATGCCGCGTCCGCGGTTTATAATCTAACGTTTTAATTCCTACAAAGACGGAGCTATAGCGATGGCGCAATCCATCATGGCTGGGCTGCCTGGCCTGAAAGACACTTACGTTCAACTGAAAACCCGCATGGATAAGGCGGTGGAAGACTTCCGCAAGGCGATGGCTGCGACCCGTACAGGGCGCGCCTCGGTGCACATGCTCGATGGGGTAATGGTCGAAGCTTATGGCGATCGTATGCCCCTTAATCAGGTGGCACAGGTGCATGCGCCGGAGCCACAGTTGATCACAGTGCAACCGTATGATCCGACGGTGCTTCCTGCAATTGAAAAAGCAATACGCTCGGGCGAACTGGGCCTGAATCCCATGAATGACGGCAAGATGATCCGCGTCCCGGTGCCGCCGCTCACGGAAGAGCGCCGAAAAGACATGGTGAAGCATTTGAACAAAATCCTGGAAGAACATCGCACTGCGGTTCGGAACATCCGGCGCGATGGTAACGACGCCATCAAGAAAGCGATGAAGGACAAGAAGATCTCCGAGGATGACGAAAAACGTTCAATGGAAGAGATCCAAAAACTGACGGACGACGAAATCAAGAAGATGGAAGAGATGAGCAAAGGCAAAGAAAAAGAAGTGATGGAGATTTAACTCGACTGGGCAGACGTCCGCGCCTGCTTCAGATAACACCCGGTAACCTGGTTACCGGGTCAGCGCTCTTCTACCCTGTACCTGCGTAAGAAACTCCCCCAAATCCTGGTACAGGGAGCTTTCCATGAAACGCACTTTTGCAGTTTTCTTTACACTTGCGCTGACAGCGCTGACCTTGGCTTGCGGCGGAGGCACCTCGACCAGCTCTTCTGGCAGTGGGGCTTCCCAAGGCTCGATGTTCATCACTGGCGAGGATGCCCCGTTGCCTTCCGTCGTCTCGTTTAACATCACCATTAACAGCATTACTTTACAAAATAGTTCGACAACCGTGACCGCGCTTTCCACGCCGACCACAGTGGACTTCGGCCGATTGGTCGGTTTGCGCTCATTGCTGGGCTTTAACACGATCCCGGCGGGTAAATACACGAGCGCGACGTTTACTCTGGCGAATCCTGTCATTTCCTACGTGGACATGACGCAAAATCCTCCAGCGCTGACGCAGTTAAATGGCACACTCACCACCTCAACGGTGACAGTGGCTTTCCCGCAAGCGATGGTTGTAACAGCGAACGGATTGGGCGGCTTGCACATGGATTTCGATCTACGCCAGTCACTGGCAACCGACTCTAATGGCCAGATTACCGGCCAAGTGAACCCCACGATAGACATCATGGCGGTCTCGGCATCGGACGAAGAAGGCGAGATCACCGATTTCACCGGCAACGTGATTTCGAGCAATGCTTCCTCGAATAACTTCACCATGCAAGGGCCTTACGGATTTCAGGAAGTCGTTGATGTCAACTCCTCCACACAATTCAACGGAACCTACGGAATTGGCAGCATACCGTCGGAGGCTATTGTTTCGGTTGAAGGGACGGTCCAGGCCGATGGCAGCATTCTTGCCAAGCTCGTCGAAGTGATTACAACCGACGAGGCCTTCATTTCCGGTCGCGTTCTGGCCATCAACCCAACAACTGGCCCCGTACAGACCGTAACGATGTATGTGGGCGAAGAGCTCAATACGAACGGCGTTATTCCGGTTGATACAGTGCAAACCATTGACTTGAGCGCCGTCACGCAATACGACGTGTGCTTCTTCGATAACTGGTTTACTACTCTTCTGTTCAACAATTCATCTTTGGTAGTTGGGCAACGCATCTTCATCGGCGGTACGGTGGATACGACCAGCAATACATTCGTGCCCGATATGGTTTCGTTGCGCCGTCAAGGAACGATCGGCACGCTAGTTGGAAACAGCGTGAATATTGTGAGTGGAAACCAGGGCAACTTCCAGCTGAGCAACAATGGATTGCTGGAGTACTCCGCGAATGGACCATTCACAGTACAGACAGGCGACCTGACGCTCTTCCTGAACGTCAACGGATTGTCTGGATTGCAATCAGCGGGTTCAGCTAATGTGCTGGCGCGCGGAATTGTCCTTAAGGACCCCAATACCGGCCTGCCGCAGATCTGGGCTCACCGAGTACGGGTTCTGCAATAAGTAAAAAGAACAATCATTCACCACGGGCGGCTCCAAGCCGCCCGTTTTTATTTGAATTCTTAAGAATTATTGTCAATCGAGATGGAAAAACTTCCTCGCTGGGCAACTCCTTGTTCAATTTCTCCGTCTTGGTTGTAATAGGTGAAGGTTCTTCATCCTTACAATAACAATTAGGTGAAAATAAGGAACTCGAACGGCAGCAACAGTTTGGACGCTTTGTGCTGCTCTACCGTATAATTACAGTTTTCCCATTCCCAGGAACTGAGGTCGCAGCATTCATCGTTCTCAAAAGAATAGCCCTGCCATGAATAAGGGCAAACGTGGGCGCGTGCGGCTGGCTACTTCCGACCCATCCCGTTCATTCTTAAAGCCTTTACGGTTCTCCGGGCGTATTTTGTCCAGCTTGCTGGCGTGTATCTTGTTGTTGTCTTCCGTTAGCATCGGACAGCAGGAGTTAGTAGCCGGGATTGATGTGCATGGCAACCGGCGGATTCCACAAGAAACCATTAAGGCGCGTATTTTCACAAGAGCCGGAGACGTTTATGACGAAACGGCGTTGGAACGTGATTTCAACTCACTCTGGAACACGGGATATTTTGAAGACATCCGCTTCGAACGCGAACAGACCGCCAAGGGCTGGCTGATTCATGTTTATGTCAAAGAACGGCCAACGATCCGCGAAATTGATTACGTTGGACTAAATTCCGTCTCGAAGAGCGATGTGTTGGATCGGTTCAAAGAGGCAAAAGTCGGCTTATCTCCTGAGAGCCAGTACGATCCCACCAAAGTGAAGAAGGCCGAAGTCACGATTAAAGATTTGTTGTCAGAACACGGGCGGCAATTCGCAACGGTCAAGACGGAAGTACATCCTATTCCACCGGCAGCCGTGAGCCTGACTTTTGTGGTGAAGGAAGGACCTAAGGTTAAAGTCGGCAAAATTTCATTCACGGGCAATGCGCACGTGAAAACCCGCATTCTGCGCGCCGCCATGAAAAATCTGCGGCCAGTTGGCCTTCCACACTCGATTTTCCTGGAGAATTTATTTAGTAAGACGTACGACGCCACCAAGTTGGAAGAAGACACGGAACGCGTTCGAGCGGAATACCAAAACCGCGGCTATTTCAAGGTTTTGGTGTCAGATCCGAAAACTGTGATTCACGATTCCGGTCATAAAGGCTTCCATATTCCCCTGATCATGCCTGGCCCGGGCAAAGCGGTGGACATTACGATGCCAATTCAAGAAGGTGACCGCTATACGCTGGGCGAAATCACGTTTAAAGGCAACAAGGCCATCGCGAACACCAAAGCATTACGCGCCGTGTTCCCGATCAAAGATGGGGACATCTTCGATCGCAGCAAAATCGCCAAGGGTTTGGAGTCTCTGCGCAAGGCTTACGGCCAAATTGGTTTTATTAACTTCACTTCGATTCCTGACACGCGCTTCGATGAAACCAAGAAACAGGTTTTTCTCGACATTGATTTAGATGAAGGCAAGCAGTTCAGTGTACGTAGAATTGAGTTCTCTGGTAACACCACGACGCGCGATAAAGTGATCCGCCGCGAAATCATTCTTGAAGAAGGACAGGTCTATAACCAACAACTCTGGGAAATCAGTTTGCAGCGCCTGAATCAGCTTGGCTACTTTGAACAGCTTAAGCCGGATGATCCAAACGTCACCGAACGTCACCTTGACGAAAAGAACGGCACTGTGGACTTGACCCTGAAAGTAAAAGAAAAGGGGAAAAATAGCATCGGTTTGAGCGGAGGCGTGAGCGGATTGGCCGGCTCATTTATCGGCTTGAATTATCAGACCAATAATTTTCTGGGCCGCGGTGAAACGCTTAGTGTTGCCGCCAACATCGGCAACCTGCAACGTGACATCACGTTCGGTTTTACCGAACCTTATTTCCTCGACAAGCCTCTTCAGCTCGGCTTCACTGTCTATGCCAGAAAATTTAATTACGATCAGGCGAGACAGGCGGCAATTTTCAGCGGACAACAGGTGAATCTGCCCAGTGATTTACAGCAGAACCTTCAGAACTACACGCAATCCAGTAAAGGGTTTTCGGTCTCCCTTGGCTATGCCATTCACCGTTCGTTTAAGCGCGTGGGATTGAGCTATTCGTTTGACGATTCAACGATCGTGGCATTAACAAATGCCTCGAAACAATTGTTCGATTTCCTTGCCTTCAGCGGGGTAAACGGGCCGAACGCGCTCGACGGCATTATTACGAGCAAGGTGATTCCGAGCTTCACCAAGAACACGCTCGATAGCAGCTTATTTCCCCACAAAGGCAGCAGCATTTACATCGCTGGAGAAATTGCGGGCTTGGGAGGAACAGTCAAGACCCTGCGTCCTATCATCGAATACAAGCGCTTTTTCCCCGTCCAGAATCGTAAGAACACCATCGGGTATCACGTACAAGCGACTTTCTTAACCGGATACGATGGGGTCGTACCGCCGCCATTTAGCCGCTCTTATCTGGGTGGCGAAAATGATCTGCGCGGATTCGATATTCGCTCGGTATCGCCTGTAGCCTTCCTGCCCACCAACGGTTCGATTGCGTTACGAAATCCTGATGGCAGCGTCGTACCCAAGGATCCCAGCAATCCGCTACGCGGCAGTTACACCGTTCCAATCCCTGTGGATCAAATCGTGTTTCCAGGCGGCGATTTCAGTATTGTGACTAATGCAGAGTACCGTATCACCATAGCCGGGCCTGTCGCGATTGCGCCTTTTGTGGATTTGGGAGTTGATCCGATCATCCGCACGTCCCAGTTGAAAGTAAGCGCGTCCCAGCTAGACTTGATTAACAGTACATCTTTCGGCTGTCCAGCATTAGACATTGGCTTGAATTGCATAGGTGGGCAAACCCCGGGCGCACCTGGTTCTACGATTCCCGCCTTCGCGCAATATCTGAAACCGGTAGCCGGAACCAACTGGACGCCGCGCATGTCCACTGGTTTGGAATTGCAGGTTTTTCTCCCGGTCATCAACGCTCCATTTCGCATTTATTGGGCGTACAATCCTTTGCGTTTGGATTCAACGACGCAGGCACCGGTGCAAATCACCCGGCAGATGTTCCCGGCAGGAGCAGCAGGAGATTACACCTATCAGTTGGCGAAGAACGCCTATTCGCCGCCTTATTTGTTGCGTGAGCCGCGAAAGACGTTCCGTTTCACGGTCGCAACCACGTTCTAGGCGGTTTGACGGGCCGTAGTTGGTGTTTTTATAATGAAGTATCCATCACCACGGAACTGTTACGGTGCAGGGATGATTTCTGCGTGTTAAGTGTGCGCAAAAATTGAGCAACCCCAGGCAGCCTCCACTTGGGAATCTGGCATGTCCCGGTCGGTCTTGAGGCGCAGTCCAGCGTTGGCCGTGGAAGAGATCTGAAAAAATCTGAAGATTTCCCAAGGAGTGAAACACAAACCCATGAAGAGCAAGTTTCTGCGAACTTTCGCAATCGCCACAGTCATCATTCCAGGCATGGTATTTGCCCAAGCCACCACGCCTGCCGCTTCCGATCCGTTGCCTGCGGCCCCCGGCACTGCAACCACCGTCGCCACCGGTAATGGTACAAAAGTTGGAACCATCAGCGTGGAGCAGGCGATTTTTGCCAGCAACGAAGGCCAGCGCGATTTTGAAGCGCTCAGCAAAAAGCTGGAACCCAAACAGACCGAACTCAAAGGACAGAACGACGAAATTGAAAGCCTGAAAAAGCAGCTTTCGACGCAGGGCGACAAACTCAATGATGATGCCCGCGCCAATCTGGTAAAGCAAATTGAAGAAAAGCAGAAGAAGCTGGAACGGGCAGTTCAAGACGCCCGCGACGATGCACAAAATCAACAAAATGAAATTGCGCAGCGAATTCTGCAAAAGATGGCACCGATCATCGTGAAGTACGCTGGCGACAACGGATTTGGCCTGATCATTGACACTTCCAACCCGTGGCCCAACGGCCCCGTGCTCTGGGCAGGATCATCTGTGGACATCACGAAACCGGTGGTGGACACCTACAACACGCAGTCGGGCGTACCAGCGCCAGCGCACGCGGCTACCGCACCCACAAAGCCTGCGGGAACAGCCGCACCCAAAACAACGGCTCCTGCGGCAACCAAACCTCAACCGAAGTAATTCGGCGACACCGGAAATAACGAAAAGTTCCACCGAAAGACCGCGAAATTCGCGGTCTTTTCTTTTGCTGGTGACAGTCGTCCGCGGCTGAATTGGTGTCCATACATGCAGTGAATCTTTCACATTGGAGGACACCATGTTTGCTGATTCCCTGCTTGATTCTTCCTGGCCGCAACGTAGTCATCGCGCCAGAACCACGCTGGCGTCATTTGGCTTGCAAGCTGCCGTCATTGGAGCGTTGTTGCTGTTTTCAATTTTGCGGATCGAGAAATTGCCGTCTTCACAACTCATGTCAGCAATCGTTGCTCCTTCGCCTTTGCCCGCCGCACCGGCGCCACGCATTGGCACCGTTGTCGGACGGGGCGGCATCGTAGCCACGGGACCAATTTTGCGGCCCAGCTATCAGCCGCATGGGTTCGCCCCGGAAGCAGATGTGGCGCAACCAACCGCGCCTGGTTTTGATCAAATTGTGTCTGGTTCTGGGCCGGGCGTACCATTTTCCGTCGGCAATGGCTTTGTCGTGAGTGTTCCACCACCACCGATTGCGGCCAAACCTCCACGCGTTTCGCGGATGATGGAAGGAAATTTGGTAGTGCGTGTTCAGCCGGTATATCCGCCACTCGCGAGACAGGCAAGGGTCCAGGGCACCGTGGAATTACGGGCCATTATCAACCGTGAAGGAAAGATCGAAAACTTGCAGGCATTGAATGGATCGCCATTGCTGATACCGGCTGCGATTGATGCGGTACGCCAGTGGCGTTACAGACCATATTACTTGAATGGTGAACCGATCGAGGTGGAAACAATGATCACAGTGAATTTCACGCTGGGCGGGAATTAGACGAAGCACGGTGGTAACATCCGCGGATGATTTGCAGCCGATATAATCGCAACTTGTGACCATCACTGCCGTAGAACGCAAGACTCGTAGCGCAACCCGGCCCACATGGGCAGAGGTTTCGCTTTCTGCTCTTGGCCAGAATTTCCGCACCGTGCAGTCGCATGTTGGGAAAGATGTAACGATTTGCGCAGTCGTAAAAGCAGATGCCTACGGGCACGGAGCGGTGGAATGTTCGAAAGCGCTCGAGCGCGAAGGCGCGAGATGGTTCGGCGTGACCGGGCTGGATGAGGCGATCCCGTTGCGAGATGCCGGCATCGCGGGCCGTATTCTGTTGATGACCGGCTTTTGGCGTGGTGAGGAAGAGGAAATTGTCCGCCTTGGTCTGACGCCGACTATTTGGGAACCGCAGCAGATTGAATTACTGGAGAAAGCTTCGGCGCGATTGAAGGTTGATAGTCAGCCCATTCACCTAAAGATTGACACGGGCATGGGACGATTGGGCGTTGCACCAAAGTATCTGCCGGAAATCTTCTCCGCTCTACGAAATGCAGGCCGTCTTAAGCTGGAAGGCGTTTCAACACACCTCGCTTCATCAGAAGTTCTTGATGCGCCTTCGGTTGAATCACAAAGCAAGGTTTTTACCGACGCGTTAAAAACACTGAAGCGAGAAGGGTTGAATCCACCGATCATTCACGCGGCGAATACTTCCGCAACGATTTCGCACGGCGAGTTGCGCTACAACATGGTCCGTCCGGGTTTAGCTCTATACGGTTATTATTTGCCCTTTGAGCGTGCTGGGCGGGAGGTAACAGGCAAAGGGTTGCAACTACCGCTCAAGCCTGCGCTAACCTGGAAGACGCGCATTTTGTCTCTGCGCGACATGCCGGCAAACCAGGCTCTGGGCTATGGCGGCACATACGTGACACAAGCGCCTTCGCGGATTGCGGTGCTTCCTCTTGGATATGCGGACGGTTTGAACCGCAAAGTTTCTTCGCGCGGGCGGGTCATTGTCCGCGAGAATTACGCTCCCATAGTTGGCCGTATTTCGATGGACTTAACCCTCGTAGATGTGACCGGTATTGGCGGCGTCGAAGTTGGAGATGAAGCAGTGCTACTCGGCTCGGCCAACGGCTTGACCGTGAGTGCGCACGAGCACGCCGAGATGGCGGAGACAATCCCCTACGAGATTCTGTGCAATATTTCGAAACGTGTGCCCAGGAAGTACGTGGACTGATCTGGCTTCCAGCACTTTAACCCTTCAAATCTTCCTTTCGATGCAGCTAAGGCGGCCCGCCCATCGCTCTTTGTTATCCTAAAATATGCCGTCCCGCTACGCTCAATGGATGTACGACTGGGAGCACCGCTTAACCTCGGTGGACAACAACCGTATCGTCCGTCCGTTGGAATGGGGCGTGGAGTGGGCGCAAAACTGGCCCTGCCGCAATGGCTACGGGCCGGGATACCTACCTGAAGACAGCGAAAAATATTTGCTTGAATACAACCGTCGCATCGTTGCGTCCAGCGACGACTTTTTCGGTTACAAGTCCCCAAAAGATTTCCGATTGGAGCGCCGCGAAGTGCAAGTTTTCAGCACACGAGAAATCCCCGATCCAAAACTAGAAGAAAAAGTTCGGGGAACTTTCGCTGATTACTTGAGATTCACCTCGCCCGTACATACTCCGTTTCCGGAAAATAATCTGGTCAACGCTCGCTGGTTCCCCGAGCCTGCCAAGAAAAAAAGTAAAAAGGCTGTCGTGCTGTTGCCGCACTGGAATTCTGACGGCATCGCCTATACGGCTTTGTGCCAAATGCTCAACTGGTTGGGCATCGCCGTTTTGCGCTTAAGTATGCCGTACCACGATATTCGTCGTCCGGCTGAGATTCTTCGCGCTGACTATGCAGTTTCATCGAACATCGGCCGCACCATCGATGCATGCCGCCAGGCGGTCATTGATGTACGCTGCTGTTTCGATTGGTTGGAACAGCAAGGCTATGAGGATTTGGGCATTGTCGGCACAAGTCTGGGCTCGTGCTATGCGTTCCTTGCGACTGCGCACGACCGCCGTATTCGCGCCGCCGCATTCAATCACGCTTCTACCTATGTCGCTGATGTGGTTTGGCATGGGCAATCCACTCGTCATATTCGCCAAGGCATCGAATCCGATCTTGACATCGATCGCCTGCGGGAACTTTGGCGCTGCGTGAGTCCCATGTCGTACTTCCAACAATTTGCCCGATGGCCGCGGAAATCGTTGGTGATTTACGCGAAATACGACTTAACGTTTCTGCCGGAATTTTCTTTGCAGACCATTGCAGAGTTTGAGCGTCATCATCTCGACCACAAAGTCGTGGCGTTGCCCTGTGGCCATTACACTACCGGCGAAACACCGTTCAAATACATGGATGGCTGGCAGCTCGCCAACTTCTTCCGGACCGCCTTTTGAAGCGAGTATGCATATCACGCTGACTAAAGATGGCTTCAGCCTTGGCACCGATCCCGCGCAACTTGATATTGATGTAATCCATAACTTCCTTACGAATTCCTATTGGGCGTGGGGCATCCCGCGGGACGTAGTCGTCCGTTCCATTGAAAATTCGCTTTGCTTCGGCATATACGAAGGGCCAAGACAAGTTGGTTTTGCTAGAGTCATCAGCGATTTCGCAACGTATGCATATATCGGGGACGTGTTCATTTTGGAATCGCATCGAGGACGAGGTTTATCGCAATGGATGATGGAAGCGATTGTGAGTCATCCTAAATTGCAAAATCTGCGGCGCTGGACTCTCCTTACTCGCGATGCGCACGGCCTCTATGCCAAGTTTGGCTTTACCCAGATTGTTAGCCCGGAACGATACATGGAACTTCACAATCCCGATGTGTACAAGCGTAAACTGGAGCAGTCATGAACAAATCTATGTCTTTGCCGTTATATGCAGTGGACCCGGAAGTCGCGGCCGCGATCGATAACGAAGCGCGCCGCCAGCACGAGGGCCTCGAACTCATCGCCTCAGAGAATTTTGTCAGCGAAGCGGTGCTTGAAGCTGCGGGCTCCGTGTTCACCAACAAATACGCCGAAGGCTATCCCGGTAAACGCTATTACGGGGGATGCGAGTTCTCCGATGTCGTCGAAAATCTGGCCCGCGATCGGGCAAAGAAACTCTTCGGCGCAGAGCACGCCAATGTGCAACCACACGCGGGTTCGCAGGCCAACATGGAGGCCTATGCAGCTGTTCTGCAACCCGGCGATACTATTCTCGGCCTCAACCTCGCCCATGGTGGCCACCTCACGCATGGCCATCCTCTGAACTTCTCTGGGAAAACTTACAAGATTGTCCCTTACGGCGTGACCAAGGAAACCGAAACAATTGATTACGACGATCTCGAGAAGTTAGCGGAAAAAGAAAAACCGAAGATGATTATCGGCGGTGGGAGTGCCTATCCGCGAATCATTGATTTTCCTCGAATGCGCGCGATTGCCGACAAAGTTGGCGCATTATTTCTCGTGGATATGGCACACTTTGCCGGGCTCGTTGCAGGTGGCGCACATCCTTCACCCGTTCCTCACGCGCATATTATTACTTCGACGACGCACAAGACGTTGCGGGGGCCGCGTTCTGGTTTGATTTTGTCGAAGCAGGAATTTGCCGCCGCCATCGACAAGTATGTTTTCCCTGGAGCGCAAGGCGGGCCACTGGTGCACATTATCGCAGCCAAAGCTGTAGCGTTCCGTGAAGCGCTTCAACCTGAGTTCCGCGACTATGCGCGGCAAGTCGTCGCTAACGCGAAAGTTTTGGCGGAGACATTAATGCAAGAAGGTTTCCGCATTATTTCCGGCGGTACAGACACGCATCTCATGTTGATTGATGTCTTCTCCAAAGGAATGTTGGGCAGCGAGGCTGAAAAAGCTCTCGGTGACGCGCATATCACCGTCAACAAGAACGCCATTCCTTTCGATACGAACCCGCCGATGAAGCCGAGCGGGATCCGCATCGGTTCTCCTGCGTTGACCACGCGCGGCATGAAAGAGATAGAGATGCGACAGGTCGGCAAGTGGATCTCCGAAGCTCTACACCATCGCAACGAACCAGACGTATTGGCGAGAATCCGCAAAGAAGTACTTGCGCTAGCCGAAGCTTTCCCACTTTATGCCGAGCGCCGTGCCCAAGCAGAAGTAAGAGTGTAGACGTCAGATTTGCGAACTATATTTCCATGCGAATCGCACTGGCTACGTCAAAAGACTATCCCGCGCTGACCGACGACGATCAGTTATTGCTTCAACCGCTTGCTCGGCGAGGAATTCATGCCGAGCCGGCAGTTTGGAGCGATCCTGGATGCAGCTGGAATTCCTATAATTTCGTTGTGATTCGCTCCTGCTGGGATTATCACCTGCGCATCGCGGAATTCCGCACGTGGATTGAATCCCTCGAATCTGCTGGTGTGCGAGTGTGGAATTCTCCGACAGTTATCCGGTGGAATGCGGATAAAGACTATCTCCGGGAATTAGAAGCAAAAGGTGTTCCCATTGTGCCAACGCTCTGGTTCGAGCGGGAATCGCAAATTTCGCTGGCACATGAATTGCGCAATGCAGGATGGCAGCAAGCCGTGATTAAGCCCCGCATTTCGGCCACAGCTCATCGAACGAAATTAATTCGCGCCGAAAAAGCCTACGATGCGCAAGGTTTCTTTGATGAACTTCGCGCTGGCCCTGGTGTGATGGTACAGAAATTTATGGAGGCCATTGTTCATCAAGGCGAGTGGTCTCTGATGTTCTTTGACGGTAAATTTAGTCACGCCGCGCTTAAGACCCCAAAATCTGGCGACTTTCGTGTGCAGCACGATTTTGGCGGAAAAGAGCTGCCAGCTGATCCGCCGAAGTTCCTGCTAGATAGTGCCCAAAAAGCCATAAATGTAGTGAATGACACGCTCTACGCGCGCGTGGATGGCGTCGTAGAGGACGGCCAGTTCTATTTGATGGAGCTTGAGCTCATCGAACCAGCATTATTTCTCGGAAGTAGTCCCAGCGCAGCAGATCGCTTCGCCGACGCCATCGCTTTACGTGCCACAAGGTAACCAATTGCCGCTGGTTACCCGCTGATATATTCACGATTTTCCTGCAAGGCGCGCACAGTCCTACGTTCTCAAACCAAGGCTGGATGCATTCTCCCCTGGCTACAGCCAGTTGCTATTTACAAACAGGAGGGGTCGATGAAAAGACTTTTATTGGTGTTGTGTTGTTTGTACGCGTCGTCGTTCGCGCAGCCGGAAGCAAAAATATCCAACGATCAGCCGGTACTCACCATCTATAACCAGAATTTCTTTGTAGCGCGCGAGCGTTTTCCACTTGATCTGAAGGTGGGAATCAACGAGATCAATTACGCTGGTGTTGCAGCCCACTTGGAGCCAGATTCGGTCATCCTGCGCGATCCCAACGGGCGCATCTTGCAAGTGCTTGAACAGAATTACCGTAACGATCCAGTTTCTCAGGAGTTATTGCTGTCTTTTTATGAAGGCAAAACAATCGATTTTCTCGTCGGACACGGCGAGCGGCAGGATGTTGTAAAAGGCAAAATTATTCGCAGCGGATATGTTCCCAGCGGATACTATGCACAAAATTATTCGCAGCCCGCTTATGGCCAGCCGATTATCGAGATAGACGGAGCGCTGCGCTTTGGGTTGCCAGGGCAGCCACTATTTCCGCAGCTTTCCTCAGACTCAATCCTGAAACCGACACTCACATGGCTTCTGCAAACGGACTCTACCGGAAAATCCGATGCCGAAATCTCGTATGTCGCTTCGGGCATGACTTGGCAAGCCGACTACAACCTGGTGATATCCGATCCAAGCGGCGCCAAGGCCGATCAACTCGACATGATCGGATGGATCACGATGAAAAATCAGAGCGGCAAGACCTTCGAAGATGCCCGCATCAAATTGCTGGCTGGCGATGTGAATAAAATTAACGAAGGCACCGTCAGCAATCGCATTTACGCGGCGGAGACCAAAGCAATGGATGCGGCTGCTCCGGCACCCACAGTACGCGAAAAATCATTTGATGAATTCCATCTCTATACGCTCGAGCGTTCCACCACGCTACGCGATAACGAAACTAAGCAGGTCGAATTTGTCAGCGCTCCGGGTATCAAAGCGCAACGCATCTACGTTTACGATGGCGCCCAATTGGATCAATACGGTTACTACAATCCCGATCAACGTCGAACGGATGCGAATTATGGGACTGCATCGAACACCAAAGTCTGGACAATGGAAGAGTTCAAGAATTCTGAGAACAATCGCCTTGGTATCGCATTGCCCAAGGGCAAGTTACGTTTTTACCGCCGTGACACCGATGGACATCTAGAGTTTGTCGGGGAAAACATAATCGACCATACCCCCAAAGACGAGACCATCCGCGTTTACATGGGCAATGTCTTCGATGTTGTCGGTGAACGCAAAAGAACGAAATATCACGTCGATTCCAGCCAGCATTGGATGGAAGAGTCCTTTGAAATTTATGTGCGCAATCACAAAAAAGAGCCTGTGAACGTGCGGGTGGTTGAGCATATGTACCGATGGTCGAATTGGAAGTTGATGGACCAATCGCATGACTCCCGCAAAGCGGATGCGCAGACTATGGAATTTCCAGTTACGGTCGCGGCAGATGGAGAACAAATCATCACTTACACGGTGCATTACTCCTGGTGAGGCGGGGAACGCGGACCCGGCTTCCTCCTGCCGGGTCCGTGCTTTTTCCAAGAATTCAACTGTGATATTTCACTTCAGGGTAGAGCCGGTCAAACACAACGCAGAGCAGCACTATGAGCAGGAGAACAAATACGCTGCCTTCGGGACCAGCGCTGCCCCCAGTAATCCAGTGCGAACCGGTAAAAGATGAATTCAGCAGATGGCCCGGCGAGAGCGAGCCGCTGTCGGGTACGGAAAAGAAATAACTCTCGCCCCAATCGAATGCGGCGTGAAATCCAACTGCAAACCAGAGAGTGCCGGTACGGCGCAGCGTGAGGCAGAAGAAAAAGGCGATCATCACGACCGCAAAAAGGCCGACTTTGTTTTCACCGCCATTGCCGGAATGCGCCGCGCCAAACATCAACGACAAGACCGCAGCCGCAGGCCAAAATCCAATACCCTGCGTTAATGTGAACTGCGTGTAGCCGCGGAACAGGAACTCCTCAAAGAAGCCCACACAAAGAAAAAATACCGCCCAAAATATTGCAAACTTGAAAACACGCGCGCCATGCAGCGCCAGCCCTGTGATCGAAAAATCCCCCACGCCGCGAATCGCCAGCAGCAGAACACTAATCGCAATAAATCCCCAGATCGCTCCAATCCCAAAATTATTGCCGAATGCGCCATGCGCTGGAAGTCCATAAACGCCAAAAGATCTGCGTTCGAAACGGGCCATGATTAAAGCTGGGAGGAAGGCTACCGCCAGGGCAACAAGCTCACCCAGGGAATCTCCCCAAATTTGCGGCAGCTTGTGGTGGATGATGCGATGAAGAGTGAAATTCAATACCATCGCGACGGCGGCTGCCAGCATGATATAGCACAAAAAGCGCCAACCGGAACGCAAACCATCCGGACCGAAAAAGAGGGTCGACGCCGGTTCTGACGGTGTAGTTATCGGAGAGTAAGCGACCGGCTCACGCGCGCCAGCCAGCGGTTCATTCTTCGTTTCCATGGGTAGGGTTACGGTTTCATCGCTACAAATGTTCCGCAGATGCAGCAGACATGGTAAAACCGATATTCGGCTTATGGGCAATTTTTTTACAGGTTTCTTCAATAAAGAGCGGTTTGGGCATCCTCAGGTCATCGCCGGTGGGTTATTGCTGATTTTCCTGGCGCAATGCCTCTGGCTGACCAAAAAAGCTGGCCCGCCCCAGGAAGTGGATGTGAATGAGCTTTTTCGCGTGCAGGAAGGCCTGCTCCAACTCCGTGGCGATACCATCGCAGGGACTCCTTCCATGACACGGTTGGAAGCAGGCATCAGTCCTCCTCTGGAAGTCGAAGACAATGAAGGCTTTGATTCCAATCACTCGCCGCTCTGGTATTTAGTGGCTGCCGCCCCGTTCTCCTTGTCCACGTCGCACGAAAAGACTGCGGGGTTCGTTATTCGGGAATGGGGCTGGTTTGCGAGAATTCCATACCTAATTTTCGGACTCTTGCTCGGCGCGTCGCTGTGGTACGTCTCGCGCCGTCTCTACGGCAACCAGGGTGGCTATATTGCGCTTACGCTCTATTGTTTTTCTCCAGGTATGCTGCAGGAAAGCGCCTTGTGGCATGTTCAGCCGGAAATGGGCGCTGCTTGGGGCACATTTGGAGCGGTGTTTACGGCCATTGCCGTCGCGCATACACTCTACGCACCGCGCGAAGTCGTCCTCTGGAACTGGCGCCGTATTTTTCTGCTTGGGCTTTCGCTCGCGCTGGCGATTGGTCATCAATTCTCGTTAATTGTGCTCGCGCCAATTGCTCTGGCATTCATGCTCTATCTCGCGCCTGCGCGTAGGCAGGCCGCTTTGGCAATTTGGGCATCCGCTTGCGGCTTTGCATTCGTTTTATTTTTTGCCTCGTACAGATTCCAGCTTTCAATCTTCTGGCGGGCCATGCGTCATGCCCAATTTTCCGGATTCACCTGGCGGACTCTAACCATGTCAGAGGCGTATCGCAGTGTCTTAAACCATCTTCAGGAAACCGCCCCGGCATTGCTCATCGCTCTGCCGGCGGCATTGGCTACTTATGTACTTTGGCGAAAAACGCGTTATTTCGGCAATACTGCGCCCCTGCTCGTCGCGGTTGTCTTTCTGTTTCTAGGTTTTTGCTCACCGCATTATCCCGGCCTGGGATTTCAGCTCATGGCTGTGCCCTTTCTTTTCGTTTTTGTGGCTGGAGTTGCCGCGGACCTCCTGGAAACACCGGAGCGCAAGTTTGTGCTCACCTGCGTCTGGGGGTTGCTGCTGGTCGTTGGGCTGCTTAATATCCTGCAATTGGCCAGAATCCCCACTCCATTGCCTTAAACCGCGTTGAAAACTGCAAATCCACGCAACCTCTGCCCGTCCAAACCGTTCTAATCAGCAAGAGGTCTTGCGTAACGGCAGGTGTTCTTAACTCTTCCACTGGAGTATTATTTGCCTATGATGTGCCGCAAAGCAGCGCGGGTAGCGGTTCTGGCCATTGGCATAGCAACAGTTTGGAGTCTTTGCTCTCAGGCGCAAACCGTACACGGCACGCCGCCTTCAGTAACCTCCCTTGGATTCGGCGGCACCGGGAACACACCCCACGGCTTGCCCCCCAGTGTCACTTCGCTCGGATTCGGGCATGTTGGCGCCGTAACTCCGAGGCAACCTCATCATCGCAATCCGGGCCGTGGACATGGGTCGGTTTACTATTTTCCTTACGCGTATCCATATGTCGAAGATGGTCCGCCAAGCGACGCGTCGGACGATGTAAACGATGATGAATACAATGGTGGTCCGACTATTTTCGACCGCCGCGGTCATGGCACTGCCGTTTCTGCGTCTGATTCCAGTCGAGATTCGCTCGTCGCCACCGAAACCGCTCCAGTTCCTGTTACGCCTCCTGATTCCGCTCCCCAACCTCAAACAGTGCTTGTGTTCAAAGACGGTCACGAAGTGGAGATCGCCAATTACGCCATCGTAGGAAGCACACTCTACGATTTATCGCAGGATCGCCGCTGGAAAATTGCACTCTCGGAGTTGGATCTGCCTGCCACTGTCAAGCAAAATGATGACCGCGGCTTGGACTTCCAGGTACCTATGAGCAGCGCACAGGCGAATTAGCAACACCCTGCAATTCTTTCAAGAAGCGTTTCTTGAGGATTCGAGCGGTTGCGGAGTATGCACTGGCACGACTTTGTTCGCGACATCTTCGTAAATGCGGAGAATCTTGGCCGCCGACGCATCCCAGGAAAATTTTTTGGCCTGGTTGTAACCTCGTTGCTTTAGTTTTTCGCGAAGGGATGGATCCAGCAACACACGGCGCAAAGCCCGCATCATTTCAAAAACATTTTCGGGGTTCACCAACATCGCCGCATCATCCACTACCTCCGGGATGGAGGATGTGTTTGAAGTCAGTACGGGCGTTCCATGCGCCATGGCTTCGAGTGGCGGCAAACCGAAACCTTCGTACAGCGACGGGAAAACAAAAACTTTGGCTACGTCATAAAAGATGCGCAGCACATCAATCGGTACAAAGCCGAGAAAACGCACATCGTTTTGTACACAACCGCGAATAACGGTGCGCCGCAGATCTGGATGCTTCGACAACTCGTCCCCAATGATGATGAGTTTTAAATCCGGATACTTTTCCTCTTTTTTGAGTTCAGCTTTGAGCGCGGAAAACGCTTCGATGATGCGCACCAGATTTTTATGCGGGGTGATTCTCCCCGCATAGAGGAGAAATGGGTAGGTGATCTGATAACGCTCTGCTAGAAACTGGCGGTCGGCATCGGATGCATGCCCGTGCAGGAAACGCCCATCAATCGCGTTATAAACCACGTCAATGCGTTCTTCCGGCGTGTGGAACAGTTTCACAATCTCGCTGCGCGTAAAATTCGAAACCGCTAAAACACGGGCAGCGTTTTTCAACACTCGCCTTGTGGAATAAAAATGCAGAGACTGCCGCATTCCAGAACGATGATTCGCCCGCGCCATATGTTCCAAAACATCATGGACTGTCATTACGTAAGGGCACGGTAATGCACGCGGCAGCCAAAACAGATGCGGAATGTGCATAACATCGCAATGCAGCCGCTTAAGAATGGCGCGGCACTCCAAAAATCCTTTGGTTGTGGTGTCTTGTTCCAGCAGGGGGACCGCTTTGAAATTCGCGGGGAGTGCCCCTATTTCCGCAACTTTTTCCGGCGAACCGATCAGGAAGTAGTGATTGGAGTGATCAAGCCGTCCGAGAGCGCGTACGACATTACGCGTATAGGTGCCGATGCCAAACTCGGTCGTCCGCCGGATGTCAATGGCAACCTTCACGAAGGAAATCTAACACAGGAGGCGGTTAGATTCCCTCCGATGGCAAAACCGAGCTAGATGTCGAGGTTCTTCACGTCCAACGCATTCTCTTCAATGAACTTGCGCCGGGCTTCGACGTCTTCGCCCATTAGAGTCGTGAAGATAGTTTCGCACTCGGCGATGTCTTCAAGCTTCACCGAAAGCAGTGTGCGCCGCTCGGGGTCCATGGTCGTGTCCCAGAGTTGCGGCGCAGTCATTTCCCCCAGACCTTTGTAGCGCTGCACGACTAAATCTTTGCGACCTTCAGCGAGAACGTAATCGAATAGCTCACGCGCTGTGCTTTTCTCGACAATCACCGGCTCGGATTTACGCGCAGATTTCTTGGCAACTTTTGGCGCTTCTTCGGTCCCACCCTCTTCGCCATCGGTTTCATCTTCAGCTTCCACAGCCTGCGCTTTGGAGGCCTTCGCGATACTCTCCACCACGAAGGGCGGCTCCATAAACTCCTCGATCTGCTTGAATTTGGAGAGTAGCTGCCGGTACTCAGCCGTGGATGTGAGCTCCCAACTGATCACGTGTTCGGCGCCCTGCGAGTTAACGAAGCGTACCTCCCACAAATTGTGCTCTTCCTCGAAGCGGCTTTCCACGCTCTTGAATTGGCGTTCCTTCTGGATTTTCTTCAGTTCTTTTTCGAGTTTTTCGATCTTTTTGGGTGCGGAATTCTTCTCACCTTCAAAATCAGTGCGCTTCGAAAGATCGAGCTTGGGCAGCAGTTCGGTCACATGCTCGTCGCGCACTCGCTTCAAAACTTTATCAAACAGTTTGAGATATTCATCCAGCACGTTAATGAAGCGCGAAAGACTGGCGCCTTCGAGCTTTGCCGCGCCTTCGCCATAGCGCACGATCAATCCATCCGAAGCGCGCTTGACTAAAACTTTCACGTATTCCCGGTCGTCTTTGATGTACTGCAAAGTCTTGCCCTTTTTAATGGAATAGAGCGGCGGCTGCGCGATATAGATGTTGTTACGCTTAATCAACTCCTGCATGTGGCGGAAGAAGAACGTCAACAGCAGCGTACGGATGTGGCTCCCGTCCACGTCGGCGTCGGTCATCAAAATGATTTTGCCGTAGCGCAGCTTCGACGGGTCGAAGTCTTCCTTCGAAATGCCTGTGCCAAGAGCCGTGATCATGGCGCGAATTTCTTCGTGGCCCAGCATTTTGTCGTAGCGTGCTTTTTCGACGTTGAGGATTTTTCCCTTTAACGGGAGAATCGCCTGGAAGCGGCGATCGCGTCCCTGCTTCGCCGTTCCGCCTGCCGATTCACCCTCCACTAGGAACAGTTCGCAGCGCTCTGGCTGCCGTTCAGAACAATCTGCTAGTTTGCCGGGAAGGCCACCGCCATCCAAAGCGCCTTTGCGGCGGGTGAGGTCGCGGGCTTTGCGGGCGGCTTCGCGGGCACGCGCCGCTTCAATCGCTTTGTTGATGACTTTGCGAGCTACTGCCGGGGTCTGCTCGAAATAGGCGCCAAGCCGTTCGTTGACGAAGGCCTGCACAATTCCGGCGATGTCAGAATTCAACTTGCCCTTTGTTTGCCCTTCAAATTGCGGCTGCGGCAACTTCACGCTGATGACCGCGACCAGGCCTTCGCGTACGTCGTCGCCCGTCAGGTTTTCTTTTACATCTTTGAACAATCCCAACTGTTGACCGGCGTAATTGATGGTTCTTGTGAGAGAAGTACGGAAACCGGATAGATGCGTTCCGCCATCAATCGTGTTGATGTTGTTGGCAAAACTGAAAACGCTTTCCGAATAGCCGTCGTTGTATTGCAGCCCAATTTCTATCGCGATGCCGTCACGCTCGGCTTCCATGTAGATTGGCTTGTCATGCAGCACTTGCTTGCCGCGATTGAGGTGCTTGATGAACTCGGCGATTCCGCCGTTGTATTTGAAATCCGTGGTCTTAGGCTCGCCAGTTTTGGCGTCCGTCGTACGCTCGTCGGTGAGCGTTATCAGCAGGCCCTTGTTGAGGAATGCCAATTCGCGTAGGCGCTGCGCCAGCGTGTCGTAGTTGTATTCGGTGGCTGTGAAGATCGTGCGGTCGGGAAGAAAATGAACTTTGGTTCCGCGCTTTTTGCTGGCACCGGATTTCTTCAGCTTGCTGGTCGGCTCGCCTTTCGAGTATGTCTGCTCCCACGTAAATCCATCGCGCCAAATTTCGAGATCCAGTTCTTCGCTGAGCGCGTTCACGCAGGAAACACCGACGCCGTGCAATCCGCCGGAAACTTTGTAGGTAGATGAATCGAATTTTCCGCCCGCATGCAGCGTGGTCATCACAACCTGGGCCGCAGGAATTTTCTCGCCGTCAATATCCATTGCATCCACAGGAATTCCACGACCGTTGTCCACGACGGTGATGGAGTTGTCGAGGTGAATGGTGACTTCGATCTTGTCGGCATGGCCTGCCAGCGCCTCGTCCACCGAGTTGTCCACTACTTCGTAAACGAGATGGTGCAATCCCAACTCGCCCGTCGATCCGATATACATGGCGGGGCGTTTGCGCACCGCTTCCATGCCGCCGAGCACTTTAATCGAGTCGGCGGTGTAATCTCCATTGGAACCGTTGGCGGGAGTTTTTGCGTTCTTATTTTTCTCCGCAATCGCGGCAGTCGTAATCTCTTTGGTGGCCATTCAACTCCGATTGGTTGGCGCTCAATTTTGAGCAAAAATTCGCACTACTTTTTCAGCGGCTGGTTCGACCCAAATTGCTGAAATTATTAGCACTTATGCTGACTTTGACTATGTGTAATTATACCATGAAATGAATGGAATTTTATGCGGGAATAACGCCCGGAAGTGCCTGTATTTGCAACACAAAATTGACGATTTTTTCATTCAAAATGAGGGTAGAGTTTCGGCACCTTTGCGGGGCAAAAATCATCTAAATTTGAACCCGACCTGATAGCATAGAAGTTTCAGGAGACAAGCAATCGCGATGAGTGTTCCGGTTTCACAAATGTGGACGGTTGCGTCCTACGTTTTGCGGCAGAAGTTAACGGGGCGCAAGCGCTACCCACTGGTTCTGATGCTTGAACCTTTGTTCCGCTGCAATTTAGCCTGCGCCGGCTGCGGAAAAATTCAATATCCCGCGCACATTTTGAAAAAAGAGCTCACGCCGGAAGAATGTTTCAAGGCGGTGGACGAGTGCGGCGCGCCCATGGTTTCGATTCCGGGCGGAGAGCCGCTGCTGCACCCGCAGATTGCCGAAATTGTTGAAGGCCTGGTCGCGCGCAAGAAATATATCTACTTGTGCAGCAACGCCTTGCTGCTCAAGGAAAAACTTCACCTCTTCAAGCCGTCGAAATATTTGACCTTCAGCATCCACCTAGACGGGCAACGCGAGCACCACGATCTTTCCGTTTGTCTCGAAGGCGGTTACGACAAGGCTTTTGAAGGCGTACGCGAAGCGGTAAATCGCGGCTTCCGCGTGACGACTAACACAACTTTGTTCGACGGTGCCGATGCCAAGAGCGTGCGCGCTTTCTTTGACGAGATGATGGAATTGGGCGTTGAAGGCATGATGCTTTCGCCGGGATACTCTTATGATAAAGCTCCGGACCAGCAGCACTTTCTCGGACGCGCCCGCACGCGCAAATTGTTCCGCGCGATCTTGTCGAACCGCGATAAAAAGTGGCGCTTCAATCAATCGGTATTGTTTCTCGAGTTTCTGATGGGTAAGCGCCAATATGCCTGTACTCCTTGGGGCATGCCGACTTACAACATCTTCGGCTGGCAGAAGCCGTGCTATCTGCTCCAGGACGGCTACGCGGATTCATTCGACGAATTGATTCGCGAAACTGAATGGCAAAATTACGGCACGGAGTCAGGCAATCCACGTTGCGCCAATTGCATGGTGCACAGCGGATATGAAGCCTCGGCGGTGAATGATACGTTCGGTTCGCTGCGTGGCTTCCTCGACACCGTAAAAGCGACACTATTCGGCCGATACGACGACCCGGGCGCGTTACGGCTGCTGGACGAGCCCATCGCTGCGGCGCATCCGCTTATACAAATACAGTCTTCAAGTGCGGAGCTGGAGGAGACGCGGGCATGAGCGAACTCACCGCCAACCCTGACGCACTCGAAATCGCTCCCGGTACGCAACACGAAAAGCTAGAGGGTTGGATCCCCTCGCTAGCCAGTGATGAAGAGATTCGCATTGCGCTGGAGAAGGCTTTCGACTACCGCGGCGACATCACTATCACCCGCAAAGACGGCACCTCCATCGAAGGCTATCTCTTCGACCGTCGTACGGGACCCACATTGAACGACTCGCTGGTTCGCCTCTTTCCTAAAAATCAGAACCAGAAGATTTCCATCGCTTATTCGGATATCGCCGCACTTGCCTTCTCCGGCCGCGACACCGCCGCAGGAAAGAGCTGGGAAGCCTGGATGAAGAAATATGCCGAGAAGAAAGCGGCCGGCGAAAAGAACATCGGGCTGCATCCGGA
>JAJPHW010000172.1 GCA_021325035.1 Terriglobia bacterium
GCCATGTGGCTCATCGCCAGCGCTGTTGCGTATGCGGTGACGTTGGCAAGGTGTTCTTCTTCCCGTTCTTTGTCGGCAAAAAGCTGCAATTCCCCGATACGTTTTTCAATCACGGCGATCAAACGCTTAACGAGAGGGCGCTGCACACCGGTCCAATATGCGACTTTGTCCACGACAAGCTTTTGGTTTTCGTGCAAAAGCGGTTGCGCAGGACGAGAGCTCTTGCGCCGTTTTGAGGCATTGAAAATATCGGAAAGATCTGCGTCCAGGGCAAGATCAACCAGGGGAATCTCTTGCGAGTTCCGTTGATAGAATTCACCCACTGTCATTTCCATCTCATCCACGGTGATGTCGGTCTCGCCGCGCTTGCGAATTGGTTCGGCGTTCCCGAGTTTGCGGCCGATGCGGTCCATGTAACGTAATTTCGGCATCGCGCCCCATCCGCGGTACTTCTTTTTCCAGCCGGAGCGTGGTGTTAGCCACACGGCAAAGGTTTCCGCAAAGTCTTCGTCAGGATGCTTCTGCGCATACCATCCGGCCATATGGCGGACATAATTTTTGGAGAAGGGAATCGGACGGTAGTCGTCATGGTACGGACGGCGAAATGATCCGAATAACTCTTTCCACTCTTCGGTACGGTGCAAGCGGTAGGCGTAGTTAAATGCGTGCCCAGCCTCATGCCGCAAATACATCATGATTTCGCGCGAGTCCTCAAGATCGTTGACTTCTTTTTCGAGCTGCGAGAGGTCAGGCCTCGCCAAATAAAAGGGGATCCCGATGACCGGTTCGCCGGAAGGGCAGCCCCATTCATCGCTGAGATAGCATGCTGGACGAAACTTCATCAGCTTTTTGATCTCAAGTTCCTGATACAAACGCTGCACAAATCGCTCCAGCGGAGAACCCTCAATCTTCAAGCCCAGATCTTTGATGGGCGTTGCCAACAATTCATCCGATTGCGATTTTGTTGTGTCGTGCATTTGTCGGCGCAAGCATCACTGTCCGCTGATTTGGCGGCGCAAACAGTCTCGTACGTGCTTTTACGCTAACAAAGGGGAGTAACCGGCGAAAGTTACCGGAGTTACCAGGGTTTGGTCAGAAGCGCGGCTGCTTAAGCGGCGCCGGACTGGGGGATTTTTACGGAAAGGCGTTTGCTGATCTGGACCATGCGATGTTTTACATATCCGTCCTCAGTGAGGTGCGCCGATGCTGACTCATCGAGGTTGTGTTGAACGAGCTTGTCTATGGTCCGGCGTTGGCCGAAGTTGGGATCGAGCCGCGCACAGAATAAACATTCTTGACCGGTTCGTGTATCTCGTTCTTGGGGACGGCGATGGAGAAAATCCATGGGGAGCTCCGCCTAAAGTAGTTTCAATTGAACGCAGAAGGTATATCACATCAATACGGAATCCGCGACCTCCAAACTTCCACAGCCTGTGGATTTTTCAGATGTATTCGCCGTCTTTTCACAAATTGTTCATTGCGTGTTAACCAAAGCCTTACTACAGAAACTCTACACTCGCCTCTACTAGGAGGAGTCGTATGTCAATCTATTCAAAGAAGTTAAAGGCTGGCTTGACCGCCGCGGCACTGCTCACGGCGATCGGAACGCCCCGTCTTAACGCTGAATTGCATCAACAAAAACCGAGCCCCATTAAGCATGTCCTGCTCATCAGTATTGACGGTATGCACTCGCTGGATTTCACGAATTGCGCCAATGGCATCAGCACGGTAAACGGCGGATCGCCATACTGCCCGAACCTCGCCGCCCTGACCAAGACTGGCGTCAATTATCTGCAAGCGCAAACCACCCGCCCATCCGATTCATTCCCCGGACTGACCGCGCAGATTACTGGCGGAACTACCCGTTCTGCGGGAATGTTCTACGATGTCAACTACGATCGATCTCTTTCGCCGCCAGCGCAGACGACTCCGTACGGTATTATCGGCGGTCCGGCGCTTTGCCCAAGCGTTGTTGGCACCCAGGTTGGTTTCGACGAAGAAATTGATGTGGATTTGACCCGCATCGATGGTGGCGGCGGCATTGACGTGAACTATCTGCCCCGCGATCCCAAGAACAATTGCGCTCCGGTATTTCCACACAACTACATCCGCACAAACACGATTTTCGAAGTTGTACGTGCGGCTGGCGGATATACAGCCTGGACAGACAAGCATCCAGCCTACGAGTTTACCGGCGGTCCCAGCGGCTATGGCGTAGATGATTTCTTCGGTCCAGAAATCAACTCGAACATCGCTCCACTCACTGAGCCGGGATACAACGTTCCTCAGTGCCACACGCTTCCCGACCCGGGCGCTGGCGGCGATTGGACTTCCAGCTTCCAGAACATTCAGTGCTACGACGATCTGCACATCCAGGCGGTTCTGAACCAAATTGACGGAAGAACACACGACGGGTCGCAGCGCGCTCCCGTTCCGGCCGTTTTTGGCGCGAATTTCCAGGCGGTTAGCATCGGCCAGAAGCTGGTCGAAAAGAGCATCAACACGACCGGCGGTTATCTGGACGCTCTGGGTACTCCTTCGCCGGAGTTGCTGGGCGAAATCCAGTACGTTGACAACGCCATCGGGCAATTCGTAAACGAATTGCAAAAACAGGGGCTTTCAAACTCGACATTGATCATCGTGTCGGCCAAGCATGGGCAGTCGCCGATCGATCCGAATCGGGTGCTGCGTATCCCTGCCGACAACCCACTGGATCAGCCGCCATCTCAGATCATTTCGCCTTCCGGCGTTGGGCCCGGTCTCCCCGTGGCACAGGCTTCTGAAGACGATGTCTCCTTGTTGTGGCTTACGGACCAGACACA
>JAJPHW010000128.1 GCA_021325035.1 Terriglobia bacterium
GAAATTCTTTCCGCCCCGAGGCAGGAGACGGTTGCCCAGCTTGCCGGATTCGAAAATATTCTCGATGCCACCGTCCTTACTTTGAACGAAGACCGCGGAACCATGACCTGCCAGGTTGGCGCGAACATTCTGCTGGAGACGCCTCTGGTGCGGGCCGCGGTGGGCGAAGATTTGCGCGTAGGTATTCGCGCGGGAGACATTTTGTTGGCAACGATTTTGCCGCAGGGGCTGAGCGCACGCAATATTCTTCGAGGCCGAGTGCTGGAGCTGAAGCGCCGCGACGTGATTGTTTCCGCAAAAGTGGATTGCGGCAGCGAATTAGAGGTTCATCTGACTCTGGCTGCGCGGGACTCTCTCGCGCTCCAACCGGGGCGGGAAGTCTGGCTTATCGTGAAGACCCATTCGTGCCATTTGATGCAGTCATAAATTGCGGTTGACACACCGCGAGTGTGGCAGGAGAATGGCGGTCAGCGTAGTTTCCCTGTCCTGCGCCCCCGGGCGTTAGGGGCTCCTGAGGTTCCGATGCAAAATCTCCGCTTGATCGCGTTCTTTCTGTTTTCCTTCGTGTCCGTGTTGGCGGCTGGCTCAGATAAATCGTCACCTTTGCCGCAAAACAATTCCCTAACCCAAGGAGTAGCGGCACAGTTGGCAGAATTAGGCTTCCCTAGCGGCCAATTCGGTTATTACGTGGGCACGTCGGTGGCGATAGGCGCTGACGTTATCGTGTCTGGAACCCCATATGGCGGCTCGACTCCTGCTGCCTTCGTTTATTTGAAGTCAACCAAGGGATGGAATAATGTGCAGCCAAGCGCGATCCTCATTCCTTCTGATGCAGGAAATTGCGAATATTTTGGCCGTTCCATTGCGATCAGCGGAGATACGATCGTGGTTGGGGATTCGGAAGATCAATTTGGGCCTTGCGGGCCGGGTGCGGCGTACGTTTATGTTAAGCCGGCCGGCGGCTGGTCCGGAAAGCTAAAGGAGACGGCCAAGTTAACAGTGGTCTCGGACAGCGCTTCTTTCGACGGGCTGGGAACGTCGGTCGCGATAAGCGCCAACACTATTGTAGTCGGCGCACCCGGCGAGTATCCATATAGCGATCCAGGCGCAGCATATGTTTTCGTAGAACCGGCCGGTGGATGGATCAGCACAACCGAAACTGCGAAATTAACCGCCAGTGATGGAAACCTCGGTGACGGACTCGGCACATCTGTTTCCATCAGCAACCAGACAATAGTGGCGGGAGCGCCGCAACACGGTGCAGGAACGGCGTACGTGTTCGTGCAACCTGCGAATGGCTGGGCGAGTATGACGCAGACGGCGGAACTGACCTCACTGCCTGGAACTCCGCATGACGGTATGGGGACATCGGTGGCGATTGACGGGGACACGTTGGTAGCCGGGGCACCATATGGTCCAGTTGGCGCCAATCCTGAGAGTGCGGCCTACGTTTTCACCAAGCCGGCAAACGGCTGGCAAAATATGGCCGAAAAAGCCAATCTTATCGCGCCTGTGACGCAAGCGGGTTTTGGTTTGGCGGTTGCGATCGACGGCAACCGGATCGCGGTCGGCGCGCCATACTTTTCCGCGCCACTATTTCGCGGGGGCTATTTCAGAGGTTCCGCCTTCCCGTCTGAAGGGGCGGTCTATGTGTTCACCAAAAAAGTGGGGGGCCAAAATGCAGTTATCGTGATGCACGGCTCTGATGCCAGAAATCTTTCCGTGCTGGGTTCATCCGTAGCAATCAGCGGTGATGTGGTCGTTGGAGGGGCGCCGCGTCTTGGCCCTGATCGTGGAGCGGTCTTTGTGTTTGGTCTGCAGTGAGTCCGGTGAGGTCACGGCAAATGCGGAGGAGCGATTTATGAAATTTTCTTATCGGAACAAGGTGCACAGGACACCCACTGAAATTCCTGAAAAATTACGGGCACATCTTACCGCCTACGCCTTATCGGCAGGCGCTGCCGGAGTTGCTCTGCTTGCCTCCACTGTCACTGCGGATGCAGCACCGGTTTGTACGCAATCGACAGTTGTGCTCCCGTCTACACAAAGTTTTCCGTTAAATCCGGCGGAACAGGAGATTGCCCCATTCAACGTCGCGGAAGTCAGCAGCAACGTGTCCTCGCTCACCTGCTGCTACTGGAACCGGGGATTCCTGACGCCAAATGTTCCGGGGGCCGGCAATCTACTTGCGGCCAACGGGTTCCCATCGGCGGTAGCGTCGGGTGCGAGCATCGGGCCGGGCGGACAGTTTGGAGAAGGGCAGTGGTACGGGTTGCTGTTTTCTTTTGGCCCCTTGGGCGGCGGAACGAAGAACCACCACCGCGGCAACTTTGTTTTTGGTCAGGATAATTATTTCGGTTTCGAGTTTCCCATCGCGGGCAAGACCCACTATGGCTGGATGAAGGTGAAGCTGACGCACGTCAGGACAGGAGATGGAATCTTTGGCTCCTTGCACATCCTGGAGTATGCCTACGAGACCGAGCCGGACACGGCGATTCTTGCAGGCAGTTGTTCGAATGCGGAAACGGCGAATGCTCCCCAGCCGACCTCGCTGGGCGCGCTGGCTCTCGGTGCAAAGGGGATTCCGTTGTGGCGTAAAGTTAGCGACTGAATTCCGCTCGCTTGCTCATCGCAAACAATCTCATCGCAAACAAGATGAATTCCTGCCATCGAATGCAGACCAACGCCGGCGCGATTTCCACGCCGGGACTACACATTAAGCCTGAGACAGAATTACCAGAAAACGATACTCCTTCTAGAGTTTCCTTCGGATTCTGATTTTCACCCATTTTCCATAGCCTGAGGATGTTGCGCGGAATGCGCACGAGGTTGAAATCATGAAAATTCAAAATCAAATTCGTAACGCATTCTTACTTGCAGCGCTTTCGACATTTTGTATTTCTTACGCTATTGGCCAGTCTGGATCGGCGACGCCATCCTCCCCCGGCGGCGCGCGACCCATGCCTGGCCAAACCATTCCAGGAACGGTGAATCCTTCGCCGGGAACTGTCGCTCCAGCACCCGGAACCGCAGCCCCGACCCCAGGAACAGCGGTTCCCCAACCGGGTATGACTGTGCCTGCGCCGGGAACTGCAACGCAAGGGGCCACCGTTCCGGGAAGTACTCCGGGATCAAATCCGGGACAATCGAATCCCAATAATGGCGTGCCGAACCCAAACCAGCCGGGACAAATGCCGCCAGATACGTCTAATCCCGGTGGAACCACGCCACCCAGTACGGTTCCACCGTCGGGAACGGTCTCACCGCAATAAGTTGCTGGAGGGCAGGGCCGCGTCTTCGATTGGGTCGATCTCAATCACGCCGGCCCATTGTCCATTCCGATTTGCGCGATAAACCAGATTTCCACCCAGGATTTGCGCGGCCACATCGGGCGGCAGGTCGCGGTGATATCCGAAAAAGCGTATCTTCCAGGATTGCCAAGCAGGCCACCCCTGGAACCAGCCGCCCGGCGGATCATATTTCGTAGAAAAAACCAGCGCGACATTAAAAGATGGCTGCCGGACATTTTGCATGGCTGCGCCGACGATCTCTTCTGCGGCGAAATTCTCAATACGCACAACGCACATTGGCTGCGACACGTAGCCGAGAAAAGGTTGGGTTAATTCATCATTCGCGGGCCAGGCCGTCAAAACGCAGTCTTTCGGATAGTGCGCTTGCAGGAAATTCTCCGCGCTTTGATGCAAGCGGATGAAATCGGCATAGGCGAGGTTGTCTTCGGGGGAAAATCCGTGAGGAGGGTTGATAAATAACCCGAGTGCAAAGGCCAGAGCCACACATGCAAGAGCGCTTTTCCACCAATCAAAACGGCGCCATAGAGTGGAAACACAAATGATGACGACGAGCGGAACCACAGGAAGCATATAGCGCGCAAGGACCGCTCCGCCTATGACGGAGAGAGCCAGAACATAAGTAGCGATGACGGAGAGAAGCGCGAGCTGGTCGGCAATAGCGATGCGCGGGCGCTCCCCATCCCCATCTGCGACCGGCTGGAGCTTCATGGCGAGTGCCGCCGTGATGGTGAGAACGAAAAGATTCATGTATCCCAGCGTTTGGTAGAGCCGCATGAGTAGTGCGAGAAAAATCCGTAGAGGGTTCGTAGTCGAAGCGACGTTGTAGCGGAAGAATTCGGGATTGCCGAAGACGAATCCGGTGCGCGAGTAGTGATAGGCGTACCAAAGAGCAAGTGGAAGAATGGGGATTGCTAAGGCTATGAATTTCTTGAGATTAAAAGCAGGTTCCTCGACTTCGCTGACGTCCCGCCCCTTATCGCAAAGGGCGCGATAAGGAACGGGGCACCCCGAAATGAAGTAAGTTTTGATGAGCTGCCATCCAAAAAGGCCTGCGGGGCCGAGAATTGCGGTTTCCTTGGCCAGCGCCGCTAGTGAAAACCAGAACGCCGTCATGATGAAGTTTTCGGCGAAATAGGCGTCGAGCGCCCAGAAAGTGAAGCCAGCGGCTGCGAGATCCACATGGGCCATGGAACTTTGCGCGAAAAACACCGGATACACTGCCGTGCAGAGGACCGAGGCAATGGCCACTTGCACATTCGCAATGCGGCGCGCGAGGCGAAACAATCCAGTCAATGAAAAAGCCGCGACCGCGAGCATCGCCACGCGAGTGATGAAGGGTGAGTAGCCGAATATTTTCCAACACAATGCAAGCCACGCCATCACCAGCGGGGGATGGGCATTCGATGGCGTGGTATGCGGAATGAAAGACCCGGTCAGCAGCAGATCGCGCGCGGCGGGGACGTAGTAACCGGCTTCATCCCAGAAGTAGGGAAGGCGCAACAGGGGCCAGTGGGTTGCGGCCAACGCCAAAAATAAAAACGCAAAAACTGTGGCCGGAGAAAAATTGCGATGTTCCACGTCGAGGCGCGGCACCGCGGTTTAATGCACCGGCCCGGAAGGATTCATGCGTGGATCGAGTTTGATTTCTCCGAAGGCGCTCTCGTAGTTGGCGACGTTCTGGTTCAACACCGCCGCGAGGGCCTTGGCTTGTTGCGGGCTGAGGTAGATGCCCTGAAAGTTATGGACTTCCACCTGGGTTTCGCTGGCCTGCTGCATGGTTCCAAAGACGAGAAAGAAATCCCAAACATTGACGCGGACCTGCACGCTGTTGGCGTAAGTCTCGCGATAATCGGAGCGGCTCACAAGTTTCACATTCGGTTGTATCGGATTGGACATGAGGCTAGTTTAACAACTTTGTGTTGGAACTCCATGCCGATACGGAAAGCGCTTTACGGAATCACGTTGAAGGGCACGTTGCTCTTCAATGTTCCGCCGGGTGTTGTTACGGTGATGCTTCCCTTAGATGCGCCAGAGGGAACGGTCGCCTGAATGTAAGTGTCGGATGCGACAGTGAAATTCATTGGAGTGTTGTTCAGCTTCACGCTGGTTGTGCCGGTGAATCCTTGACCAAGGATGCCGACAGTCTCGCCAACTTTGGCAGCGGGGAACACGAAGCTGACAAATGGGCTGAGGCCGGATTTGATCTCGTAGATGGTGCCGCATCCCAAAGTGCATATCGAACTGCTGCCGCCGTTGCTGGTGACTCCGTAGAAGGATCCGTTCGTGTACTGGGTCAAGCCATAGGCATACGCGCCATCGGTGGATTCAAAGGTGTGCAGCGTAGTGAGCGAGCCGGTACTCGTGACTTCGAATACCGTTCCGCAACCGCCGCCGATTTGCGCATTGCAGTTGAGATCGCCGCCGCCAGCAGTCGTGCCGTAGAGATTGCCATCGCTGCCCTCGATGATGGTTTGCGGCGATAACCCGTCGGTGCAATTGGTGAGAGTGCAGAAACTGTAAATCGTCTTGAGAGCGCCGCTGAGCGAAATTTTAAATAGAGTTCCATCTACGCTGCTGCGGCCACCGCCGTTGGTCACACCGTAAAGATTGCCATCGCTGGCCTGAATTAAGCTTGCAGGGGCCGAGCCGTCGCGGCATTTGCCGGTGCAGAAGTTATACAGAACCGTTAGCTTGCCGGCGGGCGTCAGGCGGAAAACTGTGCCGCAGCCTTGCTGGTTGCAGGCGGTGCCCGATCCGCCTGCGGTGGTGGTGCCGTAAAAGTTGCCATCGCGGCCGAGCACCATGCTGCTAGGAGATTCACCATTGGTTTTATTGAAGCTATAAATCGTAGTGAGCACGCCTGCCGGGCTTAGCGTGTACACGCTGCCGTACCCGTAGGTTCCACCCAAGAGCGTCGTTCCATAAAAGGTTCCGTTGATGTACTGCGCGAGGGTGGTGAAGGGAAGGCTGGGGCCGGAGAAATCATCCAACTGCGTGTAATTGGCGCCGATGTCTATTTTGAATGCCGTTCCTGCCTGATCGGTGCTGCTGCCTCCCTGCGAAGTTGTGCCGTACATGGTGCCGTCGGGCGTGAGCGCAAGACCCGCGAGAGGCGCGAAGCCGTCCGGGCAACCAGCCCGATTGCAAAAATCGAAGAACGCCGCGAGCGTGCCTCCTGGCGTCATTTCGTACGCAACGCCGCAGCTTCCAGAACATAAAGAGTTGTAGAGACCGCCTTGCGGCGTGGTGCCATAAAGGTTTCCGTCAATGTTTTGCAGCGGCGCGGCGATTGGCGAGGCGCCATTGCTCCTGTTGAAATTGACGAGCGTCTGGAATGTCTGAGCCGGAGAGTCGATCGCCATCGCCGAACAAAGCGCGAATAATACACATAGGGCCTTGCCGCGAGCAAAACTCGCAGAAATGACTTTAAGAAAATTGCGTTGGGCGATGATTAGGCGGGGCATGGCTTCTCCATTATTGGCTGCTACCGTGTTTAGTACGAGGGGATGATAAATCAGGCGCGCGTCCGCTGAATAGAGTCGAACGGCCCTAGTGCCGGTGCAATACCCGCCTGAAATGGCCGATTGGCGGCCTTTTGGGAAGGCTATGGGAGCACGTGACTGCTCGGCTTAGCCGGAAATGCCTGCGCAGGTATTATGATTGAGTGAAGGGCCGGGATGGCGGAATTGGCAGACGCGCTGGACTTAGGAAAATATTCATGGCATCCGCTAAGTGTTTTGGAATCGCTAACCTCGTTATTTTGCTTTGATTTTACTGGTTGATAGCTGCTGCTAGTTTCCGCACTTTTTCAGTTCTACAAGCACAAATCAAGCACAAAACTTGTAATAGACGCTGGTAGCGGCTTTCATTCAATTTTTATGTAGATTTCCCTGACCCGAAAATGTAAAATGATTTTACTGCCTCATGTGCAGGTTGAAAGCCGGGCGCGCGAATAGCTAGTAACCCCTACTAGCGTTCAACAGGAAAGGCACACCCGGAATAGAGTTAACCGAGTACACGCGCCGCCGCTTAAGTTACTAGCCGGTGTTGGTACAAGGGCTTTCCGAATGGGCATTAGCCTAAAAACTAGGGAGTTTCTCCCTTGCCAAAAAATCAAAGTGTTTTGAACGCTACCCCTACGCCAATTTTGTTGGATGCGATTGGGGCGGCTAAATTCCTCGGACTAACCAAGGGCATTATTCGTGGTTGGGTTGCCAACGGCTTGCCGTTTGTGCGAGCCGGGCGCGGCGGCAGAAAGATGTTTACGCGCCGGGACCTCGAAAAGTGGATTGAAAGAAAAAAAGAAACCGCAGCATAACCCGAATGGAAATTCAAACAAACTCGGCGGTTCTTCGGGAGACGTGTGCCCAAACGAAAAAGTTGGTTACACGCCAGCAACGATACCAAGCGAAGCTGAAAGCCGCCCGGCACGCCCGGCGCAAAGAATGGCAGAAGCGGCGCAACCGCGACCGTTCGCTGTCCTTCGATGGGCGGCGCAGCGGCGCAATCCCAAGCGGCGTGCCGCGCTTGGGCGCAATGAATCTTTTTACCAACGCAAAGGAGAATCTCATATGGCTACAGCAGCAAAATTCAAAGCGGGAGACCGCGTTTTAGTACGACCATTCAACGGCGTTTGCCGTTTCGGAGTTATCGAAACTGCGCCCAAAACCGAGCGCGGTAAGAAATATCTTGTCCGGTTTGAGGGCGGCTACATTCTCAACGGAAAAGATTGCCCACAGTATTTGCATGAATCGTTCCTCTCTTCCCCTGATTCTTTGTCGCCCACTCGCGGCCACGCGGAAATAGCAGACGAGGCGACAAAGTACGTTGCCTCGGATGAATTCGCCAGATGGGCGGCGGCGGCGTGGTCAGCAACGCAAGCAACTGGCGCGAAAGGGCAGTACGCAATGCTGGAAATGCTCGTAGCGTTGAACCTTTCTGGAATTCGAGAAGGGACTTTGGAACACCAAACCGAGGCGGTTCTTTGTTTCATAGCTGAAAACACAACGACAATCAGTTCCATCGTTGAGCGGATAACAAGTTCCGATGTGTTTCGTCGGGAATTAGAGACATTTCTGCCCGAAACGCAACAGGAGGCAGCATGAAAGTGGAATGCACACCAGAGGAACTTGTAGCATTGCGCCGCCGTCCCTCTTCGCACCTTGCGCAACAACTGAAAGACGTGCAAGTGCCGGATGGGGAATTATCGCTCCCAAACTGGTTGGAAAAACTCCTCACCACATCCGACCGTTGGGAGCTACACGAAGCCTTCGACCATTGCAGGCACATTGGCAATATCGCCTTCGCCGAACCTTACGGCATGAGCGATGTCACGCTCCAATCGTTGTTCCTATTCTGTAATCGTCATGGCTTGCGATTCTCAATAATCGGCAAATCACACCATTACCCCGGCTTAACCTTGCGCGTCGTGATTTGGCGACCACAGGATATTGAGGAATTGTGCCAAGGTTTGGTTGCCGTTTGGCTCTTTAAGGGAGCAGCGTCTTCTTTTGTGAAAACTACGATTGAACCGCGAACGCGCGCGGGAATCACAACCGTACTCAAGCCTGAGACGAAACTGCACAAGACGAAAGAAGAAGCCATAATCCAAGCGCAGGCGTGGCTTGATAACAGGGCTACCTCCCCAGAACCTTGGTACCGGAGCGTTCTTAAAAAGCTGCAAGAGAGAAACCTTGAGCCAACCATGCGCGATTGCACTCTTTACCGCAAAGAAGGCAACGGCGGTGGCGTAGGCGGTCTTGTTATCGCGCTTCCGCGTGGCGGCACTGGCGAAGGAACTGTCATTGCAGTGGAAGATTATTCCGGGGAAGCCAAGAAATTTCATTGGGCGGAAGACATTTAGGAAAGGTGGAGAAAGTGGCAAATAATTTCAAGCGGTTAAATCACGACGACGTACGCCGCGTATGCGGTGCTAGTGGTAGCGAAAAGGAGATGACGTGCCCGTGCTGCGGGCACGGGCATCTCCAACTGTTCGGCAGCGATGATATTAAGTGCCAGAATGGTTGCGCGACGGAAACAGTTGTTGAAGAAATCCGCCGCCGAATGGGCACGGGCGAGTTTGTTATTGCCGCGCCGCCCAAGCCGAAAAAGCTCAAACCCTCACAACAGGAAACTTGGCAGGGTTTTACGCTGGCAGAATATTGCAAACTCAAAGGGCTCGACACGCGGCTATTGCAATACCTGTTTGATGCGCGCGAAGTGAGCTACCGGGGCAAGACAGTTGTTGGTTGGCCTTACCATGACGAGGCCGGGAAAATTCTCGGAACAAAGTTGCGGCTCTCTGCCGATAGCCACGACACGCTCTTTAGCCCGGCTGACCCGCACACACCTTACGGTCTTAGCAATCCGCACTTGAAAGGTCTGGTGCTCAAGAAGTACGACCTCTTTATTACTGAGGGCGAATCGGATTGCCATACACTCGCGAGCTACGGGTACGTTGCGATTGGGATAAGCGGCAGTGAAGGTTGGCTGCCGGAATATGCGGACTTTCCGATTATCGAAAGGGCGCGGCGCGTGTTTGTTTGCGAAGACCAGGACGCGAGCGGCAAGAGTTTCGTAAACAAAGTGCTCAGAACTTTGCCGCAAGCCTTTCGCCTAAAGATGGAAAGCGTAAAAGACATAAGCGAATTGCACCTCAAGTACATGGATTGGGACGCGGAGGAAGACCCGTTTACCCAACACCCGTTTGTGCAATGTATTGACATTGCAATTCAGGCAGCAACGCTCGAAAAAGCGATGAGGCAGCCCAAGCCGCCAAAGCCTCGACCAACGGGCATGGCTGCCGAGGCATTTCACGGGGTGGCTGGGGAATTCGTGAAGTTGCTGGAGCCAGTGCTGGAAACCGACCGGGCATCAATCCTGTCGAACGTCCTTGCTTGCGCGGGCGTGCTGTTTCAACGCGAGGCTCACTACAAGGTGACGGCGGATACGCACTATCCTGCCGATTATTTCCTGACCGTAGGCAACTCAGCCATATCGCGCAAAGGGACGACGACAAACGCCGTGCTGGATGTTATCGAGCGCGTGCAGCCGGGATTCAAAGAAAACATCCTGCACGGACTTTCAACCGGGCAAGGTTTGATTGCCGCGCTCATAAAGAAAAAGCCAGAGGGCGACGAAGATGACGAAAAGGAAACGCTGCCCGAACCTATCGCGCCCAGCGTGCTCGTGGAAATTTCGGAATTTGCGGAACTGCTTGCCGTTATGAAACGGGAAGAAAACACACTATCGGCGGTCATGCGCGATGCATGGGATGGAAAACCGATGGGCGTGCTCACGCGGAAAGACCCGCTGAAAGTGCGGAACGTTTCCTTGTCCACAATTGCGCACATTACGCGTAAGGAATTGCTCGACAGACTTACATCCACAGACCGTGCCAATGGCTTCGCCAATCGCTTCCTGTTTATTTGGACGCAGCGTGTGAAGCTTTTGCCGAAGGGCGATATGGGCAATTTAGATTGCAACGCTGTGGTTGCAAAACTGCACGCGGCTTTGGAAGCGGCACGGGGCGCAGGCGCACTGAAACGCAATGCGGAAACGGAAAAGATTTGGGCAGAGGAATACAAACGCCTAACCACACGTGGCGAAACGATGACGGATGCACTGCTCAGCCGGGCGGAAGCCCATGTCGTCCGCCTAAGCCTTCTGTATGCGCTGCTGGACGGCGCGCGCGAAATCCGCAAAGAACACCTGTACGCTGCCTTGGCTGTTTGGGACTACAGCGAAGAAAGCGTGCGATATGTGTTCGGGGATGCAGCCGACCCGGATTACACAAAAATCCTCCGCAAACTGGAAGACGGTCCGCTTACAACTGGCGAAATCCGGCGCGTTGTTTTTGGCGACCATAAATCGTCCGAATGGGTGTCCGAAAAACTGGACGAATTGCGCGGGCTAAGAAAGGTGCGGATTGGCGAGAAGCAACTCAAGACAAAAACCGTGGACGCTTGGTTCACTTTGGAGTATCAGCAGTGAAAACCGAATGGGCTCGAAGGTTTTGATTCGCGCGGAGCCGTTAACCAACCGCGCGATGGAGCCGCGCGCCTATTCCCGGTACTGGTATGCCGCGAATTGAATTTTCGTGTGCAAGCCGCGCAACCGGGGCGAATCACGCAAATCACGCATCACGCACCTACAGCGCACCAATTTTGCGAAAAGCCGGGAAATCACGCATTTCACGCATTTGCTTACCACGCGTTTTAGAAGTGTAAGAAAATAAGAGATTTTTTGTTTCCTGTGGTGCGTGATGCGTGATTTGCGTGATGTGGTGGCGTTGCGTGAAATGCGTGACGCCCAAGAAAAGCGGATTGCGACGCCCCGTAACACACACCGGATTTGGTGGCTGACTAAGGGCAAAACCCCAAACGAATTTTTATACAAGCTCTCCCGTGCTTGGTCAGCCGGTCGAGCCGCGCCTCGCGTTGCTTCATAGGACAACGCGAACTGCTGGCGCGGAAAATTCAGCCCGGTTGTGGATGAGCAGCCGGGCTGAATCACAAAAATATGGCAGAAACAACCACAACCCGGAAGCGAAGAACTGATAACCAGCTTGCCGCTGCAAAAAAGTTGCCCTTTTCTGATTACATGGCAGGCGACGGCGCGTGGCTTGTGCTCAACAAATGTCAACGTCGCTGGCGATATTGGCTTTTTCCCGACCAGAAAGCAGCCGAAGAATTCACGGCAAAACGATGCGGTGCTGATTGCAAGAACGCCCACAATTCTTGGTTTCTTTACCCTTGGGACAAACCGTATCGCAAACCACGGCAGAAAAAAGTGAATGTAGCGCACATGAATTTTCCAACGGATGTTAACCCGTCCGACATTGAATGGAGCTATTAGCCATGCCCTTCCAACAGGTAATCCAAAAACGAACTCCCACACTGTTTGCCGGGCGGTTGCGGCACCGAATAGACATCGTGCAGCTTTCGCCAATGCAAGATAGCACGGGTGGGCAGAATCTTTCCGCAAACACAATTTACGAAAATGTCTGGGCTTCAATCGAAGCCTTATCTGGCGCGGAAAAGTTCGCGGCTCACGAATTCGTTTCCCAAGCGAGCCATCAGGTAGTGATTCGCTATCTGAGCGGCATCAATTCCGGCCAGCAAGTTTGGTTTGGCGGCAGACAGTTTCAAATCGAAGCCGTTTTGAATCCAGATGAACGCACGAAAATGCTCATCCTCCTTTGCATTGAAATCAACGGCTCTTTGCAACAGCAGACATCACAGCCGGGTGACCTCGAATAACACCGTGGAAAAGAAACACACTAGCATTGCAGAATTCGTGCGCCGATTATGGCTGCGTGGTTGCACTGTCCAGCGAATCGAAAACATCCTGAACGACCAATACGGTTGCGAAGTAGAAACGGAAACCATACGGTCAATCACACGGAGCGTCAATTGGCGGGCAGCCAAGCGTCCGTATTACACCAGCAACCCAGCAAAACAATCCTCGATTATCAAGACGGCTCAATGCTAGGATGCGAACCCTATGGAACCAAAACTGTGTGAATGCGGATGCGGAAAGCCCGCGCCCATTGCAAAATCAAGTTGGAAGAAGCGCGGTTTTCGTAAAGGCCAACCGATGCGCTTTATACCCGGCCACAATGCAAAGATGCAATTCAATCATCCCGTGCAATTACGGCTACGTCGTTGGTGGTGGAAACTTACTACCGCGCTTCGTGCGAAGATTGGCGATAGGAAAACCCACAGCGAAAAATGTATCGCGGGATGGACACCTGAGCGACGAAATCGCCATAGTGTAACTATGCGCCGATTAGCCGCAACGCTCGCGTTTAAAAAAGCCCAACGTGCAGGCATCAGAAAAAGCGCAAAGTTGCATGGCTATTCACATTGCATGGGAAACCAGCACGCACGCGGCAAAGGGTGCAACCAGAAAGCGTTGGATGCGCGCGTGGCAGAAATAATCCGCACTGGCGACCCAAACGCAAAGCCAGAAAAAATTCTGAAATAATCAACCCCACCAACACAAGCGAACAAGCACTACTAACCCACGGGCTTGACTATATGCCCCGGCAATCGCCGCCACGCCCCGGCTGTGCCCTGACTATTGCCTTGGCCGCGCCGGAATACCGACCTAAAACATCGACGCCTATATTGCATTTACAAGCAGATGCGGGCGTATGCGCCACCTGAATCGGGAGCAGCCGCCATGCTCTACTTGCCAGCCGCCCGGCGCGCGCTCATCTTTCCTGCGACGTGCCGTGCAAGTGCAATGCTGCTAGTGACTCATAGCATTTGGCAGTGACACCATAAGACGCCAGTTATCAGAGAGATATGGGCCTCTCATTCTGCTGTCAGCGTCCACCGCCAACCGTGCGCCTACTTTTTTACACACAACCGCGAAATGAAACTCCCGCAATAAGTGCGCCTTTAGGGCGCGATTACCGGGCTTTCGATTCCGCATCCAAGACTTTTGCCTGACTTTTGCCTGACTTTCGGCGCGTTTGACTTCCGCTCTTTTGGCTGAAAAGTTTGACCAGACTTTCTTCCTGACTTTTATTCCGGCGATACCCCGTAACACTTATTTGCTTTGTTGTACGCAGGCCACAAGCCTTTTGCGCCGCACCCAGCGGCTAGGAGATGAAATGAAATCAATCTACGAAATCTTTGTAGAACACGTCGTGAAAATCTGGCGTATTCGTCAGCGAATTTCCAAACTGGAAACGCCGGAAGAAAACGACAATCTTGTACATTCCGCCATAAACGCGGAAATCAGCCGGGATTTGCGCGCCGAATTACGCGCCGCCTGCGCGGAACTGGCGGAGGTTTAATTCAATGGCAGACATTCGCGTTAATTCAACGGGCCGAGTTTTTTGGCGAATAGATGACGGCGTTGCGCAGCTTTTGCAAGAAGCGTTTCCCGAATCTTTTAGCCGGGTTGAAAAACCTGCGCCCGCGATTCAAACCGGGCCGAAATATTTTGTTGGCTTAACGCATCCGACGAGCGGTCGGTATGCGATTATTCGCCGCTGGCACAACAGCGACGAGTTCATCACGGGAACGCGGGAGCAAATCAAGAAACTGTACCCGGATTGTCCCGACGACGTGATTACCAAGTTTGAAAACGTCAGCCCGAACGACCGGGCCGCACAACGAGGCTAAGGAGAATTTATGGAAAACACTCAGGAAGAATTGATTACCAAAGCAACGGTTTTGCAAGTGGAAGCGTGTCGCTTGAGGACTGCCGCAAATATCGCGGGCCGTGAATATGACAAAGCAGTGGCCGAATTTGTTGGTGTTGAGCTTTATCGCAAACATCAAGATGCCTGCGACGAGGCGTACGCCGCCGAGCAAGAAGCCTCAAAAGCATGGTATGAGGTTCGCCGTGCCATGCTGCCAGTGCAGGGGTAACACATGCCCGGCACATTGACATTCAGCCGCGCCGAAAAGAATTTGCTGGCGTTGCC
>JAJPHW010000124.1 GCA_021325035.1 Terriglobia bacterium
GCGTCGCGCCTCCGGTGATGTCGTTCTCGATCTCGTCGAGCGTGTAGCCGACCGCGAGCTTGGCGGCGATCTTGGCGATAGGGAATCCTGTCGCTTTCGAGGCTAACGCAGAAGACCGCGAGACGCGGGGGTTCATCTCGATCACGACCATGCGGCCGGTATGCGGGTGCACGCCGAACTGAATATTCGAACCGCCGGTTTCGACGCCGATCTCGCGAATGATGGCCAACGAAGCATCGCGCATCATCTGATATTCGCGGTCGGTCAACGTCTGAGCGGGGGCGACGGTAATGGAGTCACCAGTATGTACGCCCATCGGATCAAAATTTTCAATCGAGCAGATAATGATGACATTGTCTTTCGTGTCGCGCATCACCTCCAGTTCGTACTCTTTCCAGCCGAGCACCGACTCTTCAATCAAAGCTTCATGAACAGGCGAAAAATCGAGGCCGCGGGAAAGAACTTCGGACATCTCTTCCCGGTTGTAAGCGATACCACCGCCGCTACCGCCGAGGGTGAATGACGGACGAATGATGACAGGAAATCCAATTTTGCCCGCAAACTCCAAGCCGTCTTTCAGGTTGCCCACCAGCGCAGACTTGGGAACGTCAAGGCCGATCTTCTGCATGGCGTCTTTAAAGAAGAGGCGGTCTTCGGCTTTCTTAATCGCGCTAATCTGTGCGCCAATCAACTGCACGTTGTAGCGTTCAAGAATTCCTGAGTCAGCAAGGTCGATCGCCAGGTTCAACGCAGTCTGCCCGCCGACCGTGGGAAGAACTGCAAAGCCAGCGCTCGGCGACATCTCGCGCTCGATGCGAATAATTTCTTCCAGGTAGTCCGGCGTGAGCGGTTCGATGTATGTGCGGTCGGCGCTCTCAGGATCGGTCATGATCGTGGCGGGGTTCGAGTTCGCCAGAATGACTTCATAACCTTCTTGTTTGAGCGCCTTGCAGGCTTGTGTGCCGGAGTAGTCGAACTCCGCCGACTGGCCGATGATGATGGGGCCAGAGCCGATAATCAGAATCTTTTGTATGTCAGTTCGTTTGGGCATTTATAAATTTTCTTGGGTTACCCCTTCCACTCCTCCATCATCTTCACAAAATCCTTGAAGAGATAATGCGAGTCGTGCGGGCCGGGTGCAGCTTCCGGATGATACTGCACGCTGAACAGCGGCAAATTCTTGTGCCGCAGGCCTTCGAGCGTGTTGTCGTTCAAATTGATGTGTGTAAGTTCAACTTCACTTTGTGGCAGCGAATCCGGGTCGACAGCAAAGTTGTGATTGTGCGCCGTGATTTCGATTTTGCCGGTGTTCATCTGTTTCACCGGATGATTTCCACCGTGATGGCCAAACTTCAGCTTGTAAGTTTTTCCGCCTAGCGCGAGGCCCGTGAGTTGATGGCCTAAACAAATTCCGAAAATTGGCATCCGGCCCATAAGGCGGCGAATGTTGTCCACTGCGTAAGTACATGGCTCAGGGTCGCCGGGGCCGTTCGACAAGAAAACTCCATGCGGCTTGAGCGCGATGACGTCTTCCGCCTTCGTCTGCGCGGGAACGACTGTGACTTTGCAGCCTTCGGCCCGCAGCTTGCGCATGATGTTGTGCTTGATGCCGAAGTCGTAAGCCACGACGTGAAAGCGCGCGGGTTCGTCTTTTACGCCGACGATTTCATCCGGAAGATGTGAGCGCTCGCCGGTTTCCCAAACGTAGGTGTGCTTGGTACTGACCACCTTCGCCAGGTCCATTCCATCCATCTTGGGGAACGATCGAGCTTTGGCAATCAGCTTCTCAGTATTCGATTCCAGCGTTGAGATCACGCCGCGCATCACTCCGTTGTCGCGCAGGTGGCGCACAAGGGCCCGCGTATCAATATCGGCGAGGACAGGGATATTGAACTTCCCAAGGAATTCTTCGGCCACTTCCTGCGACCGCCAGTTGGAGCTTACACGCGAAAATTCGCGCACGATGAGGCCTTCGATATAGGGGCGATTCGACTCGTTATCTTCAGGGGTGGTGCCGTAGTTTCCAATTTCGGGGGTGGTGAGAACTACGATTTGCCCGGTATAGGAAGGATCAGTAAAGATTTCCTGATAGCCGGTGATGGAAGTATTAAAAACTACTTCCCCTTGACATTCGCCCTTAGCTCCGTAGCCTTTGCCTCGGAAGATTTTGCCGTCTTCCAGCGCAAGGATTGCTTGCATTGTGACTCCGGGGAGTGGATTTTATAGATTTTAACAGGGATGTCGTCTGCGGCCAATACTTACTTACGCTTGTAAGAAGATTTTCTCTACTCGAGGCTGTGCGCTAGTGTAACCGGCCCAATTTATCCACCGGCCAATAGCCAAAAACAGCCTTTCCGTAGATAAACCCCACATTGACCGAGCCAAAATCCCGGCTGTCGTTCGAAAGGCTGCGGTGGTCGCCGAGCACGTAATAGCTGTTTGGAGGCACGACAATTTCTTGATACGAGCGCAAATCTGCATATTCGCGGGGCACATAGTCTTCCTCAAGAGCCCTGCCGTTCACATACACCTGCCCCGCCGCGATGCGCACTCTATCTCCGCCAACTGCGATCACCCGCTTGATAAAGCTTTTGGAGATGTCCCGCGGGTAGCGGAATACGACAATGTCGCCGCGCTCGATCGGCTCGATGCGATAGACAAATTTATTGACGAAAATACGTTCCTGGTCGTCGAGTGACGGCATCATGCTCGTGCCTTCGACCTTCACGGGCTGGTAGAGAAAAACGATGATGAAGCAGGAAATGGCCAGTGAAATTACAAGATCCCGGAGCCAGACGGTCAGCAAAGCCGGGCGGCTTGATGGCGTTGAAACGGGCTCCGGCTTGATTAGCTCTGACATATCAATGTGATTCTATACTGCGAGGTGAATTACTCGCACAAGAGCCTGCTTACTGGAAAATTAAATCCTCAAAACCAGATGTTCCGCGGATGTGTGAAGCAAAAGTGTGCCAAAAATCTTTGGCGCGAGTGCGCGCCGCGTTCTCGGAATGGTAGGCTGTCGCCTCATTCACTCAACTAGAGAGAGCGCACCAGTTCGGGTTACAATACTGTATGCGCAAACATTGGCTAAAGCTTGCCCTACTGACGGCCATCACCGTCGCCGCATCTGCACCTTGGGCTAGTACCGAGGATGAACCGCGTGTGCCGGACTTTAATTCCTCCGCTCCGGCGAAAGACGCCAAACTGCCCCGAATACTCGGCAAAGAAGATCTTTGGGGGGATAACGCGCAATACCCTTTTCAGACTCACGCCTATGAGCTTGCGGCAAAGATTCCCGCAGTGATACATCAGCAGCCCTGCTATTGCTATTGCGATAGGGGCATGGGGCACAATAGTTTACACAGCTGTTTTGAAGGAACGCACGGAGCGCAGTGCTCGACTTGCCTGAAAGAACTGTATTACACCTATACTGAGCACAAAAAAGGCAAAACTGCGGCACAAATTCGTCAAGGGATCATCAAGGGTGATTGGAAGCAAATTGATCTGCAAAGCGCTGCTTCCATCAACTAACCCAATTTCGCGGTTCCATTAAGGAGATCTTACGAAGAACACAGGAAGAGTTCTACAAATGGCACAAAAGACCATTCCGAAGAAGGCAGCTGTAGAAGATCCACGTTACACACAGGCAGTGCAGGCTTATGAAGCGGGCCTACGCGCCATGCAAGAACATAAATTCGACAAGGCCAAGGGCTTTTTGCAGAAAGTCATTGTCGGCCCCAGCCGTGAACTCGCCGACCGGGCCTCCGTGCATTTGAATGCCTGCAATCAGCAGGCAGAGCGTACCGTCACACAGTTTAAAAGTGTCGAAGAGCACTATGACTACGCTGTCTCCCTCATGAATTTGGGAGACTATGTCGGCGCACGCGAACACCTTGACAAACTGACCAAGCAGGCTCCTAACGCCGATTATGTTGCCTACGGATTGGCGGCCCTGGATTGCCTGACCGGGCGGGTGGAAGATTCTCTTCGGCATTTGCAAGAGGCCATCGGCATGAACCGTGCGCTCCGCTTCCAGGCGCGCAATGATTCTGATTTTCAGAATCTTGCGGAAGATCCGCGTTTCACTGAGCTTCTCTATCCAGATCCCGGCGCTGATTTCAACGAAGCCGGCGATTTGGACAGCTAGGCTTCGACATGCCTAAAAATGCGGGCCTTCGAGTTGTCGCCATTGGCGGCGGCACCGGCCTGTCCACGCTGCTCAAAGGACTGAAACATTACGTCGCGCCAGTAGTTGAGCGTCCCACTTCGAGGCATTCTCAGGAACCCCGCATCAGCGAACTATGTGCCGTCGTTACGGTCAGTGACGATGGCGGCTCCAGCGGACGACTACGCAAAGATTTCAATATGCTGCCTCCCGGCGACATTCGCAACTGCATTGTCGCCTTGTCGGAAGATGACGCCTTACTCTCCCGTGTTTTTCAGCATCGTTTTGAAAAAGGCTCCGGCCTTGAAGGTCACAGCTTTGGCAATCTTTTTTTAGCCGCGCTCACATCCATCACCAGTGATTTCAGCGAAGCAGTGCGCCTGTCGTCAGAAATTCTGGCGACGCGTGGGCGCATCTACCCTGCGACTGCTTCAAACGTCGAATTGGAGGCGCACATGGAAGATGGGACCACTGTGCGAGGCGAGACCAATATCACGGCAAGCAAAGGCCGAATCCGCAAACTCTCTCTCATTCCCCCGAATGTTGAACCTCTAAAAGAAACACTCGAAGCGATTGCTCGCGCAGACTTGATTACGATCGGCCCAGGCTCACTATTTACCAGCCTCATTCCCAATCTTTTGGTGCGCGGCATCGCGCAAGCAATTGTTCAATCCCCTGCTCGCAAAGTCTATATATGCAATCTGATGACGCAAGCCAACGAGAGTTTGGGAAGAACAGCCGCAGACCATATTCGCGCATTAAACGATCACGCACAGGCACAAATTTTTGATTATGCGCTGATAAACAAAAAACCAGTTACAAACGAACTGAAAGTAAGGTACTCGCGGGAAGGCGCGACTGAAATCGTCGCCGATCTGGATGCTGTCAAGGCTCTTGGGGTCGAGCCAATACTTGGTGACTACCTTGTCGAGGGAGAAACGGCCCGTCATGCAACCGATCGGGTCGCCATTGATCTCCTGCGTCTGGCCTGATTCAGAGGCTGTTCAGCGAAATTCAGCGTGTTAAAATTCAGTTGCACTTGCCTTTAATGCTGTCCTAAAAAACCTAAAAATATGGCCAAACTGATACCAGTCATCTTATTGCTCGGCAGCTCGGCGTTCAGCCAATCAGCGCAATCAGCGGCTAAACCTCCCGCAGATGTAGCTCCCGATACGCCGGTCATCACCATCCAGGGCGTATGCGACCATCCCTCAGGACAAAAACCGGGGCCAAATTGTAAAACCGTGATTACCCGCGCTCAATTCGAATCCATGGTGCAGACGATACAACCGAACCTCCCCGCCAGTGCGCGCCGTGACTTCGCACAAAAATATGCCGAAGCGCTGGTTGCGGACGAAAAGGCCCGCGAAATGGGCATAGATCAGGGTCCGCGATACGATTTGCATATGAAAATCGCGCGAGCGCAGGCGTTGTCGCAGGAACTCAGCGTGGCAGTCGCTGAAGACGCGTACAAAGTATCAGACAAGGATATCGACGATTATTACAGCCACAACCCCGACCTCTTTGTTGAAGCCGATTTGACTCGCATCTTGGTTCCCGGCGTTCAACAGTTCCCCGAACCCGCGGAAAAGCTCAGTGACGAAGAAAAAACAAAACGCTACGAAGCTTCCGAAGCGGTCATGAAGGACGAAGCTGAGCGGCTGCGCACACGCGCGCTCGCAGGCGAAGATATGGAAAAGCTGCAATCGGAAGCGTTCGCTCTGGCACTTGTGGATGGCAAGCAGCCTCCCGTGCAGATGGGGAAAACCCGCGGATTGGATCTGCCGGCAAACCAAGTCTCCGTGATGGAATTAAAGAAAGGGGAGGTTTCACAGCCCATTGTCGAAAGAAGGGGATATCTGATCTATCGGATGGGTGAGAAGCGCACAATTCCTCTCTCCGAGGCACGGGATTTGATTCGCATGAAACTTGGTGGTCAGCGCAAAGATGCACAGATGGATGCCATCGGCAAGTCCGCCACCACTAAGCTCGATGAAGTTTATTTCGGCAAGTGATGGGGCGAAACGCCGTTCTTTATTTCTGTACCGGCATTACATCGTAGCCGGGCGATTCTTGAACATCTCTCTTTACTGTCGGCGGGCCAAAATAGTTGTCGTTGTAGGTGGTGGAAGCATCGACTAGTTTCTGAAGTTCTTCCTTGTCTTTTTTCAGGCCTTCGGTTTGGAACTTGTTGTGCACTTCTCTCGTGACGTGATAATCAAAAGGCATGTTCGTTCTGCTGGTCGCCTTGAAAATATAGTACCCATTGTCTTCGACCAATACAGCCGAGATCTGTCCGGGCTGCAAATCCATAAGCGGCATTAAAGCAGGGGTTAACATGAGCCGGCGGGTTTTGGGCAGGGTAATGTTGGTGCGATCAATATCCGGGCTAACCCCTGTGAACTGGTAGGCCTCTTTTTGCAGCGCCAATAGATCTTCCCCCGCCACTGCGCGCGCGTGCAACTTGTCCGCTTCTTCTCTTAATTTCCGTTGCCACTCTAAATCGGCTTTTAGCTTTTCTGCCTCAGGTAACTGCTTGTTCTCATCAGGCTCAAACCAGGGAACAAACAGCCGCTCCGCATCCACCTGCACGAATTCCGCTGGATTCTGGCGATAATAATCCTCAATTTGCTTGTCAGTAACTTTGTCCCATTCTTCTTTGGCCTGGACTTCGTCCAGCGTCTCGTGACTGATCAGAAGCCGGTTCACCTCCATTCGGTCGGCAAAATCCGGGCGCTTATCCAATCCCATATCGAGGGCTCGTTGGGCCCTCACCAAAGTTTGCGCATAGCTGTTTGCCAGCATCCTGCGCCCCGCCTGTGGAGCGTGCGGCGAGAGCAAATCTACAACTTTTTCGAACTCAGCGCGTGTGAAAGTTGTTTTGCACTCCGATGGATCGGCCTTCGCCGGCAGCGGATGATCACAGAGCCCCGTGATGGTTACTATGATGGCGTCTTGCGGAACCTTATCGGCGGGAAATTCCCCTAGAGCAGGGGTGGCATCCGCCTTTTTGTTGTCCTGCTGCTGCGCCGGACTAGCCGGGGCTGCACCACTTACCTGCCCCCAAGCACTTAAACCTAACCATAGACAAATCAAGCTCAAACGAAGCATGTTGGGACAAATCCTCCCGGTAGAAACCCTTAAATCGAGCCTATCATAGGCGAATAGCGCCCCTCGAAACCAAATTCAATACACAGACAAGAATGCCGCAGCTGGGGCTGCGGCCCGCTACTTTGTATAAGACTAGCTACTTTAGAAGCCCCCAGGAACCCCACTTGCACCCTGGAAGTTGCCCTGAACCGCACAGATTTTCCCAGTTAAAACCAAAATAAGCCGAATATGCATACATTTGATAAGGCGGTTGCGCGTTTGCATTCACGCCGTTCGTCTGCTGCGTCGTATTATCGAAAAAATACTCCTGGCTTGAGCAGTTAGCGTCTCCGGTGTTTGTACACTGCGGTTGTTCGTTGAACCAGTAAGTCGTGCCGGGCTTCGCCGTCAAGGCTTTGGCAAAACTTACGGTACAAGTGTACTCGATTAAACCAAACGGATCGCGTCCGGTTGTGGTCGCGGTCTGGGCTGCGCTACCATGGAGCAAATCCGTTCCACCATTGCCTTCCGAAACTCCGGTTCGAATATCGTAGTAGCCCACAGGTGGATCAAAAAAACCTCCGGTCGCAGCATTGTTGAAAAAAACCGCGGACGTAACAACTTTGCCATTTTCTGGCGCCGTTACCGCAGCATATACAGCAGCTGAACTGACTAGAAGCGTGTTCTCGTTGGCCCATCCGCCAGCGTTGGGATCGTTAACATTGATGTCGCCACCATAGAACAAAATCTTGCCGGGAACGGCAGGAAGACCCCATTCTGAAGCGGTTGAGTGGGAAGCTGCGGCATCACCCGCGCTGCCGGCAGTCAACGCGCCTACTTTGGGCCCCTGAGCTAACGCTGCGGAACCAGCAAAGGCAATCAAGATGACAACTGAAAGGTATCTTTTCACAATTCCTCCTTAGCAGGATGGCTAAAAACGCGTTGAACCTTAGATCTCCATAAAAAAAACAGAGAAGCTGGAGCAACCAGACTTCTCCGTTCACAACGCACTTCAGGCAGTCATCTGGTAAGGCCAAAAGAAGCGCGAGCGCATTGCTGGGAGTTCTGTCCGAGCGAAGCGTCACACCAGTTGGTCCAAGTGAAGCCGAAATAGGTTGAATTGAAGAATATCTGGCCGGCGGGTTGAGCATAGCCGTTCACGCTGTTAGTTTCCTGCGTGGTATTGCTCAAGAAATATTCAGCTCCAGAGCAATTACTGTCGCCGGAGTTTGTGCACTGCGGAGTTTCATTGACCCAGTAAGTCGTGCCAGGGGTAGAGGTGATTGCCTTGGCGAAACGAACGAAGGTTGTGTATTCGATCAACCCAAAAGGATCGCGGCCAGTCGCTGTGGCGCTCTGATTTCCGGTACCGCTTAGAATAGACGTCCCGCCGTTGCCTTCTGAAACGCCTGTACGAACATCGTAAGTACCTTGCGCCGGATCGAAGAAATCGCCGAAGCCGGCGTTGTTACCGAAAGCTCCAGTGACGACGACATTGTTCGTTGTGGGTGAGTTCACAGCTCCGTATGTCTGAGCCTGGCTGACTAGGAGCGTGTTCTCGTTGGCAAAACCCTGTGCATTCGGGTCGTTGACGTTGATATCTCCACCGTAAAATAGAATTGCCGAACCAGGCACGGAGGGCAATCCCCAAACGGGAGAAGTCGAGCGAGATGCCGAGGCGTTACCTGCGCGGCTCGCGGTTAGTGTTCCGACTTTAGAATCTTGTGCCGCAGCCACAAGAGCAAACGCTGCAACTAGCATGAACGCAAAAAGAGCCTTCTTCATGGCAATTCCTCCTGAGGAATTTACTCGTTGAGGGAGTCAATTCGGCTCCAAGCCAAGCCCCAAAAGACAAAGGCCCGGGATTGCCCCGGGCCTTTCTCGAACTAAAGCAACTGCAAGTCATACGGTAAAACCAAATTTACTTCGTGACGCCGACGGAAGCGCGAGCGCACTGCGCGGTGTTCTGCCCGAGGGAAGAATCGCACCAGTTGGCCCAAGTGAATCCGAAGTAGGTCGAGTTGAAGAAAATCTGGTTGGCAACCTGAGCGCTTGCGTTGACGCCATTGGTTTCCTGAGTGGTGTTGCTCAAGAAATATTCTGCGCCAGAGCAATTGCTGTCGCCGCTGTTGGTGCACTGCGGGGTTTCGTTGATCCAGTAGGTCGTGCCAGCGCTGGCAGTCAGAGCCTTCGCGAAGCTGACCGCAGTGGTGTACTCGATCAAGCCGAAAGGATCGCGGCCAGTGGCGGTAGCAGTCTGGGTTGCGGTGCCGTGTGCGACTGAGGTGCCGCCGCTGCCTTCTTTCACGTTGATGCGAATGTCATACGTGCCTTGCGCCGGATCGAAGAACGCGCCGAAGCCAGCGTTGTTGCCGAAGGTGCCGCCAACAACGACTTTGCTAGGAGCTTTCACAGCTGCGTAGGTCTGAGCTTGGCTGACCAACAGTGTGTTTTCGTTCGCGAAACCCTGAGCGTTCGGATCGTTAACGTTGATGTCGCCACCGTAGAACAGGATGGTGGAAGGAACTGAAGGCACGCCCCAATAAGGAGCGGTGGAACGGGAAGCCGAAGCGTTGCCGGCTTTGCTCGCGGTCATGTGCGCGCCATCGGCGGCCATTGCGGCGAGAGAGAATACTGCGACCAACATCACAGCAAAAAGATTCTTCTTCACTTGTTATTTCCTCCTGGGAGTTTACTTCTTTTGGATTGAATCCAGCAGACAGAGATAAAATCCACTTTCTGCCTGCCCGCAAATCCTAATCCGCTTTACAGGAAAGTCAAGCAAAATCCGCGACCGACAAGGAGTTTGTACACTTTCGCGTAACAGTGTGAAACTACTTGCATGCGTTGTGCAAATACTTTCGCACTAAGAAAAACACACTTTCATTCGGCTTCCGTGGAGTTGCCACGGGTCACACCTTTAAGCCGCGATTTCGCGAAAAAATTCGGCATGAAATGTAGGCGGTGGAATGGAAGGCGTCGTATTTTTTGTGCCGGGCGACGTTTCATCCGGCATTTGCTCTCCCGGACGGCGCAGTGTAGGCACGCTCGCGGGATGGTTTTCCACAGGCGAAGTATCCGGTTTAGGTTTTGCAATATCCACTTCACGGGCGGTGCGTATGGTTTTCACCCCTGCAACGGTCATGGTTTCCACACGGACGACCTCATCGCCGACAATACGCACGAAATCTACATCTTGCGGTGGTTCGCCGTAAATCCAATCTTCAAATTCTGTGTCCCCATCTTTTTCGCGTGTCTTTTTGGGCGCGCGCCCTTTGGCATAAATCACCATCTGACGGTCCATTCCAACCAGAACCTTGTGTTCTTGGATTGCAGACTTCACTTTCGGTGGAAGCGTATCGAGATATGCCTCTTCGGCTGATTTTGCATTGAAATCGAAAACTGGACGCAGCAGGGCACGCAATTGTGGGCCGTCTATTTCAGGTACATATTTGTCGAAAACCAAATCAAGATATGACCCGCGCGGATTTGCGGAAGAATCCGTCGGCGCAATTGGAGTCTCGCCCCCCATTCCTCCAACTGAGATGTGCTGGTACCATTTTTGTTTTTTAACCGGGCCGCCATTGATTTCGAAACGAATCAAGTTATCTTTAAAAATAATGCCCGTAATGCGGGCTTGGTCTCCCGGCTTTACCGATGGTCCCCACGTGACGATCATCTGTTCCAAATCAACTCCGCTGGGCGAGAGCACCCCATCCTTGAGCGTGAGACCTTTGGTTCCCATTGGGAAAATCGTGCGGATATATACCAGCTCCGAGCCAAACACATGAATCAATTCCATGCGCGTTTTGCTGGAGAGATGCGGAGGATTCTTGTCATCGCCCGCATGCAGCGATGTAAGCAGTGATAGACAAACACAGGCGGCACTCAAAAAAAACCCTTTGAGCGGTTCCAACCCCATGTAAATACGCTTGGTGCGCATCGTCAGAACCCACACCCGCTAGTATATACGCGTATCAAGGGGCCAGCACTCGTAACCCGTCGCGAGCCACTTGCAAGGGCAAAACGCGCCCTCCAGTCTCGCCGATTGCGGTTGCCACCCGGCTGGCTGTTCCCTTTTCCACCAAAAACACAACACATCCGCCACCGCCTGCACCGCAAACTTTGGCCGCGAGGCCGCCATGTTTTCTCGCGACAGCAATCAGTTTGTCAATCAAGGTTGTGGCAATTCCTGGTGCATTAGTACGCCGCAACTTCCACTCCTCGCGAAGCAGTCGGGCCACTTCATCCCAATCCGATACAACCATGGCACGATGCATCTCTCGCGCAATGCTGGCGATGCGCTCGAAATTGCGAAATACGCGTCTGTCGCCGTCAATGTGGGCCTTGAAAACCTCCCAATTATTAATGCCCGATTGCCGTGGCGCGCCGGTATAAGCCAACACAAAACGCGACTCGATCTCCTCAGGCAAAACGGGAACTGCTTCACGGTGAATTCCATCCACATCCAGGTGAATCGCGCTGACTCCGCCAGAGAGCGCAGGATAGTAATCCTGGCAGCCAGTCGGCACATTGATAATCTGAGCTTCAATGTTTTGTGCAATCACGCGCATTTGCTCCAGCGTTAGATGCCTTCCCGTAAGCCTCGCCAGCGCCGCAGTTGTAGCAATCATCAGCGCCGATGAACCGGAAATCCCTGCGCCAGCCGGTGATTCCGAATCCGTTTCAATCAGAAATCCTTCCTTGGGCACAAAAAACTGAA
>JAJPHW010000151.1 GCA_021325035.1 Terriglobia bacterium
TCCACATAGACGTAAATATCGACATCAATGTTTAAGAAAATTCTGATTGCGAATCGCGGGGAAATCGCCCTGCGCATCATTTGTGCCTGCAAAGAGCTCGGCGTCCGTACCGTCGCCATTTATAGCGAAGCCGATCGCAACTCGCTCCACGTCCGTTTCGCTGATGAAGCCATCTGCATTGGCCCACCCCAGCTTGGCCAGAGCTATCTGAATATTCCTGCTGTGATTAGCGCAGCAGAAATCGCCAACGTCGAAGCCATTCATCCCGGCTACGGCCTGCTCGCCGAAAACGCCAACTTCGCCGAAGTGACCGAAGCTTGCAACATCAAGTTCATCGGCCCTCCGCCCGAAGTCACGCGCATGATGGGCGTGAAAGAGCGTGCCCGCGCTACCGTGAAGAAATATGGCGTGCCGATTCTGCCCGGCTCGGATGGCGTTCTCGCCAATGAAGGCGAAGCTCTCGAGTGGGCGAGGCAAGTCGGATTCCCCGTCATCATCAAAGCCTCAGCGGGCGGCGGTGGCCGCGGTATGCGCATCGTCCGCAGCGAGGCCGAATTGCCCGCACTATTTAAGCAAGCTTCTTCGGAAGCCGCTTCGGCCTTCGGCAACGGCGATCTCTATATGGAGAAGTTCATCGAGCGCCCGCGCCACATCGAATTCCAGGTTCTCGCCGATCAATATGGCAACGTGCTCAGCCTCGGCGAGCGCGAATGCAGCATCCAGCGCCGCCATCAGAAGCTGATCGAAGAATCGCCATCGCTTCAAGTCAGCCCTGAACTTCGCGCGGAAATCGGCGGCATCCTGCAAAAAACGCTTTCCGAAATTGGCTACGTCAACGCCGGAACCATTGAATTTTTAATGGATGAAGATCGCAAGCTCTACTTCATCGAGATGAACACGCGTATTCAGGTAGAGCATCCGGTCACGGAGTTTGTGACGGATGTGGATCTGGTCAAGGCGCAGTTGCGAATCGCTTCCGGCGAGCGGCTGGACAGCATCATTACCGAGCCTATCGTTCACCGCGGCCATTCCATCGAATGTCGCATTAACGCCGAGCATCCGGAAAAGTTCACGCCGTCGGCAGGGAAGATTACGGTCTTTAATCCGCCCGGAGGCACCGGCGTCCGCGTGGACACAGCCGCCTATTCCGAAGGCACAATTCCGCCTTACTACGATTCGCTGATCGCAAAATTGATCGTCCGCGGCAAAGACCGCACCGAAGCCATCGCCCGCATGTCCCGCGCGTTGGATATGTTCATTGTCGAAGGAATTTTCACCACGATTCCACTTCACCAACGAATCTTCCAGGATCCCGATTTTCAAGCCGGGAATTTCGATACCACATTCATCGAGAGGTTCCTGGCGAAGAGCGGCATCACCTCGGGCAAGCACTAACGGGGCTATCCCGCTCCTCGCCACTGACCACGTTGTCATTCCGAGGAGCGTAGCAACGAGGAATCTGCTGTGGTTTTACGGCAAAACATAAAACGGAACATTGCTCGTCAGCGTGCCACTCGGAGTTGTGACCGTAACATATCCCGTCGTCGCACCCGCGGGAACTGTGGCTTTGATGAATGTGTCGGAAACGACTGTGAAGTTTGCAGGAGTGCCGTTCAGCGTGACAGAAGTAGTTCCAGTAAATCCTTGGCCAAGAATGCCAATGAGTAAGTTCACCTTTCCGAAGCGTTGCACGAACGAGATAAACGGTTGTAAGCCTAGGTCAAAACTAAAGACCGTCCCGCATCCCTCCTTGTGATTGCATTTAAGATTTCCCCCAACAAGCGTAGTTCCATAAAGAATACCGGTAGTGCTTTGTAGAAGGCTGCTTGTCGGTCTTACGCCGTCCGCATCCGTAAAAATGTAAAGGGTTGTTAGAGTGCCACCAGGAGATATCCGAAATATTGTGCTGCTTTTGATCCGGTGCCCATAAGTATCATAGCCGCTTGTAGTTCCATACAAATTTCCATCATTGGCCCAAGTCAATCCAGCAACAGGCCCAACACCATCAGTCAACTCAAACTCATGCAAAACGTGAAAGGTACCACTAGGCGCGATGGAAAAAACCACACCACACCCACGAGGAGGATCGCACGTCAAATCGCCACCCAAGAATGTGGTTCCATAGAAATTGCCATCGTTGCCTTGATTCAAGCCACTAATATCCCACCCATCATGGCCGTTGAATTTGTGTATCGTTGTAAAAGTTCCGTTAGGGGTAATTCTGAATATTGTGCCGCAGCCTAGGTCGGGACATTCGGCATTTCCCCCAAATTCAGTTGCTCCGTAAAAAATCCCATCGCTGTTTTGAATTAACGCTGATTGCATCTCACTGCCGTCTTGACAAGGTATCTGCGGACAGAAACTGTGTAACGTTGTAAGAATCCCACTCTTCGTAATCTTGAATACAGTGCAAACGTCATATGCGCCGCCAGCCTTGGTTGTACCATAAAAGTTTCCGTCGAACCCTTCGACTAACGGCCCCCAAGGCTCGGCTCCGTCCACACATTCAGTTTGACCGCAGAAATCATATACAACTGTAACCAGCCCAGAAGGGTCAACTTGATATATAGTCCCGCAAGCGTTAAAACCGCCGTTGCAATGAATATTTGGCCCGCCGAATTCGGATGTGCCGTAAGCACTACCGTTCGTTGCAAAGAGCAGTCCGGAGATAGGAATGTATCCCTGGGCCTCAGTCAAACGGATCGCGCTTAGTTGTCCCGTCGAAGTCATTCTAAAGATCGAACCACACCCGTAGCTATCATTTGGAGTGCAGTTAGCCCCTCCCGACTCGGTGGTTCCATAAATGGCTCCATCGACCCCTTGAGTTATGGGGCCGAGATAGGGTTCCTCTCCATTGAAACCGTTGAAATCAACAAGAGTAGTGAAGGTTTGTGCGGGTGAATCAATTCCAAATGCGATCATAGAGATTGCCAAAATAGCTGCGAACATCACGCATCTTTTCATTTCTCTGACTCCTCCGCAAACCTACGAGGCTAGAGTTTCTCTCCATTCAATTCTGTCGTCAAGATGAAAGTCTTTGCGCACCCGAGTAACTGAGACCGTGTCGTAAAATTGTTAAGCCCTTATATATGTTCATCCTTCCCCGCCTCTACGCCATCCTCGACGTTTCATGCTTCGCCGATGCCGCGAGCCTTTTGACCGCCGCGGACGATCTAGTCGCCGCTGGCATCACCCTTCTCCAATATCGCAATAAGACCGGCTCCGCCCGCCAAATTCTCGAACACGCACGCGAACTTAGGCGCCGATTGAATCCAACGAATGCGCCAAACCTCAAACTCATCATGAATGACCGTGCCGACCTCTGCCTTGCCGCGGATTTCAACGGCGTTCACGTCGGCCAGGACGATCTTTCGCCCGCGAGCGCGCGAAAAGTAATCGGCGAGAAACTCTGGCTGGGCGTCTCCACGCACAATCCCGAGCAGGTGAGAGAAGCAGACAAAACTTCAGCAGATTACATCGCCATCGGGCCGGTCTTTTCCACTTCGAGTAAAGTCAATCCCGATCCTGTGGTTGGTTTAGATGGAGTTCGTGCAGCCCGGAAACTTACATCGAAACCACTCGTCGCCATCGGCGGAATCACCCGCCAGAGCTGCAGTTCGGTCATCGAAGCTGGGGCCGACTCGGTCGCGGTGATATCCGATCTGGTAACCGATCCGCGCAAATCAGCAGAGGAATTTTTGCGCATATTAAGGTAAAGTAACTTCGCAGGACTCGCGGGCGAGGCGCCCGCGCCACACAAACTCTTTGAGCACTCAACTAGAAAAGCCCTCGCAAGACACAGAACTCGTCAAAGGCCTCGGCCTCACCAGCGCCACCATGCTGGTGATGGGCTCGATGATCGGTTCCGGCATCTTTATTGTCTCCGCCGAAATTGCCCGCGAAGTGAATTCGCCGGCTTTGCTGCTCGGTGCATGGATGGTCACCGGCTTTATGACCATCGTCGGCGCACTCTGTTACGGCGAACTCGCCGCCATGATGCCCCGCGCTGGCGGGCAATATGTTTATCTCCGCGAAGCGCTCGGCCCGCTTTGGGGATTTCTCTACGGCTGGACTTTATTTCTGGTCATTCAGACCGGCACGATCGCCGCCGTGGGCGTGGCCTTCGGCAAGTTTCTCGGCGTTTTCTTTCCGTCCATTTCTTCTTCCAATTGGATTATTCACTTCGCCAAGATTCCGCCCATTCATATCGGCCCGATGGTTCTGGGCAACATGGATGTCGGCCTGAACACGCAAAATCTGATGGCGATTCTGATGGTCATCGCGCTCTCGATCATCAACATTTTTGGAGTGAAGCTGGGCGCGGCCATTCAAAACGTATTTACCTCGGCCAAAGTCGCGGCACTACTCGGACTCACGATCCTGGGATTATTCATTGGCCGCAACGCTCAAGCCCTCGCGGCAAATTTCAACGGCCACTTCTGGGCTAACGCCGGACTTAGCGCCCAGCACGCCGTTCAAGTCGGCGTCGGCGGCCCGACAGTTCTAGTTGGAACACTGACCATTCTCGCCGTCGCGCAAGTAGGATCGTTATTCTCTGCCGACGCCTGGAATAACGTGACTTTCACTGCGGGAGAAGTAAAAAATCCCAGCCGGAATTTGCCCTTGTCTTTGGCGCTTGGCACCGGAGTCGTGATCGCGCTTTACATCGCCTGCAACGTCATCTATCTGAACGTTCTCCCGCTGGACGGAATAAAGAACGGCGCGACCATTCTTGATCGCGGCATCAAGTATGCAACCGAAGATCGCGTGGCCACAGCCGTTCTCACGCAAATGTTCAGCGGAATTGGCGGGTACATCATGGCCGCCGCCATCATGCTTTCGAGCATCGGCTGCAACAACGGCCTCATTCTCGCCGGAGCCCGTGTCTATTACGCCATGGCCAAAGATGGATTGTTCTTTCGCAGCGTGGCCAAACTGCATCCCACTTACAAGACGCCGGCTGTCTCCCTGATGGTTCAGATGATCTGGACATGTGTTCTGTGCGTCTCCGGCAGCTATGGGCAACTACTCGACTACATTATTTTCGCGGTGCTCGTGTTTTACATTCTCACGATTTACGGACTTTTTGTGTTGCGCCGCACACAGCCGAACGCACCGCGCCCCTACCGCGCGGTCGGCTATCCCGTGCTGCCTATCATTTATATTGTGATGGCTTTATTCATGGATGTCGTACTATTACGATTCAAGCCCCAGTACACTTGGCCGGGCTTGATCATCGTGCTGCTGGGGATTCCGGTGTACTATGCCTGGTCGCGGCGCGCGGGTTTTGCAGTCGAAGGCAAGGCATAAGGAGAACTTATAGATGGCGAATTTGTTTGTAAAAAAGCCGCTGAAGATGCTGATGTCTGAGGCGCAGGAAACCGGAGACCATAGCCTGAAGCGCACGCTCGGGCCGGTGCAATTGACGGCGCTTGGCGTAGGCGCAGTCATTGGCGCAGGAATTTTTGTGTTCTCGGGATTGGGCGCGCACTATGCCGGCCCGGGACTGATGCTCTCATTTGTCATCTCCGGCTTGGGCTGCGCCTTTGCCGCCCTTTGCTATGCGGAATTCGCTGCCATGATTCCGCTAGCGGGCAGCGCTTATACCTACGCTTATGCGACCTTGGGGGAACTCTTTGCCTGGATCATCGGCTGGGACCTTACCTTGGAATACGCCATGGGTGCGAGCACCGTGTCCTCAGGCTGGTCGAACCATTTTATTGAACTGCTGGATATTTTTCACGTCAAGATGCCGCTCTGGCTTGCTTACGACCACTGGACCGGCCTGCGTGTAGCCGAAGGCTTCGTGGCCCGTCAGATGGCGGTCGCCTCGGACTCGACGCTCGTACCCGGCACGCAAGCTTTTCTGAACCGCGTGGCTGATATCATCGCCGCACAATCGCCTGAATTATTGCAGCGTGCGCACGAGGTTTTAGGGGCACCGAAGATTTTCGGAATGGAAGTTGGCTGGAACCTGCCAGCATTCATCATCGCGCTCATCATTACTTATGTTCTTGCCATCGGCATTAAAGAAAGCGCGCGCTTCAACGCGACCATCGTTGCGATTAAAGTTTCGGTTGTGCTTTTTGTAATTGGATTGGGCTCCCGTTTTGTTGACACCAGCAACTGGGGCAGCGACTGGGCAAGCTTCGCACCCATGGGATTTGCCGGAATCGGCGCTGGCGCAGCATATATCTTTTTTGCCTACATCGGATTCGACGCAGTTTCCACCACTGCGCAGGAAGCCAGGAATCCGCAGCGCGATTTGCCCATCGGCATTATTGCTTCGCTCTCTGCTTGTACAGTTCTTTACATCGCGGTGGCTGCGGTTCTAACGGGGATGGTGCCATGGCGGAACGTAAATATCGAAGCTCCCGTCGCCCGTGCGTTTCTGGATCGCGGACTGGTCGGCGCATCGCATATCATCACATTAGGCGCGCTAGCTGGACTTACCAGCGTCATGCTGGTGATGTTGTTGGGCCAAACTCGCGTCTTATATTCCATGGCAAACGACGGATTGCTGCCCAAGAAATTTTTTGCCGACGTTCACCCCAAATGGCGCACTCCCTGGAAAAATACATTCTTAGTCGGAACTCTGGCGGCCGTTTTAGGCAGCCTGACTCCGATTGACCAGCTCGGCAAGATGGTCAATATCGGCACGCTGCTTGCTTTCGTCATTGTATGTATTGCGGTGATTATGCTCCGCAAGTCCGACCCCAATCAGCCGCGGCCCTTCCGTACGCCTTGGGTGCCATTCGTTCCGGTCATGGGTATCCTGTTCAACGGCTACATGATGTATAAGCTCGGCTGGATCAACTGGGCGCGGCTTATCATCTGGCTGGTGATTGGCTTGGTCGTTTACTTCACTTACGGGCAAAAACACAGCAAGGTGCAAGCTATGAACGCGGCGTCGAACAAAGGCGCAATGGCCGACTAGAATCATTCTGTACGGATTCGTGGCCCTCCGCCGAGCGGAGGGCCTTTTTGTATGACTGGCAATCGTTCGGGTCCTGCGGCAGGGCCGTTGCCGTCTTCGAACGCTAAAACTCGACCACGATGCTCTCCGCGCTGTATGTCGGCGAGCTTCCCCATAAGTTTCCCTGCCAGTTTTCGGTTTCGATTGCAGCCGTACTTCCACTCGTAATGAATGACGGAAAAATCAAGGAGTAAGGCTTGCCGTCGCAGTTGGCGTGAATTTGCATGGCATAGCCAGTGCTTTGCGTGATGGCATAGAGCGTCTCTCCGTTACAGGATGAAGCAATCGGTTCGGTGATGTTTGCTAAAAATAGCCCTATGCCAGTCGTCGAGCCCTGACTCACCACCGTTTCCTGCTTTGGGTACGTCGCGTCGGTCCAGCCGAGAAGATAATGTTCGTGATCGCTGAGTGGGCCGGACCCCGAAGCGGGCATTCCCATATCTACGAGGACAATCGTGGCCGTCGGACAATTCTCCGTGCAGTTGCTGTTGATCGTCACGCTCGACCCGGCCACCGCGTGGATGAGTTGGAAACTTGTACCCGTAGTGGTGAGAGCGTTCTGCTTTACGATAAGAGAATGCGAGGTTTGAGCGTCCGTCCAATCAAGCGACAGCGTCCGCGAACCGATATTTGGAACGAGAATGAGCGCGTAGTAGTCTGCATCGAAAGCGGTGCTGACGAGCGTGGTTGAAGTCAGCGGCCAAGCGCTATAGTTGACAGGCTCCGTTATACCGCCTTGGCTTGAATTTCCCGCCGGCCAGAATCCCAGCCCGACCACATACAAGTCATAAGTGCCGGTGACGTTACCCCTTGTACTGATGGTGGGCGAAGTGTTCGCCTGAACACGCACCAGAACGCTCCCACTGATTGCATTTGGCGTACCCAATGTTTCGTAGTGCCGCGTGCCGTTTTCATCGAGCCATGAAAGCGTGGCCGTTACTGCGCTGTTTTTAGGCTGATCGAGGTATGCGCTGATCAAATATTCGCCAGTAGAAGCAGGCGCCGATAAGACTGGCACGTTATTCAGTAGCGCGGTCTGTGCCGGAAAATCCTTACGGATTTCGGTCACAGCAGCGTGGGCGGAGAGCGCGAGGCAACAAATCGCCATTCCGACCAATACAGATTGATTCATCCGGTATGCTGTCCGAAGCGAGAGGGAATTTCTCATAGCAAGGCCACCCTAACACCGATAAAGAAAGCAAAGCTGTGACGGATGAACATCGCCGGCTTGTGAATTTCGGCAAGCCGCCGCCTTGGTCTTGAGCTGTTTCCGCAGGTGCGATTGCCACCACGGCGCCACTCAATCTTCCCCGCCGTACCTTGCGCGAATGCTTTACAGTTAAAACATGAAGATCGTCACTGCGGCGGAAATGCGCGAAATTGACCGTGTCACGACGGAGCGTTTCGGTGTTCCCTCCCTGACTTTAATGGAAAACGCGGGAAGCGCCGTCGCAAGCTTCATCCATTCGCGCTACCCCGAGGCGAAGACCATCGGCGTGATCTGCGGTAAAGGCAACAACGGTGGTGACGGCTTCGTAGCCGCGCGCAAGCTTCGCGAAAACGGCAAGGAAGTGCGAGTACTTTTGCTGGCGGATCCATCGGAATTACGAGGCGATGCGGCAGCGATGTTCTCGAAACTTGGCATCACGCCAGTGGTTGTCAAATCATCAGACGATCTTCAGAAAAAAGATGCGCAAGCCACTCTATCTGCGGATGTTTTAGTGGATGCCATTCTTGGCACAGGATTTCGTCCACCTGTTAGCGGACTTTACGTTGACGCCGTTGCCGCGCTTAACGCGAGCGGCAAACCTGTCGTTGCCGTGGATATTCCCTCTGGTGCCGACGCCGACGCAATCGGTCAACAATCCGGAGTCGTCGCGCGCGCTGATGCCGCGGTGACGTTTACTGCGCCGAAGCCAGCCCTTGTGATGGGATCGCTTGTTGCCGGCCCGACCGTGATTGCTCCGATCGGCTCACCGAACGAGGCGATTGCATCGTCACTCAGTCTGAGTCTAATCACCCCGCACGATATCGCTCCCCTGATCGGCCCGCGTCCCGCTGATTCCAATAAAGGCAGTTTCGGGCATGTTCTCGTTGTCGGCGGTTCGCTGGGCAAAGCCGGATCGGTCGCGATGGCAGGTATTGCAGCCCTTCGTTCTGGGGCAGGGTTAGCCACGGTCGCCACGGCGAAATCAATGTTGCCCACCGTTGCTGGATTTCATCCTGAACTAATGACCGAACCATTGCACGAAACCGGGCAGGGAACCATTTCCTCCGACGCGCTCGATTCATTGCAGGCTCTGGCAAAAGGAAAAACTGTACTCGCCATCGGCCCTGGAATTTCTCGCAATGAAGAAACTGCGGCCCTCGTCAGAAAATTGGTCGCACAAACATTGGTGCCTGTCGTTCTCGATGCCGATGGCCTAAACGCCTTTGAGGGAAAGAGCGATGAATTGAATGGGAAAAATAAGACGTTTGTCATCACTCCTCACCCCGGAGAAATGGCGCGGCTCATGAATACAACCATTCCCGAAGTCCAGAAAGACCGCCTCAAAGTCGCTCGCGATTTTGCCCGTGAACACGAACTCATCGTCGTCCTCAAAGGGCATCGCACCTTGATTGCTCATCCCAATGGCGACGTGTGGGTCAACACTACTGGCAATCCCGGCATGGCGACCGGCGGCACCGGCGACATTCTTACCGGCATGGTTGCTGGCATGTTGGCGCAACATCCAAAACAGCCATTCGAAGCCGTGATTGCAGCCGTTTATCTGCATGGTTTTGCCGGCGATGTTGCTTGCGAGTCGAAAGGCGAACACTCCCTTATCGCCACCGATCTGCTGGCCGGATTACCCGACGCTTTTCGCCGCACCCGTGTACTGGCAAACAGCAAAACCGTAGAAATCAGCCGCTCTCTCTAGTGGCCCGAAGGACGTTAATCAAGTTGTTAACATTCGCTATCTCCATCCATACAAGCCACTTACAGACGCTGTGATTTAAATCCTCTTTGGAATCTGGACAGCCGCTTCCGTAATGTTTCCGCCCGCATTCCCTCGTGGCATATTGATTTTGTTTATGACTCATTTTCCCCAAACCAATACGCAGAAACGTGCGCCGCGCCTTCATGTAGGCGGCTCGATTGGGGCGCTGGTAATGCTTGAAGACGGGCAGCGCGCCAAGGGCAAACTTCAAACCGTGTCCGTTACCGGCGGACTTTTACGCCTTGCCAAATCGTTGGGCGAGGGCGATTTTGTCGAAGTCGCATTTCAGACGCAATCCGGCTCCGTGCGTGGCATGGCTGAGATGCTGGTTCCAATGCGAGGCGGAGAAGGAACGCTTCAACCTTTTCGCTTCATTGCGCTGGGCGACGATGACCATCGCACTTTGCGCATGACGGTTGAGTCTGCAGCGGACCGCAGCTTTCACGGCATGCGCTCCAGCCAGTGGGCGCCGAAAACCATGTAAATTTACGCGCGCGTCTATACTGGAACTTCCAGCATGACGCGCGAATTCACCACTCATTCACCAGAAGAAACCATCGCCCTTGGGCGTGAACTTGCGGCATATCTCGCGCCGCCCAAACTTGTCCTGCTGCGCGGCGACCTCGGCGCAGGCAAAACTACTTTGATCAAAGGCGTTGCCGAAGCCTTTCGCGCTGCCTCGCAAGAAGACGTCACCAGCCCGACATTTACTCTCATCCACGAATATCGCGGCCCGCAAGCTAGCCTCTATCACATTGACCTCTACCGCGTGGATACGCCACGCCAGCTCGAAACCCTCGGCCTTGACGATCTGATTTCCGACAACAGCATTTTGCTCATCGAGTGGGGAGAGAAATTTGAGCGCTTCGTCCGTGACCGGGATGTAGAGATTGCGATTGAGAAAATCGGCGAAGACGAACGGCGAATCAGGGTTCTTGGCGGCGAGTGTTAGAGTTATGTTCTGATGGCGTCCGATATATCGGTTCACGTTGACCCAATTAAATGTCACGCGCGTGCCCATCCCGCGGACTTACGGTTAGAGCTACTTGCAACGCTTGTCCTCGTCGTTTTTGGCCTCCTCGACCCGGCCTACGGTCAGGCCAACGCTACACGATCCGAAGCCGCCGTATTGTTACCGGCCTGGAGTAAGCCTTACGCAAATCTCAAGCTGGTACCGACAGAGCTAACGTGGATTTCTGTCGCCTTGTCCTCGAATGCGCGGTGCTCCGCAATTGCCGGGAAAGGCATGTTGGAAGTTCTCGGCGTAGACGGGCGCACTCTTTGGAACTGGAACTATGGCGCGATTAACCGTTTCATCGTCGCGGGGCCCCTGGCGGTATCTCCAATGTGCGACCAAGTGGCGCTAGCGGGATACTCAGGCTATAAGAAAGTGTGGTTGGTTGACCGGCGCGGCCGTGCAAAGCCGCTAAGCATGTCGAGTACGCCTCTTAGCGTAGCTTTTGATCGCGACGACAAGTCCCTTGCAGTAGGCACTGGAGGCAATAGCATTCTCCTTTACGGTGTTGATGGCAAACTGCTATGGAAAAAAATCTTCCAGCCTTGGTGTTGTTTGCCCACCGGAATATCATTCTCTGCCGATAACCGATTTCTCTTAATCCGTGAGGGAGGCGCTGGCGTGTTGCAGAGAGATGGTTCAGTAGTCTGGACGTCTGGTGCGGAAGGCATGAATGCCTCACGAGATCTCCAGACATTTGTTACCTGGGCAGAACCAAACCATGGTCCCGGCGGGGGGGGCATAGCAGTTCTTGACAAATATGGGAAAACAATCTGGGAAAAGTTGTCGGATGGGCCGAGTGCCGCGATCACCAGCGCTGGTGACAAGATTGTCGCACGTGTCGCGATCAACCAAAATCCGACGCGGGAAGATCTGGAAGAGCCACTGGAGACAAATGTCCAAGTATTTTCACGTGATGGTTCAATTTTGAAAGTCTTCCCTCATGTGGACGGGCGACCCGTGGCAATTTCTCCGAGCGGCGACTGCGTTGTCGTGGACTCCCAGGAGGGGATTGAGGGCATTCGACTGGATGGCAAACCGATTTTTTCTATCGGGCTAGATCACACCTATTTTTCTACGGTCATTTTCGCTGAAGATTTTAGTGGCGCTCTTGTATTCAGCCGCAATCTCGATCCGCAACTTAGCTGGTACAAGTTGACCTGCGAAGCATCCGGCCCACAATAAATGCGATTAGATCTTAAAACCCCATAATGTTGTAGCCGCAATCTACGTAAATCACTTCGCCGGTAATCCCCGAGCTGCCATCCGACGCGAGAAAGACGCCCGTCGATCCCACTTCCGCAACTTCCACGTTACGCCCCAAAGGTGCGCGTTCGGCATGCGATTTGAGCATGTCTCCCAATCCTGAAATGCCGCGTGCGGCCAGCGTTTTAATCGGTCCCGCGGAAATCGCATTTACGCGAATCTTATGTTTTCCCAAATCGAAGGCGAGATAGCGAACCGTGCACTCAAGCGCCGCTTTGGCCACCGCCATCACGTTGTAATGCGGTACGACTTTTTCCGCGCCGTAGTAGCTCATGGTGATGATGCTGCCGCCATCTGTCATGAGGGGGGCTGCCGCGCGCGAAACTGCAATCAACGAATAGACGCTGACGTCATGCGCAATGCGAAAGCCTTCACGCGTCGTGTTGATGAAGTCATTTTTCAATTCGTCTGCAGGCGCAAACGCAACACTATGCACGACCACGTGCAATTTGCCGTGACGCTCTTTAAGCTGAGCGAAGAGCTTGTCAATCTCGGCGTCGCTGGAAACGTCGCACATGTAGCCTTCCGCGCCAGGGAGCGATTCGATCAAGTCTTTCGCTTCCTGCTCCAGTCGCTCGTTCTGATACGTAATCAGGACTTTCGCGCCCGCCTGATGCAAGCCCTGCGCGATGGACCACGCAATGGAACGCTTATTGGCTACGCCGAACACGACTGCGATGCGGCCTTCTAGGGTGGATGACATGCTAGCTCCTGGCAAATTTAGATCGCAAAATTTAAAGAAAAGAATAACAGCTTGGGTCTAATCTCGGCAGTCGCTAGCCGCAAGAATCCTTTGCTAATCCTTCACCCGAAAAATACTGCGGCAGTTGTGATCGACCTTTTGCTTAATACTTTCTTTGGCTTGGCTTGCGGCATTTGGAGAGAAATCCGCCAGTTCTTGTCTGTACGAAGAAAGGTTTTCAAAGCAGAAGAAGATAATTTCGTGTCTGCGCAAAGAATCTACCGGGCGCGCAAACCGCGACATAACTAGCTCAGGCTCCAGAACGTACCCATGAGCCGTAAGAAATTGTTGAGTAACATCGGCCTCCCTACCCGGCTCCTCGCGGATAGTTGCCTCGTTGTCTTCGAAGATTACCGAGTGCTGATACTTTGAGTTTCCTAATGTGTCAGGAGTCGTAATCCTGTATTTGTAAGTGTCATTCGACGAAGGAAGAAATCCTTCCTGTTGAATAATGAACATCTGCCGAATATGCTTGTCAGCGGCTGCTCGAACAAATATGTAACGATTCCCGGCGGACTCGTTGTCGATTATGAAGGGCACGCTACCGACGTACTCGAATTTCTTATTGACCTTCACTCGGATGGTCGGATTATCCATTGAAATGAACGTGTTATTTTCGACCCGAGATGATTGATCTTGTTGCTTGGCGGGCTCGCTTGCCCAAACCGCCGGCGCAAGCAGCCAGAGGAGACCGATTACCATTCCCCGATAACTCATCCTAACCTCCAGCGCCGCAGTGCACCTGAAGCTATTCCACTGGCGTTGCCGCGCACGCGGGCTCACTTGTTTCCACCGGCCACACGGCGCTCACAAAGGCAATGGCATAGACCATCCCGATAATCGAGAACCCGGCTGCCAGATTATATTGAGAGACAGCGCCCACCAGAAGCGCAAGCAGGATTTGCAACAACGTCCCCGCAAAATAAAATGTATTCTGCACCCGCCCCATAAAGTGCTTGGGCACCTGTTCCATCAGCGTTGTATTCATGGCCACGCTGCTTACCCCGCGGCTCGATCCCATAATGGCAAAAGCAATCACCGCAATCGCAATGCCTGGGGACAATGGCGCCAGTGTCATGCAAATCGCGAGCAATCCCATCGAAACGGCAATAGCCCTACGTGCGCCTAGCGCACCGATCATCATCGGCGCGTAAATCGCACTTAGAAACGCGCCTGTACCCCATCCGGCATTGAGCCAGCCGTAGCCGACTGCGCCCTTATGGAGTACCTGATCGCTCAGCGCAGGAATGACCACAATCCCCGTCATCATGGCGCCAAGAAACAGCGCCCAACTGATTCCGATGAAAATTAATTGCCGTCGTCCACGCAAAAACTCCAGTCCTTCGCCCAACTCGCGTACAAATCGTTGCAACGCAGTTTCTGCGGCAATGAGATCACTACGCAACTCTTCCGGACGCGGTACTACATGCCGTCCCTTGCGCACCGCGAAATAACACAGGAACGAAATCACATAAGTCGAAAAATCAATCAGCAGCACGCCGCCGAGCCCAATCTTGTTGTAAACAAATCCAACAATGGATCCAGCTATCAACCATCCACCCTGAATTCCCGCGAGCAGAAAAGTATTGGCGTGAACGAACTCCTCGCCCGGCGTTAGCTCCTGAATCAGCGCCGTAATCGTCGGCCAGAACATCCAGAACCCAGCCGCGACCAGCATGTTCATCAAGTAAAGCTCCCACAATCGTGCTTTCCCCATGAACGCGAGAATGGACACGACAAGAATCACGACCGCGCGGGAGATATCGAGCATCATCACCAGCCGCCGCCGGTCTTCGCGGTCAATGATCACACCAGTAAACGGCAGCATAATGACTGCCGGAATCGTCGTCGCAACGGCGAACGTTCCCAGCGCAATTTCGGAGTGGGTGCTTTGCAGAATGAACCACGCCACCGCGGCAGAGTTCATGCCGCTCCCCAACATGGAGATCACGTTGGCCGTGAAGATATAGCGCAGCGCGGGTTTCTGCAGGATGGAACGCATAATTTACTTTAAATGATGCAGGTTGGTGTGCGCGACGTTCGAGGCTGCTTTGTAACTTAATTGCTATTTATTTTTGAATGGCCAATGAATTTGTACTTTGCTGGCTTCAATCATCAGATAAACGACGA
>JAJPHW010000075.1 GCA_021325035.1 Terriglobia bacterium
ATTGTCCGGTCGCGGCCGATACGATCTACCGCAGAATTAGCGGATGTCGTCTCAGCCGCGGCCCGGTCAATGAAACATGAGCGTATTCATCCGGCGACCAGAACTTTTCAGGCCCTCCGAATCTTCGTAAACCAAGAGATGGATGAATTGCGGGGCCTGCTCGAAGCCGCCCCGCGCATCCTGAAGCCGGGCGGAAGATTGGTGATTATCAGTTTTCATTCGCTCGAAGATCGCATCGTGAAAGATGCGATGCGCGATGGCGCAAAGCAAGGGCTGTACCGGTTACTGACGAAAAAGCCGGTGACGGCGACCGAAGAAGAGATTGATCGCAATCCGCGTTCGCGCAGTGCAAAGTTACGCGCGGCGGAGAGAGTTTAGAAGTTTGCCCTGGAGAAACTGCCAGGGTTCCGGCACGGTGGAGAAACGTGCCGGAGAAGAGATTCCAGAGGCTCTGTGGTAGGAGCTCAAAACTGGAGGCGGTAGAAATGCACACAGGCACACTGATTGACGAATTGATGGAGATCGTAGAGCAGGCAATGTCTGGGCCATCAATAGAAAAAGAAGGAAAAAGATTTTTTGTTTGGGATGCTGTTCCTTATGAACAGCAAGTTGAAGTTCAACCGAATCTGGCAGGGGTGGCGTAAATGTCAGCAGTGGCAACCTACAATATGGATCCTACACCGCGCCGGAAAGCCTGCTGGACGGGCACTCCGGAAGTTTATTTTTCGAAGGTGATTGATAACTCGCGTCTGGTGAAAGTCGAAGACCCGAACCGCGGCAGGGAAATGAAGCAATTCGGCATCGCTTTGTGCTGCCTGTTTTTGCTGGTGATGACTTATGCTTTGCAACATTTCAAGGCGATTGAGTATGGCTACAAGATTGAAGCGTTGAAGAGCCAGCGTGATGGCTTGGTGGACATCAGCCGCGCGCTGCAACTGGAAGAAGCATCTTTAAAAGACCCGAGCCGGATTGATGCGTTAGCGCGTCACTATGGCATGGTGCCGCCGCAGGCCGGACAGGTAGTTCGTATGGATGGGAGTTCTGACGCTGCGACGCCAGTCATGGCGAGTATGACTCCGGTCTCGATGATCTCGGTGCGGTAGTTTCGCGATAATGGTGAAGAGATTGTGATGCGGCGGCTGACGCTGGTAAAGCGGGCCGCCATGTTTATCTAAAGCATGTTTGTCTAAGAACGATCCGTGCAGGTGGACGAATGGCCGTGAATACCGCTCGCAACAATCTGAGGCTTTATGTATTGAGCGGAGTATTGGTTTTGTGGTGCTGCGCCATTTGCCTTCGCTTAGTCCAACTGCAAATCTTCCAGTACGGCCAATTCGAGCGGAAAAAAGACCACGAGCAGCAACGGACCTTCGAAGTTTCCGCCCGGCGCGGAATTATTTATGACCGCGCGGGAAACCAACTTGCAGGCTCGACAGCTGTAGATTCAGTTTTCGCCATTCCCTCGCAAGTGCCTGACTTGGCCGGGGCGATTTCCCTCATCTCGCGCATCACAAAAGATGATCCTCGCGAAACCCTTGCCCGTTGCCAGGCGGCGAAGACTTTTTGCTGGGTATCGCGCAAAGCGGAGAACGACATATCGCAACGTATCCGTGATTTGCACCTGCGCGGAATTTATTTCCAAAAGGAATCAAAGCGCTTCTATCCCAAGCAGGAGCTTGCTGCGCAGACTCTCGGTTATGTCGGCATGGATGACCAGGGACTGAGTGGAATTGAGCGCGAATTTGACGGGCAATTGGCTGGGAAGCCCGGCAAAATGCTGCTCTCGGTGGATGCGCGCAATAATACTTTCAGCAGCGTCGAGCAGCAACCCGAGCCTGGTCAGAATATCGTCCTAACGATTGATCAGCAGATTCAGTACATCGCCGAACGGGAGCTGGCACAAGCCATTGCTGACACGCATGCCGTAGCCGGTACCGTCATTGTTGAGAATCCACATACCGGCGAGATTCTGGCTCTAGCCAACCAGCCGACATTCAACCCGAATCAAACCCGCGCTGTTACGCCGGCAAGCCTGAAAAACCACGCTGTCAGCGATATCTACGAGCCGGGTTCAACGTTTAAGCTGGTTACAATTTCCGGCGCCCTGGAAGAAAAAGTAACCAACCCCAACGAAATTTTCGATTGCCAGATGGGTTCCATTCTCTTTAATGGCATGAGAATCCGCGACAGCAAGCCACATGGATTGCTTTCGGTTACCGATGTGCTGGCAGAGTCGAGCGATGTCGGGTCGATCAAGATCGCGCTGCGTCTCGGTGACGAGCGCTTTTACAAGTACATCCGCGACTTTGGATTTGGCTCGCAAACGGGAATTGAGCTTCCCGGCGAAACTCGCGGCATGACCAAACCAGTCAGCCGTTGGTCAAAAGTTTCGATTGCAGCAATTTCCATGGGGCAGGAAATTGGTATTTCGCCGATTCAACTTGCCAATCTAATTTCAACTTTTGCAAATGACGGAGTCGCCGTTCCGCCTCGCATTGTGGCTGCAACGGTGGAACCTCAGACCGCGCCCAAGATGGTCGCGTTCCATCCCGCGGAGGGGCATCGCGTAATTTCCAGCGAAACGGCCGCGGAGATGAAACAGATGATGCGCAAAGTCGTGCTTGAAGGCACAGCGCGCAAAGCGGTACTTCTCGGATATTCATCGGCAGGGAAAACCGGCACTGCGCAGAAAGTTGATCCTGCGACCGGAGCGTATTCGCGTACAAAGTATGTTGCATCATTCGCCGGATTCGCCCCGATCAATAATCCAGCGGTGGTTGTAGCTGTGATTCTAGATTCGGCTGTGGGGCTTCATCAGGGCGGTCAGGTTTCTGCACCGGTATTTCAACGCATCACCCAACAGGTTTTGGAATACTTGCACGTCCCGCACGATTTGGAGTTGCCCGCATCGCGTCAAGTTTTGATGGCGACGCAAATTCATGATCAGGACCTCTCTGATGGCCCGCAAGATCACGTGGGTGCGGGTATCGGAATTACAGAGGATGGCGCTTCATCCCAGCAAGTCGAGGCCTCAAACAATGCTGGTACATCTGCTCCCGCGTCACAGGTCGGGATAATCCCAGCTGCAATGAGAGAGCGGGAACCGGTAACGGCAACTCCATTAGCAGCACCAACCACCACTTCGCAGCCTTCGGTGGCGCAGCCCATCAGTGGCACCGTGGTGCTTGACGTTCAGCGATCGGGCATCGTTGTACCGTCGTTCATTGGGAAGAGCGTGCGCGCAGTCGCAGAAATGGCGCAGGAGAGCGGTCTCGATTTGGATTCCGTAGGCAGCGGCGTCGCTCGCGATCAGTCTCCGCCGCCAGGTTCCCATGTGGCAGCTGGATCGCAGGTCATTGTGCGTTTTGCCCGCTAATGGAGAGATGCTCATCCCGAAAGATTAGCCTTATCTCGCCCGAATGAATTTCTCCAACATTCTCGACGGTATTGAAACGCTTGAAAGAAGCGGCGAAGCGGAGATCACTGGCTTGGAATATGATTCGCGGCAAATCAAGGCCGGGAATCTCTTCGTGGCGATGAAGGGCGAAACCAGCGACGGCAATCGTTTTATTCAGCAGGCAATTTCGGCGGGTGCGGTCGCGATTGTCACGGATTCCAGATCTGAAATCGATCGAAAAGATGTTGCGTGGGCCCGAGTTTCAAGCGGAAGGCGGGCGCTCGCAAGATTGAGCGCAAATTTCTATCGTCACCCTGCGCAAAAGCTCGCCGTTACTGGAATCACGGGGACGAATGGCAAGAGCACAACCGCATTTCTAGTAGAAGCCGTTTTAAAAGCGGCAGATAGAAAAAGCGCATTGATTGGAACCATCGAATACCACGTCGCTGGAAAAATTTTGCCTGCGCCGCATACCACGCCGGAAGCACTGGAATTGAACCGAATTTTTGCAGAAGCCTCAGGCCAGGGGGCATCCGATGCCATTATGGAAGTATCTTCCCATGCTCTGGCGCAAGAACGAGTCTTCGGAATTCCCTTTGACGTTGCTGCATTCACGAACCTCACTCGCGACCACCTTGATTACCACAAAACGATGGATGAGTATTTCGCCGCAAAAAAAATCCTTTTCGATGGTTGTGGAACAGATGCTCCGCGTGCAGCGGTCGTGAACATTGACGACGAATACGGAGAGAGACTTGTCGCGATTAGCCGAAAAAATGGTTCACGGGTTTCGACTTATGGCTGGTCGAAGGGCGATTTCCATGTTTCGAAAGCTGAAATTACCCCTCGCGGCATCCGGTTTGACATGATGACGCCGGCGGGTGAGGTTGCTGTCTTTTCGCATCTCATTGGCAGAGTGAATGTTTACAACATTCTTTGCGCCGCGGCCATAGGCTCTGCGCGTGGCTGCGATGCGTCACTGATTTCCAAAGGGATAGCTGGTCTAACTCACGTTCCCGGTCGCTTTGAGCGCGTAGATTGCCAGCAGCCTTTTACGGTTGTCGTGGATTACGCGCACACTGACGACGCACTCCGCAATTTAACCTCTCTGGCGCGAGAATTTGCCCAGCAAGCGGGACAGAAAGGCCGCGTGGTCACTGTTTTCGGCTGTGGCGGTGATCGCGACCGGAACAAACGCCCTCTTATGGGGGAAGCCGCCGGACGGGGGAGTGATTTTGTGGTCTTGACCTCGGACAATCCTCGTTCGGAAGACCCCATCGCCATCATCAACGATGCCCTGGTCGGTTTGCAGAAGACTGGTGTCAAATACAAGATAGAACCGGATCGCAAGGCCGCGATAGCGCTTGCCATCGGCGAAGCGGCAGCAGGCGATATTGTGCTTTTGGCTGGTAAAGGTCACGAAAAAATGCAGATTACAAGAAACGGTGCGCAGCCGTTTGATGATGTGCAAGTTGCGCGGGAAGCTCTAACTGCTGCTGGTTTCGATTGCTCGGCCAAGGTTGTAGCAGGAGGCAGTTTATGAAGCTGCCGCTCTCGCGCATCGCCGAGTTTACTTCTGCACGCGGGAATTTCGACCGAAATGCAATCGCTCAGGGTTATTCCATTGATTCGCGCTCGATTGAAGCGGGACAGCTTTTTTTTGCCGTGAAGGGCGAAAACCTCGATGGCCACGACTTCGTCGATCAAGCTCTCAACAAAGGGGCAATTGCCGCCGTCGTTGGCCGTGAAGAAAGCAAACGTTATTCCCCATCCGCGCCCATCCTAATTGTTGAAAACACGTTGACCGCTTTGCAGGTACTGGCTATGGCGGTTCGCCGCCTGTGGGGGAAACCTGTGATTGGCGTAACCGGCTCCGCCGGGAAAACCACGACCAAAGAAGCCATCGCTCACGTATTGAGCGTGCGCTATCACGTGCTTAAGTCAGAAGGCAATTTCAACAATCACTTCGGCTTGCCGCTAATGTTGTTGAAGTTGGAATCCGAACATGAGATGGCCGTAATCGAAATGGGAATGTCACATGCCGGCGAAATTATGGCGCTGGCGAGAATCGCCATGCCCGAAATCGGCGTCGTGACCAATGTTGCCCCCGTGCACCTGGAGAATTTCGATTCCATTGCTGGAATTGCAAAAGCCAAATACGAACTCATCGAATCGCTTCCTCCGGATGGTGTCGCTGTGCTCAACGCCGACGACGAATATGTTTCGCAATTCGGACGCGACTTTCGCGGAAAGGTATTGACCTATGGCTTGGCCAACTTCGCAAACGTCCGTGCTGAAAATATCGAAACGCGAGGCGCAGAGGGATCTGCTTTCGACGTTGTCGTTGGCCATCGCCGTGAAAGGGCATTTCTGCCATTAGTCGGCGCTCACAATATTCACAATGCTTTGGCGGCAGTGGCCGTGGGAATAGATCGTGGGCTGGATCTTTCTGAAGCTGTTCGCGCATTGCTTTCACTGCAAGCTGCCGACAAGCGGGGACAGGTAGTCCAGTTCGGCAACATCACGCTCATCAACGATTGTTACAATTCCAACCCGAAGGCCTTAAACTCCATGGTTGATGCATTGGCGGCGATGCCTGCCAAGCGTCGGGTTGTTGTCGCTGGAGAGATGTTGGAGCTTGGCGCTGCGGCTGAGGAAATGCACTGGGCTTGTGGTGAGCACATTGCAGAAAAGAAGATAGATTTTTTATTGGGCGTGCGTGGTTTGGCCCAACCTATGGTGGAAGCAGCGCGGCGAAAGGGCATGCAAGCTGAGTTCGTGGATACTCCGGATGAAGCTGGCGAGTGGCTTGCTCGTGAAACGCGCCCGGGCGATGTGGTTTTGTTGAAAGCGTCGCGTGGAGTAAAGCTCGAGCGTGCGCTTGAGAGTTGGAAAAGTCGCGCGCAGATCGCGCAAAAGTAGTATTTAAGTACGGAGGCGAATTGCTCTACTGGCTGCTCTATCTCAAGCTCTATCATTATTTTCCGCCGTTCCGTATTTTTCGTTATCTGACCTTTCGCACGGCTTTTGCCAGCCTCACCGCTCTTTTCACGGGTTTGGTTATTGGTCCGCTGGTCATCAATCGCCTGCGTGAATTTCAGATTGGGCAATACATTCGCGAGGAAGGGCCAAAGTCCCATCAGAAGAAATCTGGCACCCCAACCATGGGCGGCCTGCTTATCGCGATTTCTATCGTGATTCCCACACTTCTTTGGGCTGATTTGACCAACCGCTTTGTTTGGATTGCTATTTTCTCTACCTGTGCTTTTGCCGCAATCGGCTTTGCCGATGACTACACAAAGGTTTCGCATCGCCGCAATCTTGGCCTTACTGGCAAGGCAAAAATGGGTTTGCAGATTGCCACCAGCATTCTGATCGCAGTTGCTTTAATCGCGATGCAGACCCGGGGACTTTATTCGACCAAGCTTGTCGTTCCATTTTTCAAACACTTCCGCCCGGATTTAGTCATCGAAAGCTTGTTGCGCAACCCCGCCCTGTGGCCGTTGGCCTTCCTGCCATTTATGGCGTTCGTGGCGCTGGTGATTGTAGGTTCGAGCAATGCTGTAAACCTGACCGACGGCCTCGACGGCCTCGCCATCGGCTGCACCGTGATTGCCGCGGGTGCGCTCGCTGTTCTTACCTACGTAAGCGGCCACGCGACATTTGCCACCTACCTCGAACTCGAGCGTATGCCGCAAGTTGGCGAATTGACCATCTTTTGCGGAGCCATGGTCGGAGGCTCTATCGGGTTTCTTTGGTACAACGCCCATCCAGCCGAAGTTTTCATGGGCGATGTTGGGTCGTTGGCGCTCGGCGGGGCAATCGGCACCGTGGCCGTCATGATCAAGCAGGAACTCCTGTTGCCTTTCATTGGCGGTGTGTTTGTCATTGAAGCGCTTTCCGTCATTCTGCAAGTTGGCTCTTATAAGCTGCGCAAGAAACGCATCTTCAAAATGGCCCCACTCCATCATCACTTTGAATTGTTAGGCTGGTCGGAATCGAAAATCATCGTCCGCTTCTGGATTGCCTCGCTGGTGTTCGCCCTGTTCGCGCTAACCACGCTAAAACTGAGATAATCTTCAAGCAAAATGGAACTAAAAGACAAACGTGTTCTGGTTGTGGGCCTGGGAAAATCCGGCGTAGCGTCAGCGCTTTTCTTGAAAGATCAAGGTGCGCAAGTTACCGTGTCGGACAGCAAGCACCCCGATCAGTTGGGCAAAGAAATTCCATTGTTGCTTGATCGCGGTATTGCCGTGGAAACAGGTGGCCACGGTGAGCGCACTTTTGGTGGGCAGGATTTGATCGTCGTCAGTCCTGGCGTTCCTGTGGATGCTCCATCGCTTGTCCAATCTCGCGCTCTCGGCGAAAAAGTCATCGGTGAAATTGAACTGGCAGCTCAATTTCTTCGCGGGCCGATTGTGGCGATTACTGGCTCCAATGGAAAGACTACAACTACTACGCTTGTAGGGGAAATCGTCGCCGCAGGAGGGCGGCCTGCTGTAGTCGGCGGAAACATCGGTACGCCGGCAATTTCCCTGGTCGAGCAGGCCTCGAGCGGCACAACCGTCGTTCTGGAAGTTTCGAGCTTCCAGTTGGAAACCATTGAAACTTTCCGGCCGAAAGTCGCCGTAGTTCTCAACGTCACGCCCGACCACCTTGATCGTCATCGTACATTTGCGGCCTATGTGGATGCCAAAGCCCGCATTTTTGAAAATCAGCTGAAAGATGACTTCGCCGTATTGAACGCCGATGATCCTACGTGCGTGGAAATGGCGAGGCGCACAAGCGCGCAAGTTTTTTGGTTTAGCCGCAAAAAAGAATTAAATCAGGGAACATTTGTTCACGACGGGCAGATTGTATTTCGCGGCCCTGGAGGACAACAGGAAGTGATGCTTGCTTCGGAAATACCGCTAAAAGGTGACCACAATCTGGAGAATGTTTTAGCCGCAGTCTGTGTCGGCATGTTGCTTGATTGTCCGGTCCCTGCGATTCGTGCAGCCGTTAAGAACTTCAAGGCTGTTGAACATCGTTTGGAATTCGTTGCTCGTGTTAAAGGCGTCGAGTACTACAACGACTCCAAAGCTACCAACGTGGATGCAACCATCAAAGCCCTCGAATCGTTTACGGGCAACATTCACCTGATTCTGGGCGGCAAAGATAAGGGGAGCGATTATTCCGTATTGAACGATCTGCTAAAGCAGCGTGTTAAGCGTGTCTATACCATCGGTGCGGCAGCGGCAAAAATTGAATCGGAAATCCAGGGTCCACCCATCTTGCGTGCGGAAGTACTCGAGAATGCCGTGAAATCAGCCGCATCTGCGGCAGTGGCGGGGGATGTGGTCTTACTTGCTCCGGCCTGCGCCAGCTTCGACCAGTTCAAGAACTACGAAGAGCGCGGGAAAGTTTTCAAGCAAGCCGTAGCCTCTTTGCCTTCATAGCCATTGAGAACCAAGATAGTCACCTCATCAAGCCAAATCTCACAGATGAGTCCTATGAGAGCACTCGTCCGCGTGATGAAATAAATCTTCCATGGCAAAACGTGTAAGTGTGGATGGCTGGCTCTTTACTGTGACTTTGCTCCTGGTTTTTATCGGGCTGGTCATGGTGTTTTCAGCCTCGGCGGTCATGGCCAAAGAGCGTTATGGCTCCGGTTATTTCTTCCTGCTTCGACAATTGGGATGGGCCACGGGCGGAATCTTAGCCATGGTCGCTGCCATGAAGATTGACTACCGCCGTTACAAACACCCCGCGGTTGTTTTCCCGCTGCTTGGGCTTACAACGCTGATGCTAATTTCGGTTTTCTTTCTTGATCGCTCACACCACACTCATCGCTGGATTCATCTTGCCGGCTTTTCCTTCCAGCCCTCTGAAATGGCCAAGCCCGCGCTTATTCTTTTTCTGGCTTATTTTTTAGCGGATAAAACAAAATCGATTGGTGATTGGCGCAACACGATTTTGCCTGCGGTTATTCCGACAATGCTATTTATTGGCCTGATTGTCTTTCAGCCTGATCTGGGAACGGCAATCGCCTGTGCTGCCATAACCGTATGCGTATTGTTCGTCGCCGGCATGGACATGCGCTACCTTGGCTATGCCTTTCTGGCTTCGCTTCTGCCGCTTTATTTCTTGATTTTTCATGTGGCTTACCGTCGGGCCCGAGTCTTAGCATTTTTGAATCCTTATTCTGATCCCCAAGGCAAAGGCTTTCACATCATCCAATCGCTCATTGCCGTTAGCACGGGGGGAATTACTGGCCTTGGATTAATGGAAGGAAAGCAGAAACTTTTTTATTTACCAGAGCCGCACACCGATTTCATTTTTGCCGTAACTGCGGAAGAACTGGGCCTTTTAGGGTCGCTGATCGTCGTGCTTTTGTTCTCGATTTTTCTGTGGCGCGGGATTCGTACCGCCGTTCACACGCAGGAAACGTTTGGGAGATTTCTTGTCGTTGGCATCACCTGCATGGTGGTTGTCCAGGCGTTTATTAACATGAGCGTAGTCCTCGGATTGATGCCGACCAAAGGCATTCCGCTGCCCTTCGTTTCTTACGGAGGCTCGTCTCTATTTATTACTCTCGCCTGCGTTGGCGTATTGCTGAACATTAGCAAGCAGGCCGAATAACGTAGCAGCAGGCGTCCTTGCCGGCCGATCCGGACGAAGCCCGGCAACTGGTTTCGGTATATTCAACTAATGCGCGTAATTCTTGCGGGCGGAGGCACCGGGGGACATGTCATTCCCGCGCTTGCGATTGCCCAAGAGCTTAAGAACCAATTTTCAGCGGAGGTCCTCTTTATTGGCACGGCTCGCGGCATTGAAAGTCGCCTGGTTCCGGCAGCCGGATTTCCTCTCGAATTGGTAAAAGTCGGCGCGCTAAAAAATGTCAGCCTTGTAACGCGATTGAAAACAGCTTTCGATTTACCGCGAGCCGTTCTTGATGCTCGAAGAATGCTCGCCGACTTTAAGCCGAATGTCGTGATTGGCGTTGGAGGGTACGCCTCCGGGCCAGCTATGCTCGCAGCCGCAATCAGCCGCATTCCAACTCTCGCCTTCGAGCCGAATGTTGTTCCTGGCTTTGCCAATCGAGTAGTCGCACGGTTCGTTTCCGCTGCCGCCGTACACTTCCAAGAAACGGCAAAGTATTTTCGCAATGCGCGGGTCACGGGTGTCCCCGTGCGTTCGGCATTCTTCGAGATTCCACAAAGGACGATGAACCAACCGCCGACGGTACTCATTTTTGGCGGAAGCCAGGGCGCGCACGCCATTAATCAGGTGGTAATTTCTGCTGCTTCTGCATTGCGCAGTAAAATTCAGGGCCTAAGGGTTATCCATCAAACCGGCGAGCGTGACTATAATGACGCGATGTCTGCATATGCCCAGACCAGCAAATCATTTGAAGCTTTTCGCTTTATTGATGATATGCCGGGTTTCTTTTCACACGCTGACCTAATCGTTTGCCGTTCTGGGGCCAGCACGGTTGCCGAAGTGGCTGCCGCGGGCAAACCCGCCATATTCATCCCTTTTCCACGCGCTGCCGATGATCACCAGAAACGAAATGCCGAAGCTTTGAAACGGTCCGACGCGGCGGTAATGTTGGAGGAATCGAAGCTTTCACCCGAGAGCCTTACACAAGTAATAACAGCGTTGCTGGCTGATCCGGCCCGCTTGCAAATGATGGGAGAAGCAGCCCGCAAAATGTCGCATCCTCAAGCTGCGCAAGAAATCGCTGAAATGGCGCTTGCGGTGTCTAAGAGATAAGAAACTATGTTCGCCAAAATTCAGCGCATCCATTTCGTGGGCATCGGTGGTATCGGCATGAGCGGCATCGCCGAAGTCTTACTCAATCTTGGCTATAAAGTTTCGGGTTCGGATCTAAAGAGTTCCCAAGTCACGCAGCGGCTTGCTGCTCTCGGGGCAATTATTTTCGAGGGCCACCGCGCGGAAAATATTGTTGGCGCGGAAGTGGTCGTCACCAGTTCCGCCATCGCTTCGGATAATCCTGAAGTTGTAGAAGCCCGCCGCCTTCATATTCCGGTAATTCAGCGTGCGGAAATGCTGGCCGAATTGATGCGCTTAAAATATGGTATCGCCATCGCCGGTATGCACGGCAAGACGACAACAACTTCCATGGTTGCCGCGGTGCTTGCCGCGGGTGGTCTCGACCCTACTGTGGTCGTCGGCGGCCGCGTGGACGCGATGGGTTCCAATGCCCGTCTCGGCAAGTCGCAATATCTTGTTGCCGAAGCCGACGAGAGCGACAAGTCGTTCCTGAAGCTTAGCCCCATTCTCTCGGTCGTCACCAACATTGACCGTGAGCACATGGATTGCTACCGCAACATGCGTGATGTGAAACAAGCCTTCCTTGACTTCATGGATCGCGTGCCCTTTTACGGAATGGTCGTGTTATGCAACGACGACCCCGTTTTGCGCCGTCTCATTCGAGTGGTTCGCCGGCGCACTCTGACTTACGGCACAGCCAAAGGATCGCATTTTTTAATCAAGAATACGAAAACGACTTTTGATCCTTCTGAAAACCGTCCAATCAGCAGATTCGATGTTGCATATTCAGGGAAGTCGCTCGGCGAATTCCGTCTGCATGTTCCTGGCACGCACAACATCTTGAATGCGACGGCGGCCATCGCTGTGGGTGTTGGCCTTGACATCAAAGTTGCCGATATTCAATCTGCACTGGAAAACTTCCGCGGAGTGGACCGCCGTTTCCAACTTCGTGGCAAAGCCGCAGGAGTCAGCGTGATTGATGATTACGGGCATCATCCCACCGAAATTCGCGCTACCCTCGCTGCCGCACGCCAATGCGGATTTCGCAAAATTCATGTCATTTTTCAGCCCCA
>JAJPHW010000126.1 GCA_021325035.1 Terriglobia bacterium
AAGCTGCGGAACTGGATCTTCGGGTTGTGCTTCGACAACACCTTCGTGATCGCCGCCGTCAACGTCGTCTTGCCGTGATCAATGTGCCCAATCGTCCCCACATTGCAGTGCGGCTTATTCCGTTCAAACTTTTCCTTCGCCATAAGAGTGCTCTCGTCCTTCCCTGGTAAGCTGCCTAGTAATAGCGATACAAACTTTGATATTTGGCGCGAAGCGCCGGTTCAACCTTTTCAATCTCTGACAAATAAAACTCGCGCATTTGCGCCTGATCCGAAACCGTCAAAGCTTCATACAACGTCAGGGCGTCAATGCTCTTGCTCGAACGCTCAAGAACTTTGTTCTTCAGCACGCCGTCAAAATCCCTGACCCGAAGCCCTGCATTCTTCAACTGCTTTAGAAACGATTCCGAGCCATTTGGATTCAAAGCGAGGGAAATCGACGCTTTCAACTCCTCAAACTCCTGAACTTTTGTGACCGCTATGGTCGCTTGCTGAAACCCAGTTGTCATCGCTTCTTAATGTCTACTTCAATTCCAATTTTATGGAGCGGGAGACGGGAATCGAACCCGCGACCAACAGCTTGGAAGGCTGTGACTCTACCACTGAGTTACTCCCGCCCTTCCTTTGCGCTCCCGATCCTTCGCTTCGCTCAGGATTTCGGCTGCAGGCTCCCGCTGCGCTCACGCCCGCAAAACGCCTCAACTCTGGAGCCGATGACCAGGATTGAACTGGTGACCTCTCCCTTACCAAGGGAGTGCTCTACCAACTGAGCTACATCGGCCCTGCATACTCAAACTTTGAGATCCCTCGACTACGCTCGGGATTTCGGCTGCAGGCTCCCGCTTCGCTCACGCCTGCAAAACGCCTCAAGCTACATCGGCCCTGCACTGCTCAACCTCTGATATCCCACAGCTACGCCCAGCGATTTTTGGCCGCGTCCGCTAGGATGCTAACGCTACCCCTTGTCAGCTTTCGCTGCATCCGTTTCTTCGATTCGCAAGCGCCAGTAATGCAAAAAAGTCTTAAAGGCGAATAACCCGACGATCAAGAGCGTGGCCGTTCGCAGCCTGACTTCAAAATCGAAAACTCGAATCGGCTCGTTCGATAGCGTCTGCCAGACCAAAACTCCAAGCGCCACATACGCTATTACTGCAAGAACGAGCTTCCGCTTGATATTCAACGCCTAATCCTGGTGCACAGGGAAGGATTCGAACCTTCGTACCTCGCTAGGAGGGACAGATTTACAGTCTGTTGGCTTTAACCACTCACCCACCTGTGCAAAACCACCCCTGCGGCCAACCTAGACTCGCACACAAGGCAAGACAGCGGCAGGTGTCCACCCAAACAAATAAACCAAAGCGCTTAGAAAGCCGCTTCGCGCAAACACCACATTGGGGAAAAGTTCCTTATGAAGTGCCGTGGGAAAAGCTTAAAAGCCGCCGCATATTACTTCACCCTGCCGCCGCTACTCGATTCTGGAGCTGGCGGAGGGATTTGAACCCCCGACCCTCTGATTACAAATCAGATGCTCTACCACCTGAGCTACGCCAGCAGTCGGGATGAAAAGGCCCATTCAGGCACAAGAAATCCCTCTATCCCTTCCTGCTGTTCGGGACAAGCTTAAAAGTTATCATATCGGATGCGCGGGAAGCAACCACGAGATTCGAACTTCGGCGTTTACGACCACCGGCTCGCTGCCGCATAGGCCAACACAAGAAAAGCAACGAGCAAAATAGCGGAAATACTCCGGGATTTCCCGGCCTGACGGTCTGACATGGCGTCCCCGGCAGTCGCAATGACGATCATCAGTTGCAACCACGCAGCTAAGCAGGCCAGCGCCGCAACCAGGCCATTTTGCCGTGATAGAGCAATGAGAAACACGCCCAGGGAAAAGAGAAAGCCTACAGCACCCGCTGCGATACCGGCTTGGTTGCACGTCATCGGATCCTCCAACGAAAAGGACCTGGTTCGGCGCCCATCTTATCACTCTCAGGCCTAATCTCAGTGCTATGATGTTGCTCTCATGCTGTCTTGGCGAAGTTTGACGCAGCAGATTATCCCCCGTTGATGCGCATTCGACGACGTCTTCCCGTTATAGCCGTAGTGCTGCTGGTAGTGGCAGCGGTTGCTTTGGCTGTGTTTCTGCGCAAGCACGCTCCACCCGAACCAGCCCGCCTTTTGCCCTCGGCGGATGGCTTTGTTTACATCAATCTTTCCTGGATACGCCGCGCCAGCCTTGGCGCGCCCATGCCGCAAGTGGCGCATGACCCGGAGTATGAGCAGTTTATCCAGGCCACGGGTTTTCAGTTCGAACGCGATCTGGAGCAGGCGGCGTTTGCGGTGCACTATCCCGCGGCGGGGGGACCGCGCGAAAACCGCTTCTCGGAGGTGTTGGTCGGCAAAGTGGACGGCGAACGTCTGCGGGCCTATTTGCAAAAGCTTTCCAGTTCGGTGGAATCGTATGATGGCCGCGATATTTACAACATTCCATTGGAAGGCCGGACGTTGCGTGTTTGTATGTTGGGCGTGGACACGGTAGCAGCGTCGAACCACCCCGATCCGCAAATCATTCGCGGGATTATTGACCGCTCGCGCAAACTGGCTTCACCCTTCGGCGGTCCTTCGCTTTTGCGCCAGTACTACAAGCATGTTCCGCTGGCCAGCCTTGCTTGGGGAATTCTCCAGGCTGACCCGGCGTCACCCGATTCGTTTGCTTCACCGGTGAATTGGTCGTTCTTGTTTTCGCACCCGGCGGTGGTCGTGGCCTCGGTGAGATATCTCGGCAGCATGCACTTCCGCGCGCAAGCCTTCACCCAAAGTGAGGATGATGCGGAACATGCCGTCAACCAGCTCAGTACATTTTTCGATCTCTTCCGTTCGGCGGAAACTTCGGTGGGAGCGCAAGCTCCCGATCCGGATTTGAAAGCTTTCTTCGCCAGCATCGCAGTCAAGCAAAGCGGCGCGCGGGCGGAACTGACGGCGACTGTGCCTCCGGAGTTGTTGCGCAAGATCGTGGCCGAGGCCCCATCAGCGGCAAACTCTGAAACGCCAGCCTCTCAGGCCAATCCGCAACCCGCGCCGAAAGCACGCAGAAAGCGTTAGCCCAGGATCAGAAAAGTAGATTAGAAAAATGACCGCTCCGCTGCGCGCGATTACCCGTTTTCATCAGGATGAGCATGGCGATTGGGTCGCAGAACTCGACTGTGGGCATGGGCAGCATGTGCGGCATCGTCCGCCCTGGATTTTGACTCCGTGGGTTGTAACGGAAGAAGGACGGCTTGAGCATTTGGGACGGGAGTTGCAGTGCAAGAAGTGCGAAATTGGCGGGCCAGGCGCCAGCCCCACACCTAACAGCTGAAACTTATTCGACTGCGGCGAGTCTATCTGCAAGGTAGAATAAAATCCGCATGTCGAATCTTCCACTCCCCTTAGCCGCTTTTCTCGCAGGATTGGTTTCGTTTCTCTCTCCGTGCGTGCTCCCGCTGGTGCCGGGTTATGTGTCTCTGATCGCAGGCGTCGGCCTGGACGAACTGAAGTCACCGAAAAGCTCCATCCGCAGCAAAATTCTGTTTAATTCGATTGCCTTCATCGTGGGCTTCAGCATCGTATTTGTAACGCTTGGGGCGATCTCGACCGAAGTGGGGCAGTTGCTGGCACGCTACAAAGCCCTGCTGGCACAGATCGCGGGCGTAGTCATCATCATTTTTGGCCTTCATCTTGCGGGCGTGTTCCGCATTAAAGCTTTGTTGGCTGACAAGCGGTTGCATAGCGTGCAAGGGGGAAACACCCCGTGGGGAGCATTTGTGGTGGGATTCGCCTTTGCCTTCGGTTGGACGCCTTGTGTGGGGCCGATTCTAGCCGTAATTCTCGGCTTCGCCGCCGACCAGGATTCCGTGGTAAAAGGTATTTTACTGCTGGCAGTTTATTCGCTGGGACTGGCTGTACCGTTCATCCTGACTTCACTGCTGATTGAACGCTTCCTGAAGTTTTACAATCGGTTTAAGTTCTATATGCACGCGCTGGAAGTGGCCAGCGGGGCTTTGATGGTCATTCTCGGAATCCTGCTGGTTTCCGGGCGCTTTACTTTAATCGCAAATTATTTTTCGTCGTTGCGAAAATTTGTTTTGTAGGGGGAGTTTGTGAAACGCAATCCTATTGTCTTAGTCGCTGTTGGTTTAATCGTGGCTGTGATGCTGTTTGCCGGAATTCATTCAGCCCGCAAGAAGATGGGCCTGCCGGAGCAATCGGCAGTCGCCGCCAAAGGCAAGATCGCGCCGGATTTTTCACTGGTAACGCTCGACGGCAAGCCGGCGAAGCTATCGGACTTCCGCGGCAAGGCCGTGCTGCTGAATTTCTGGGCGACGTGGTGTGAGCCCTGCAAGATCGAAATGCCGTGGTTCGTCGAATTGCAAAAGCAATATGGCCCGCAAGGATTTCAAATCGTCGGTGTGGCCATGGATGACGCCGATACTAAAGACATCGCCAAGTTCGCGCAGGACATGCACGTGGATTATCCAATTCTGGTAGGCAAGGAAGATCAGCGTGAAAATATCGCCAACCAATATGGCGGCGTGCAGTTTCTTCCCGAATCTCTCTATCTCGACCGCGACGGAAAAATCATTAACAAGATGTTTGGTTTGGTCAGCCGGAGTGAAATTGAAGACAACGTGAAAAAGGCGATGGGAGTATCTTCCTCAAGCGGAGAGTAAGAAAACGATGAGCCTGAAAAGGTCGGCAAAAACTCTGGCAGTCTTGGCACTGCTATGCGTTGGCGTTTTGGCGCAAGGCGCTTTCGCGCAAGAAGATATCCCCGGCAAAAAAGCGCCCTCGGTGACCATGAGCGAAGCCCCGCTCACGACCGTGATGCGCGGCAAGGAAACGCCGCTCACTCTGCACTTCCGCGTCGGCTCGGGCTTTCACATCAATTCGAATAAACCCACGGAAGAGTATCTAATTCCGACAGAACTCAAACTGGATGTGCCGACGGACATTGTGGTCGGGAAGATCGGCTATCCCGCGGGCGAATCCACGAGCTTCGCCTTCGCGCCCGATGAAAAACTTAGCGTCTATAGCGGAGCATTTGATATTTCCGTGGGAATACGTCCTCTCTCGAGCGTGCTGCCGGGTAAGTATGAATTCCGAGGAAGGTTGCGCTACCAGGCTTGCGATAACGCCTCATGTTATCCGCCGAAAACGCTTCCGGTGAGTTTTGAGATTAAGGTGACAAAGGCCCCGCCCGCCCCGCACAAAAATCCAGCCCAAAGCCCGCACGTGCACGGGTAGGGTAAGCTTAGTTAAGTTTCTGCAGACGCTTCACCGTCCGCTCTTTTCCCAGCGCCATCATCACCGCAAACAAACTCGGAGCCACACCTTGTCCCGTGAGAGCCACGCGAGCACCGTTGATGAGCGCACCAGCTTTGATGCCTTTTGCAGTGGCGAGTTCGCGGAGAACTCTTTCCGTTTCGGCTTCGGTGAATTCTGGCAAAGCTGCGTAGAGATCGGCGAGTTCGCCGAGCATCTTACGAATGTTACCGTCTTTCAGGAATTTCTCAATCGCCGCGGGATCGGATGGATAGTCATCGGTGAAGAAGGCCCGAAACGAAGTCGCGAAGTCTTTCAAATTCCGCGCGCGCGGCTTCAGCAGGTCAATCGTGGAAAGCAGCCAGTTCCCATCGCGAGTGTCCACTCGCATTCCGGCTTTCGTCCATTCTTCTTCAATCAGCGGCAGTAATTTCTCAGCCGAATAAGCGCGAATGTATTCGGTGTTGAACCAGGCGAGTTTGTCGTTATCGAAAACAGCGTTGGAGCGCGAAATTCCATCGAGACCGAATAGCTGAATTAGCTGTGTATCGCTAAGAATTTCCGGCGTAGCTTCATTTGTGCCTGCGGCCGTCTGCGGCGGAGTCCAGCCGAGCAGCGCGAGAAAATTGCGAAAAGCCTCAGGAACGATTCCCAGATCGCGGTAAGAAATCACACTGGTCGCGCCGTGACGCTTGCTGAGGCGGGTCTTGTCGGGACCGAGAATCAGCGGCACATGGGCGAACACCGGCAAAGCCGCACCCAGAGCCTGATACAGCAAAACTTGCTTCGGCGTGTTGGAAATGTGATCGGCGCCACGAATGATGTGGGTAATTTTCATGTCCACATCGTCGGCAACGACGCTGAGGTGATAGGTCGGGCCGCCGTCAGAACGAAGCAGCACAAAATCTTCAAGTTCAGAATTCGCAAATTCGATGCGTCCGAACACAGCGTCATCGAAGAAAGTCACGCCGGATTCCGGCACAGCAAAACGAACTGCAGCTGCTTCGCCTGCATTCTTGCGGCGCTCGGCCTCTTCACGCGAAATTTTGCGGCACGCCCCATCGTACTTCGGCGGACGGCCTTCCGCAGTCGCTTTCGCGCGGCGGTCTTCCAATTGTTCTTTCGTACAGAAGCAGTAATAGCCGTGGCCGGAGGCAAGCAGCTTCACTCCCGCGGCGCGGTAAATATCCATGCGCTTCGTTTGAAAGTACGGGCCATCATCCCAATCAAGGCCCAGCCAGCGCATGCCTTGCAAAATGCCTTCAACCATCTCCTCGGTTGAGCGTTCGAGATCAGTGTCTTCAATGCGCAGAATCAGCGTTCCGCCGAAGTGACGGGCGTAGAGCCAGTTGAAAAGCGCGGTCCGAGCGCCGCCAACGTGCAGATATCCAGTGGGTGAAGGAGCGAAGCGAACGCGTGGTTTTGCGCCGTCCAGCGGGGAATTCTTATGGGAATCAGTCATTTATGAGATCGCGGAGGTAACTCTTGCGATGTTACGGGTGGGGTAAAAGCAGCGTCAAGCGAGCCCATTCGGAGAGAATCGAAAGTGCACGCACGCGCAATCGAATATCCCTAACACATTCTTTACTTTCCATAGGTTACGGATGGGCCGGATTACCCCGCCGGAACTAGCTATTCCTTTGGTTAACGGGCATGGCCTGAAAACTTGTTGTGCTCGTTGTTACTGTATGAAAACATTAAGATTAGTTAAATATAAGACATAAGAGATGAATAGTTTTCTCATCAGCATGGTCGTGGTGCCGGGAGTTGTGGCTCTCCTGCTGTTTTTTGTCTTCACGTATCTCTACGAGCAGAGCAGGCAGCTTTATTTTCGCGCGTGGCAATTCGCCTGGGGAGCTTACACGCTTCACTACTTGCTCGACGCATGGCCGATCTACCGCAAGCCATCCGTTATCCCGTATTTCTTTTCTTCACTGTTGCTGGTGACGATGGCGTTGTGCGTGTTGATTTCCACGCGCTTGATGGGAACGAAATCGGGCGCGGGAAGGCGCGAGCCGTTCCGCCTCCACTGGTTTGACGTCATCGCCGCTGGCGCCGGCATTCTGCTGGCGTTGCTCGACGCGCGATCCCACATCGTGAATGGCGTATTTCATCCTGAAATTGTCGCCAACCCATATTTCCGCGTTGAGCTTGGGTGCGCCGTAGCGTTGCTCTACGCGTCGTTGTATTTCTATCGCCACGGGCATCGCAAAAACTCGGTCGCATACGGCGTGCTGGCGATCTCGCTCGCCTTCTGGTCTGCCTTGATGGCATTCGGCAATGCGCGCGGACCGTTTCTGGAAATGTTTGGCGTGGCCGGCAGTTTACTCGGCCCAGCCCCGCAAATGCTGCTCGGCATCGCCATGGTCATGGTGTTGTTTGAGAATGAGCGCAATGCGGTGCAGGAAAATGCGCTGGCATTCTCAACCCTTGGTGTCGATCCCGCACAGTTGCTCTCTGCCGCCGATCTCGCCCCGAGCATGCAGGGTATTTTGAACCGCCTCATCGCGCAGCTTCCCGCGCGGCAGGCATTGATCTGCTTTTCAGGGCGTTGGCGTGTCCTATTGCCTTCGGTGCAGCAGGGATTCTCGGAAAAATTCCTGCACGATATGGAGGCCAGCGGAGTTGGTGAATACATTTCCGAGCTGGCTTACCGCCGCGGTGGTTTCGTCACGTTTCACAACGTCGCGGAGATGAGCGAACCGTTGCCCGCTTTCCCCGGCGGCCGCTTTCAGCAATTCCAGGAAGTGCTGGCGGCTGAACAGATTTCCGATCTGACCGCGGTCAGCCTGCAAACGCGTGAGCATCACTTTGGCGTGATTCTCTTCCCGCATGCGGAACGCCGGATCTTCGGCTCTTCGAATTTGCGTCTGCTGATTGGGTTGTCGCTGCAAATCGGACTCACGCTGGAAAACTATGTCGTGATGCATGATGCGCAGCGTCGCACCAAAGAATATGAATTGCTGACGCAAATCGGACAAGCCATCAGTTCGCGCCTGGATCAGGACGAAATTTTGCGGGCAGTTCACAAAGAGCTCGGCCGAATTTTCGACACTAGCGAGCTCTACGTTGCCTTCCTTGAGGGCGATGAAATTCGCTTCGAACTGGAAGCTCAAGGGGAAGAAATAAAGGCCAAGCGCTCGCGCAGGGCCGCCAATGGCTTGACCGAATACATTATTCGCACTGGGCACCCACTGTTAATCCGTTCAGACCTCGAAAAAGTGCGCGAGCGTTTGTCCGTAACTTACATACCGGAAAAACCGGCGAAGAGCCTGTGTGGCGTACCGATTCTGCTGGGAGGAAAACCGGCGGGGGTGCTGGTGGCATTGAGCACGGAACGCGAATACGTGTTTGAAGAACGCGATCTGGAGTTGATGCAGACCGCAGCTGGACAGGTTTCAGTCGCCATCGAAAATGCCCGGTTGTTCGCCGAAGAGCAGCGCCGTTCAAGGCATTTGGCGTTCCTCAACAATATTTCCAAGACAGCCATCTCGAGTGAAGACTCCGAACAGATGCTGGCGGAGATCGTCTCCCACATCCAGAAGAATTTCCGTTTTGATCACATCGGCGTGGGAATTCTCGACTACGTCACCAAGGATATCGAAATCAAGGCCGAAGCCGGTTCTACCGCCAAACTTCTAGGCAAACGCGTACCGCTGGGTTCGGGCATTCTGGGGCGCGTGGCGCGAACGGGCGAGACTGCACTGGTGCAAACTTCATCCGGCGGCAGCCGCCTTCAGGGCGTGCTGGAGGATGCCTGCGCAGTGCTGTGCATTCCCATCAGCTATGGCGACACCTTACTGGGCGTGCTCAACGTGGAGAGCCTGGATCGCGATGCCTTTGCGCCGCAAGACGTCATGATTATGAATACGCTGGCCGATTTACTGGCGACGGCATTGCACAATTCTTTCGTCTTCCAGAAATTGCAGCAACAATCCATCACCGACGGTCTGACCGGCATCAAGACCCGGCGCTTCTTTTTGGAAGCGCTTTCCGCGGAGTGGAAGCGTGCATCGCGCTCAGGACGGCCGTTTTCAGTGGTATTGATTGATCTCGACAAATTCAAAGATGTGAACGACTCGCTCGGCCATCTGGAAGGCGACTTGGTATTGGCCCGAGTCGGCAGGCTACTGGAGCAGAAGTGCCGCCAGTCAAACATCGTTGCACGTTACGGCGGCGATGAATTCATCATTCTCATGCCAGAAACCGGAGCGGAACAGGCACAGATTCTTGCCGAACGCTTGCGTCTGTGGCTGGCCAGCGATCCCATGCTCAGCGAGCACCACATTACGGGAAGCTTTGGCGTGGCGAGTTTTCCGGTGCACGGTTTTTCCGCGGAGAGCATTATTCGCGTCGCCGACGCCGGCATGTATGTTTCGAAACATGCGGGAGGCGACCGCGTTTCCGCAGCCGACCAATATGCGGAAGATGAATCGGGCGTGGTGCAGCGGCAGCTCATCTCCGCTTACATCGAAAAATTCCTGCAACGCGATCACGCCGGTCCGGAGCATTTGGAAGAGCTTACGGTCACGCTTAGAAAGCTCAGCGGCGGGGAAAACTGCAATCGCAATGTCCTGATTGAATCCATCGAGTCGCTCACGCACGCTTCCGAGTTACGCGAACAGGATGGTGCCGGGCATGGCGAAATGGCCGCGCGCTATTCCGAAATTATCGCTCGCGCGTTGGGATTGTCCGGCAACGAGATTGCGGACTTGGTTTACGCCGCCCGCGTTCATGATGTCGGCAAAATCTTTGTGCCGGAAAGAATTCTCAATAAGACGGGCCCTCTCAATGACGAAGAATTTGCACTCATGCAGATGCACTCACGCGTGGGAGCAGAAATTGCGGCGATAATTCCCGATAGCGAAACCTTACAAAAGGCCATCGAGCACCACCACGAAGCATTTGACGGCAGTGGCTATCCTTCCAGGTTGCGCGGGGAGGCAATTCCGCTCTGGGCTCGCATCATCGCCATCGCTGACGCGTACGTGAATATGACCGCGCAACATTCTCTCGCCCCCGCCCGCAGCAGTGAACAAGCGCTTGCAGAGCTCGGTAAATTCAGCGGCATACGTTATGACGGAATGTTGGTGCGCATTCTCATGCGCGAAATGAAGACCGACAAAATGCCATCCAGCCTAATCTAATCAGGCCGCGACCGGTTGCATACTCATCGTCGCGGGCCTCATGAATTTAAATAACGTGGCATTGGCCAGGATCGTCACCAGTGACGCCGCTAATGTAGCGTTATACACATCAGACTGAATTAAACCGGAGTGCAGCGAAACCTGCGCGAGCACAAAAGAGAATTCCCCAATCTGCGTAAGCCCGATTCCAACGCGAAGCGCCGTTTGCGACGGATAACCGAACAGTCGCACCACGGCAAACCAGACGACGAATTTTCCCACCATAATCAAGGCAACCATCACGGCAAGCAGCTTCCAGTTCGAGAGCCAGGTGCGGGGATCAATTAACATTCCCACCGTAAGGAAAAAGAGAGCCACAAAAGCATCTCGAATCGGCAGAGTTTGGGCAGCAAGTTTATGTGCGTAAGTCGAATTGCCGAGAAGCAACCCTCCGACGAATGCGCCGAGTGCAAGTGACAGGCCGACCGCTTCAGTAATCGCCGCCGCGACAAGACAAAGCGACAATGCAAGAAGTAAATAAATTTCGTCATTACAAGTCTTGCCGACCCAATCGAGCAACTTGGGAATCAGCTTCCATCCAGCGAACACTACGGGGACGAGCAAAAGAATTGCCTTCGTCACGCGCCACAATACCGCCGCGTATCCTGCGCCACCCGATGAGCCAAGACTGGGCAAAAGAACGGTAAGAATCACGACAGCGAGGTCTTCCACCAGCGTGAGCGTAACCATAATACGGCCGGCATCAGAAGAGAGTTCGCCGCGATCCATCAACAGCCGCATGAGCACCATGGTGCTGGCCACGCAAATAATGCAGCCGACCGCGACTCCTTGAGCAAAGGGCCAGCCAAGGAGCCAGCCAACTGCGGTGCCAAGACCGATAGAGAGCGAGATTCCGATGGGCGCGCCCACCAGCGCGACCCACTTCACTTTCAGCAATTCTGGAACGGAAAACTCGATACCGACGGAAAACATCAGCAGAATCACGCCGATTTCCGCCATGAGTTCGAAAGTATGAACATCGTGAATCCGTGGGCCGGGCGTAAGCGGACTGCAAATTAGTCCGGCGAGCACGTAGCCGAGAATCAGGGGCTGCTTAAGCCGCCAAAAGATGAGGGCGATGATAAACGCGCCGGTGAACACCATTGCGATATCGCGAAAAATGATTGCCGATTCTGCCATTGCGAAGCTCCGGGTGGGTGTGCGAAAAAATGCGAGGCAAGTCTACCATTGATCATTTATGTCATCCATGGCCAAAGTCACTTGCCAGCTCTCGCCGAAATACTGGAAACTAGCTTATGGATGTTTCTTTATCTCTTAAGGGCAAAGTCGCACTCATCACTGGAGGATCGCGTGGCATCGGCGCAGCCGCTGTGCGTTTATTTGTCGCTGCCGGCGCGAA
>JAJPHW010000072.1 GCA_021325035.1 Terriglobia bacterium
ACCGAATTCAGCATCTGCTCCAAATCGGTGTCAGAACTCAGCTCCCGGCCAAATTCGATTAATGTGGTGCGGTAGTCATAACGCGTGCGATAGAAGAAATGGTCTATACGCTCCTGAATCCACTTCCGCATTGGATCGAATAAAAGCGCGGTGACAACAATCGCCAGAATCAATCCAATTGGGCCGGAGCTGGGTACTTGTGTATGTACGAGTTCAGCAACCCCTGCCACAACCGCAAAGTAAGCTCCGGCAATTGCCGCGGCCGCCAGGGTATAAACCATGCCGCGCTTGAAGATCAGATCGACGTCCATCAAGCGGTAGCGGAAAATCGCGTAGCCAAAAGTCAACGGCAACAAACCAAGGGAAAGAACGGATACTTTCAGCGTGGGGAGTGTGCCCGAGAGATAGGGAACTACGTAGAACAACGTAAATGGAGTAATCGCTAGAATTGTGCCACGTGTGACCCATTTCAACTGCTGCCGCAAAATGGGGGTTTCGGCGCGCTGGTAGCTATACCAAAGCAGGGAAGCAGCCGTTATGAACAGAGTCGCCAGATAGCCCATTTCCAGCCGGTCGAGGTTCCAACTCATCAGGCCGCTGGCTTGCAAAAAACGCAGCGAGAGCATGTGAACGACCAGCAATGCGGCACCCGGCACATAGACCGCGGGAATTACCCAGGAATGGCTGACGACAAAGCGCCGCCGTTCCGGAAAAGTCATGACAAAGTGCAAGAACAGCGCGGGTTGCAGGAGGCCAGCTACGACGTTGCCCCAATAGATAGTCCAATCAAAGGAATTGAATTTCCCCGTGAAATGGAAGGCATAAAAAATGAAAGAGACGAGACAAAAAACGTAAAAGTGAGTAGATCCCTGCGCCGTCCAGCGGCGCAACAATACATAGAGACCGATGCTCAGGTAAATCAGTGCAATTAACCGCAGCCATGTGTTTTGAGATTTATCGGCGGGAACGAGAATAACGACCGCATCCACCGGAACCGAATTTCGCACCAGCGAATACGTGGCTTTTGACCATGCGCCAATCCGGTAAACCTGATGCTCCAAATCCGCAGTGCCGGTAATTTCGTGGTCGCCGATGGCGATAACTTGGTCTCCAGCTTTAATTCCCGCTTTGAAACCCGGTCCATCCGCATCTACCCGCTTTGCCCTAAGCGTACCAGCGTGCTCCACCCACCAAACGCCGTCGTAGGGTATCTGGTATTCGCGTTCTTTTTGAAGGTTGATCCAAGCTAGGACTATTGCCGCACTGGTGAGCAGAAAGAGCAAGACGGCGGTAAATCGGCTCTGTAAGTCGCGGTTCATCGGCTGGGGTACGGACGGATGCCAAAATCCGTTTTTACTAATCTGCACTTTCGCTGCCACGGCCGAAGTTGTGGATATGACCATAACTGCCTTCAAATGAAGGACTTTTTCAATTATAGAGAACTCCCTGCCCTCTAGCTATGTTTTTTGGAAGTAATATCTTGTATTTGGTAAGTGATTGTTATGGATAACCTTAGATGTGAAGATTTCATTAACCCTGCATTTGCATTTGAGGCGATTATGAAAATGACAGATTGATAGCGTATCTCTCACGACAAGCACGAAAAACGATTCTTACCTTAGAATCTAGCTGCGAATCACAATCTGTTTTTTGACGAAATGACCGCGAATCCCATCATGGCCGCTCCCGTGCCTGCGCATCCGCCTTACAGCATTCAGGACCACTGGATCACGCTGGATGGTGGCCGCATGCGTTATTTGCGGGATGGCATCGGGCCCCCTTTGGTCATGGTTCACGGCTTATTAGGCTATTCATTCTCATGGCGTTATGCCATCCCTGTCCTGGCTCAACAGGCGTCAGTTCATGCTGTGGATATGCTCGGGGTCGGTTTCTCAGACCGGCCCGAAGGACTTGACCCAAGTTTGCGCGCTAGCGCTGACAGGTTGTTGCGCTTTCTAGATGCAGTTGGCATTGCATCTTGCGATCTGCTCGGCACCTCCCACGGAGGCGCGATCAGCATGATGGCTGCAGCATTGGATCCGGGGCGCATCCGGCGGCTCGTTTTAGTGGCTCCGGTCAATCCGTGGTCGAATCAGGGGAAATACTTGGCGGCTTTCTTGAGCCACCCGCTAGTTGCGCCAATTTTTTTACGCGTGGCTCCCCATGCGCGGCTGGTCTTGCAGTCATACTTGTTAAGGCGGCTTTACGGAGACCCAAGCCGCATTCGTCCGGGCACGCTAGAAGGCTATGCCGGGCCATTTGAGCGCCGGGGAGCATTCCATCACGAATTGCGCATTCTGAGTACGTGGACGCGCGATTTAAACGACTTGGAGTCCATGCTGCCGCGACTCAACAATATTCCGGCTTTGCTGGTTTGGGGAGAGCGTGATCAAGCCGTGGTTCCCACTTCCATGAAGCCGCTTAGTAGGCAATTCAAGAATTGCCAAACCCATTTAATCCCAGGGGTTGGCCATTTGCCGTATGAGGAAGTCCCCGAGGAATTCAATCGCGTTGTCTCTGAATTTCTTGCCGCAGAAAACTAGGCTATTTCGATTGAACTTCCACTCGAGATGGCAAATTCTGTGAGCCTTTATTTCCAGGAGAGATGGTCACGGTTTGACCACGCTTTAGGTAATAGGCAATGACTGCCGGCTCCGACCAATCCAAATCCCAGCCGTTTTCAATTGCGACTACGGTGTACGTACCCGGAGCAATGTCGCGCAGGACAAAGCTGCCATCGAGATCGCTTTGATCCCGGCGAAACAATTCACGGTTCGCCTCCGGTTGTTGCGGCACGAGCACGACCATCACCCCCGACATTGGTTTCCCATCTTTTTGTGCGAAGCCTTCGAGGTTTACAGTGCCTTCTGCAATTGTCACGGTGACTTCTGTCGCGGTGCCCGTTCGCACGGTGACTGTGTTTCCGGATTTGCGCCCATGATCTGAAACTGAAATCACCGAGTACCGCTTAGATCCAACAGCATCGAAACGGTATTGTCCCGGGGGAACGTTTGGCAGGTTGACAATACCTTTGGCATCCATCTGGTTTCCGGAAACAAATCGCCCTTCCGGACTCACAAGCTGTAGGGACAGTGTATCTGGGGGCGCGCCACCCCCAATCATCGCTACCTGTACTTTGACACTTCCGTTTGGCGCTGCCTTGGTTGTATCGAACTCTTCGCCATCGGAGGTGAAATCCATGTCGAGCTGGCTCCAGTTTGCGTTGCTTGGATCTTGCGAAGGCAGGCTGATGGAATACCTGCCGGCGGCTATTCCACTCATCTCCCACTCGCCAGGAGAAACTAATTGCGCGCCATAGGTGCCAACGGGCTCAGTTCCGTCGAGTCCTCTTTGTTGCAAACTCGGCATGCTGAAGTCATTTCCTTCTACATGAAAACGCAAGTGCAAAGCGGGTGAAGGCGTGAGATGCAGCGTAACCTCCAAATGGTCGCCGCCCCTTATGGGAATTGGCAGTGCATCATCTGGGTCGGTGGAATCCTGGTAATAAGTAATCGGATAAAGCACATCGAGCGACGGATCGACGAGCGTAACTTGTCCATTTTGCGCATCGTGGCCCGGAGGATGCACTGCGTACCACGGAGTAGCTTTAACGGAAACGAAATAAGTTCCCGGGGGCAAAAAACTGAATTCGTATGAGCCTTGATCATCCGTAGCCTCATCCTCAAAGCGTTGAATGCGGTTTATACCCAGACGATGGTCTTGCCGGTAAAGCGTGACATTTGCTTCTCGTACAGGCTCATCCGCTTCGTCAAGAATTTTCCCGCTCAGCATCGCCGAGGGCTGCAAGCGCAAAGTCAAATTTTCTGTATCGAGCCCGATGCCGGTGACGATTGCGGTTGCAAACGCCTCATGCTGATCGTAAGCCGCGGTAAGGAATCCGCGTCGCGCAGCCACCAGCGAGTATTTGCCCGGAGGGACATGCGGAAAGGAAAAGTGCCCATCATCTCCGGTGAGTAAGGTCCTCTGATTTTTTCGATCTTTTACATCAGTAATGGAAACTCGCGCGCCAGCCAGCGGCGAGCCCGAAGCCGCGCTGACAACGGTACCAGAAATGCGCGAGGGATCGCCTTGTATTCTTGTCGCTTCCTGCGCAAGCGCTGGATAAAAAATGGCACTCAATGCAAGCAGCAAAATTGCGCGAGCAGGAAATTTCGTCATTCGCTTGCACTCAGAATTTGCAATCGCACCTGCTCTTTTTGTCCGGGAGCCAGGTGGACGACAATACCTGTGGAATCGTATGTCCGCATAAAATCTGCGTCACGGTAGGCAAAATTCTTTTTTGGATGGTCGAATGCCAGCAAGCGATATACGCCGGGTGGCAATGCGTCCGCGTGAAAAGTACCGCCGGAGGAGAGCCATAGCTGGTGAAATTGTCCACCGCTATTGGGAAAAGAGATCAGATAAACGAGCGGGCCGGATGTAGGATCCCCAAAATTCGTATTGGGTGGAAGGCCTTCGACAACGCCATCTAACTCCGCAGTTTCGTCACGCATCGTAATTTCAATCGGCGAATTTGTGCCCGCGGGCCCGACGGTCAATGTCTCGTGCAGCAGATCAATTCCAGCGGAGGTGACCGATGCTGGAAATCCCCTGGAAGAATTTATTCTTACCCAATAGCGGCCGGGGGCTACGTCTTGTAAAACCAAGGAATCGTCATCGGATTTGGATTGGCTTAAGCTTGCCCCGCGCGGTGGGTCAAAGTCGTCAGCGGATTCGAGATAGAGATTCAAATAGCTGCGCGGACCTTTCTGTGGCCTCAGAGTCCGTGGGCCGCTGTAAACCCTAACTTGGCGCCTACTATCTTCGTTTCCTGAGAACTCTTCTTTCACATTCACCGCAATCGGGCCGTTTGGCATGATCGCGAGTAGTCCGCCGGTAGCTGGCCCCCCCCGCACACTGAGCGTGCTCGATCCGCTCCCCGGATGCTGACCGTAGTCAAACGCCTCGACCGTGTAAACTCCATCCGGCAACAGGCCCTCGATCATTTGGGTCTGGGGATTGTAGCCAAGCTCGAAGCCCGGCCCGCGACGTCCTTGTGCGAAAACGTGGACGACCAGACCTGCGCCGGAAGGTATATTCGTTACTGGCATTTTGACGGGGTAGTAGGCTCTCCGTATCAAGGTCATGTCGGCTTGGAAGGTCATTCCAGCGGAGAGCGTAATTGTTTTTCCGGAAGCGAAATCTGTCGCGTTCGGGTAATAAATTGGCGGATACCCGTAGGTTGTCGCCTGTGGAGCGAAAGCTGCAGGGTCCGTGTCCAGCAACTCCTTGGTGACCACCTTGTATTCGCCTGCACTCAAATTCGCGAAGCGAAAGTCCCCATTTTTGTTGGTCGTGGTTGTACCAGCTTGGTTCCAGCGATAACTCCCGTCTCGAACGTCGCGGTTATAGAGTTCGACGCGAATCTTGTCCGGCAATTCGCCCGATGCGGGACTTGCATGGCCCACGATGCGTGCCTCAGGAACGAGTGAAATCGTGATGTCAGCGTTTATTTCGGAAGGAGCCAGACTTACCATTTCGCTTTGCAGGTACCCCGGCTTTTTCGCATTGAGCGCATAAGGAAAATTCTGTTGCGGATTTTGTGCCGATGAAGGTATTTCGGAAAGCTTGAATTCGAAGCGCCCGTCGGCGTCAGTCATGGTGGCGAAACGATTGTCCGGCGAAAACACCAGCGCGTGGCTAACGGCTTCATGGGTGGAAGCGTTGACTACGATTCCATGAATGCGGTTGGGCTGCGTGTCCTTTGTCAAAATGTTTTGGGCTAAGGACGGAATTAAGCACAGAAGTGCGAAGGCTGCGTGCTTGCACAGTGCTTCAAGAATCGCGCGGTTTCGGTCGAACACGAACTACTCCAGGAGCTTATTGTGGCGATATTTCTGCAAAAGGCAACGGTCCAAAGTTAATAGACACCGCAAAATTACGATTCGACTCGTTCTTTCTACCCTTCTATATTACGAACGCGTTGTTTTTATGGCTCGTCTTATTGCTGCCCGACTTTCAAACTGCTAGCCTCGCAATTAGATGCAAAAAACCAGCCAATCCGACGCCAGTCTTTATACGCATGGTTTGCGCCGGGTAGCTCGAGTCATTCAAGGCGAAGCGCGGCAAGTTTGGTTGAAGTTCCTGGGGGCCATTGCAGGCCTGGGATTGGCTTTTGCCGCCGCTTTATTTTCTACTGTCTCTCGCGAAGCCGGAAATTTCTGGGCTACGCTGATTTTGTCTTCAATCGCTTTGTTGCTGGCAGTGGTCGTCGGCGTCACGACGGTTCCTATGCTGGCGCGGCGGGTGGCTGGCGCACGACTGCGCGACGCTTTTGATTACGATGTTACCCGCATTGGCATCGCTTATGTGGTGGCTGTTCTTATCGTTGGTGTTGCCGCTTTGAACACGGGCAACAATTTGTTGTACATCGTCGTCGCTGCGATGCTGGCGGCCATTTTAGTCTCCGGATTTGCATCGGCGATTGTTCTTCGTGGTCTGGAGTTGGATGTCCGCCTTCCGGAGCATGTCTTTGCCGGTCAGACAAGGCGGGGACGAATTCTTCTGCGAAATTCAAGACGTTGGTTGCCGTCCTTGTCGATTTCGGTTTCAGCTTCGAAACAAAAAGCTTCGAAGAAGAAAAGTACCCTGCGAGAGCATACGTCAGAAGATCAAACACAGCCTCAACTGATTTTTGACAGTTCTGTCTATTTCCCAGTGATTCCGGCGAGAAGGGAAATGAGCGCGGAGGTCGAGCTCTGTTTTAACCGTCGGGGACGTTATCAGCAGCGAGGCTTTGCTTTGGCGACGCGTTTTCCTTTTGCATTTCTGAGCAAGACCCGGCACGTGCCTCTACAACGCGAAATTATCGTCTATCCTAAAATCGAGGCTTCCGATTCGACTTTGGAATCCCTACCTCTCGTCTCCGGAGAGTACGAAGCCTTTGTTCGTGGCCGTGGCTATGATCTCTATCGCATTCGCGAATATCTCCCGGAAGATTCCGCGCGGCACGTGGATTGGAAAGCCAGCGCCAAATCTGGCGGCCTCAAAGTAAGGGAATTTAGCCGTGAAGATGAACGCAAGTTGCGCATTGTCTTTGATAATCCCCGGCGAAGTGATATCTCCGCGCAAGCCTATGAAAGGGCCGTTTCGACGGCGGCCTCGGTGGCATGGCACTTCGCCAACCAACACGCGGAAGTATCTTTTGCCACACAGAACTACGCTGGAACGGATATTTACGGCTTCCTGAGCGAACTGGCTGTTATTGCGCCACAAAACGATGCACCAGTCCTTGCAACGCTTTTGGATGCAGGCGGATACAGCGTTGTCATCACGGCGCAATCTCGTGGCGAGATACCTACTCAATTATGGGATTCGGCCTACTTCATCTTTATCGGAGAGGGACGAATGAGTTTGGAGCAGGGCATGGCGGCGAGCATTCATAAATAGGCCATTTCGCAGGTAATGGTTACTTCGGTTACCAATGGTCATTGACCGAAGGCCCAAACCTGCATAGAGTTGCTGTTTAAATAGTATGTAAGGTTATGGCCGGTAAAAATAAACTTCGGTACAGCGGTATTGAAGAGGCGAATGGATGACCACTTCGATGACAGCGCTCTGGGTCGCGCACCCGGTCTTACAGGCCGCTGTGGTTGCCGCCATGTATCGAAATAGGTTGAAAAGCCGGTTCCCGGTCTTCTTCGCATACTTAGTTTCTGAAATCGTGATGTTCGGGGTTTCGTTCCCGATTTATTTACGTGGATCCTATACAGCATTTTTCTACGCTCACTGGATTCTCGCCGTTATCAGCCTCACGCTTGGATTTTTCGTGATCCAGGAAATTTTCACTGACATTCTGCGGCCCTTTCATGCTCTGCGCGATTTGGGCACCATGATCTTTACCTGGGCTGGCTTCGTCATGTTGCTGGTCGCGGCTGTTGTTTCTGCTGCAAGCCCAGCGTCACAAAGCCCGATCGTCGAAGCGGTTCTTACTTTGCAGCGTTGCGTCCGCGTGATTCAGTGTGGACTCATTTTGTTCCTGCTGATTTTCGCCAAGTACCTCGGAGTTTCTCGTAAGCAACAGACATTTGGCATCATGCTCGGTTTTGGCAGTTTTGCTTTTGTCGAATTATCGTTGGTCGCTTTGTTTACATCCGGGCGAATTGACGAGAACACAATCTCACTGATCAACATGACTGCATACAACCTGGCGATTATGGTTTGGTTCGGCTACTGCGTGCAAAAACAGCCGGCCCGGGATTTCGCTTCGACCCTGCTCATGCCGCAGCGCTGGGACCAGAGTCTCAACGATATTCAGCATCCGGCGACGGATGACTCACTGATTCCGATGTTTGAGGGGATGGTTGAACGCGCATTCTCACGCAACCATGGAGATGTTTCTTCGGTACCAGACCCAGCCAGCGGCGCGCATGTGCCTCCGCAATCTGCTAAGACTGTTCTGCATCACCTCGCCGACAGCGCAAAGTCTTCAGGTTAGTAGACGACGCAAAAGCCGGGCATCCATCGTTTCAGAAGTGAATCTCCGCAATTTATCAACCAAAACATGAGAATAATTACTTTATATTGCTGATTTGTAATTGTTTATACATTCTGCAAATGTGCTGACCTGCTTCATTGCTTTTTCTCTTCCAATAGTCAAGAAAATTTTCTACTTCAGAAAAACTTGCGTAACCATGTATAATTCCGGCACTTAGGATTCCCGCTCCCAGGGGATCCGCACTAGGAGAAACAAATGAAACGTGCGGTCAGGATGTTAATCCTGATGGTAGGCGTGGCCGCACTGGCCGCTCCTGTATTTGCCGAAGATGGTGGACCGATTCCGGTTCGTCCTCCGAAGGCAGTAAGCAGTTCCACAGTTGTAACTTTTGAAGATGGCGGGCCGATTCCGGTTCGTCCTCCGAAATAGATTTAGCAACTTTTGAAGTTCTGAATCTATCGAGCCGCCCTAAACGGCTTTGAGACTTTAAGGCTGGCAGTTCCTGAATGGGCTGCCAGCCCAATTTTTTTCTTGCGATTACGATTGCTAGTTGATTAAGTGGCGAAGCAATTTCTTGAGTTCAACGGGATCATGAATCGGGGGATGACACGTGAAATTGCTACAAACCACAGCCGTAGCTTTACCGTCTTTTACCCCCGGTAAATTCGGAATCGTCTCCATTAAAGCTGGAGGAAGTTCTCCTTCCACCGTTTTCAAGCGCAATACCGATTGATTCAGCTGGAAGTGATGGATACTTGCGTTGTGCAGCGCATCAGCCATGTCGCCATCACCGACGATTACGATTTGCGTGTGAGGATGAGCGAATTCCACCGCCGCGATACCATAAGTGGCCGCAAAAATCCCAAACTGGCCGGCCATCCCCGCTATAACCTCCAGCGTTTGCCTGGCCTTGTCGCGATAGGTAGCGTCATTGGTATACGCATGCAAACGCATCATCACAATGGCCGCTACGGAATTTCCTGCCGGAGTTGGTGAGTCCTGGAAGGGCTTACGCCGTGTACCGAGAACTCCAAGCGTCTGTCCAGAAGTCGTAGGCGTGTCGAAAAATCCTCCCGCGTCCGAATCAAAGAAGCGTTCTACCATGGCATCTCCGATTTGTTTTGCGAGTTTGAAGTAGCGCAAGTCGGCGGTTGCTTCATAGGCGTCAAGGCAGGCGTTGGCGGTGAAGGCATATTCATCGAGTACGCCGGGAACCTGACGATGCTGCGCTTCCGGATCGGAATAGGCGACGACATGCTGTAAGCCGGTTTCAGGGTCCCAAACCTGCGTCAGGATGCGATCCAACGAACGCAATGCGAACGCTTTCACATCGGTGAGCGATAGAACCCTCGCAGCAGCAAGATAGGCAGAGATGCACAGCGCGTTCCATCCCGTATAAACAGTTTTATCCACGTACGGTGTAGGCCGCTGCAAGCGCGCGGCATACATTTTTGCTTTGGCGGAAGCTAACAATTGCGCGACACGCTCATTTGAGAGCTTCAAACGAACCGCAATTTCTTCGACCGATGCCCGCACATAAAGCACGTTTTTCGCAGGATTATGGTGCATTTCACCAATTTCATTGATGTCGTAATGCAGGCATGCTACTTCGGCTTCCTCTTCGTTCAGTACAGATCGCGCTTCGTCGAGCGTCCAGGTGAAGTAGTCACCATCATCATCCATTGAATAATCAGCATCTTGCGATGCATAAAATCCACCTCGTTCACGATCACTCAACCACTCATCCATCCAGCGGATAATGTCGCGTGCCACATTGGCAAAGAACTCCCACCCTGTCACTTGGTAAGCATGAACGTAGTTCTTCAGTAGCTCGGAGTTGTCGTAGGACATTTTCTCGAAATGCGGCACCATCCAGCGTTCATCTACGGAATAACGGTGAAAACCTCCGGCGAGGTGATCGTAAACGCCGCCTCTCGCCATTTTTTCGAGTGTGTCGTGGAAGATTTCTTTGATGCTTTCATCTCCGGTGCGAGCGAAGCGGTCCATCAATAGGTCAAGAATTCCAGAATGAGGAAACTTCGGGGCCTGTCCAAATCCGCCAAAACGCTCATCATGACTCCGCTGCGCTGATTGCACAACGGAGTCGATGACATCGGGAGAAAATTCACTGCTATGGCCGGCAAAGGATTCCGCTTGCGCAATGGCGTTTTCCACCATCCCGGCTTGCTCCACCACGTCAGCATTTTTGTTCTGATAAGCATCGGAAATCGATAGCAGCACACGGCGGAAGCTGGGTCGGCCATAGCCATCACTCGGTGGAAAATATGTTCCGCCGTAGAAAGGTCTTCCGTCTGGAGTGAGAAACGCCGTGAGCGGCCATCCACCCTGCCCGCTCACAGAACTCACGGCAACTTGATAACGCGAATCAATGTCGGGCCGCTCATCGCGGTCAACCTTGACGGCGACGAAGCGTTCGTTAATGATCTGCGCGATTTCCGGATTGTCGTAAGATTCGCGGTCCATGACATGACACCAGTGGCACCAGACCGCCCCAATATCCAGCAAAACCGGCTTGTTGTCGCGCTGTGCCAGAGCGAACGCCTCTTCTCCCCACTCATGCCAGTGAATCGGTTGGTGCATGGCCGAGCGCAAATAGGCGGAAGAAGCTTTCGCGAGGGAGTTTACGGTCGTCGTGGTCATGCGTTTAAGTTTATATGCTGCCTCGCCTCGATCCGAAACGACGGAAGCGTGCGATGAAACATTCAACGGTAAATAACGCCTTTATTTTCCTATTGTAAGCGGCACGAGGATCATCAACAGCAGAACAAGGGCGATTACCAAGGAAATGAACAGCCCAATTACAGTCCAGGCATAGCGGCTTTCATCCTCAGGTTTGGGCGGAGTAACGCCAAAGATCAAGGTCATCCACTGCGCGACATAAGAACTCCACTTCATGGCATCCCTTCGGAGAAAGGCCGACTGCTCGCGAAGCTTAACTATGCAAGACTCCGGGCAATCTTGCAATCGGTCCGCAATTGCCTCCGACTTGGATTTGGCATGCGAGTCGTGCGCCGCTCATCTTCTTATGAATTAGAATTAGCCTCCATGAGTCCGGCCTTGGCCAAGAAACTCCGCAGCTTCAATCCAGACAGTTTTCTGGAAACGCTCGGCGCAGGCAAATCGATTGTATCTATCGCGAAAAAGCAGACGATCTACGCGCAGGGGGATCCGGCCGACGCGGTTCTCTACGTGCAAAAGGGAAGAGTGCGGCTTACGGTGGTTTCCGCGAGCGGTAAAGAGGCGACCGTGGGCATGCTCGGCCCTGGCCAATTTTTTGGCGAAGGCTGCCTCGCAGGGCAGACCCTCCGCATGGGTTCCGTGACTGCCATGAATGATTGCACGCTTCTCCGCATTGACCGAAAGACCATGATGGATGCGCTCCAGAAAGAGCACGCCTTTTCCGGCATATTTATGACTTATCTGTTGGCGCGCAACATTCGCTATGAAGAGGATTTAGTGGATCAACTTTTCAATTCCAGTGAAAAGCGGCTGGCCCGGATTCTTCTTTTGTGCGCGCAATTCGGCAAAGAAGGGGTGACTGAAACCGTGGTCCCTAAAATCAGCCAGGAAACCCTGGCCGAAATGGTGGGCACGACCCGGTCGCGCGTCAGCTTTTTCATGAACCGTTTCAGGAAAATGGGTTTCATCCATTACCACGGCGGCATTGAAGGCGGCCTGCGAGTACATAGCTCGCTTCTTAATATCGTGCTGCGCGATTAAAGCGGCCGCCGCTGCCAGATCACAGCGCTGCTCTGCGTCCGCTCAGCAGATTGATCACAAGAATCACCAGAGCCACGACCAGCAGCAGGTGAATCAGACCGCCCGCAATGTGCAGGCTGAATCCCAGAAGCCACAGAATTAAAAGTACAACCAAGATTGTCCAGAGCATTTTGTTTCTCCTCTGCACTAGCATCGCAGCGCGGCGCGAAAGTATCTGAGCAGAATTGCTCAGAAGGCACGGATGATGTCGTAACTTTACGCTGTTCGAAATGGCCTGCCGCACTCCAGACAGCAGGTTTTGTGGCGGGCGGTAATGAGCCCGCAGAACGGGCACATCCTTTGTGAGCTGGAATCGCTGCCGGACGGCATTTTTCCCAGCACCTTCCTCAGGGCATCAGCGATCGATGCAAACAGTGCGCGAATATGGACGGGCAACGTATTCACAGCGCCTTACCCTCGGAGCGGACTATCTTCGGAACGGATTTGGTGCCGACAAGACAGTGCGCTCGCCCGCAGAAGCACTTCCATAAGCCTACGGCGCAGGCAACAATTAAAGTGAGCAATACAGACCATCTATTATTTGCGATTTACGCGATGATGACACTTGAGACGCATTCCTCCTCTCTTTCAGGTTCTCTGAGCTAAGTCAGCCCATCTGAAGTTCGCTCCTCTTAGTTACACAATCGAAAAGGACTATTCATGAAAAAAATCACGTCACTATTGTTGATCGGCTTTACCGCCCTTGCCGGTACATGCGCCTGGGCCGGCTCCGCCCGCCAGGATTCCGTCGAACGCCTGCAAAAATCTGTGGATGTTCTACAAGCCATCATGTCTACTCCGGATAAAGGTATTCCGGAAGAAGTGTTGAGCGGTGCAAAGTGCATCGTCGTGGTACCAAATCTTATTAAAGGTGGATTCATACTCGGCGGCAAGCACGGGCGTGGCGTCGCTTCATGCCGCACTGCGAACGGTTGGAGCGCTCCTGCATTCGTGTCCGTGGGTGGTGGCAGCTGGGGATTGCAAATCGGAGTCGAAGGCGTGGATCTGGTCATGCTCGTGATGAATGACCAAGGCTTCCAGCATCTGCTCTCCAGCAAATTTGAATTGACCGGAGAAGGATCGGTTGCCGCAGGTCCCGTGGGCCGTCACGCCTCAGCAGGCACCGATTGGAAGATGAACACCGAGATGTTGACCTACTCGCGCTCGAAGGGTGTATTTGCCGGGTTGACGCTGGAAGGCGCGGTCGTGGAAGAAGACAACGATTCCACTCGAGCCATCTATGGCAAGAACAGGGCATTTCGCAGCATTCTTTCCGGCAAGGTTGCCACTCCGAAGAGCGCAGAAGCCTTTATGCATGCGGTCTCCGAGGCCGGCCAGCAAGCCCGCGTCGCCGAAGTTAACGAACAAAAGAAATAGGGAACGCGTTCGAAGAGAACGTAAATCGCATTCCGGCAGGCAGCTGCCGCCAAGGAGATCCTGTGAAGATCAATCTACTGTTAACCACTGCAATCGCGCTGAGCTTGAGCGCGATTGCGCAGACCACCCCCCAAGCTTCAACAGCTGTGGAACCTATGGCGCAAACACCGACATTCCGTGTGATGGTCACTAGCCGGACAACGGAAGCCGTGAACTACAAGCATCGCAGTGGAGCCACGAAAATTGATTTCGCGGGCACCGACCTGATGCTCGCTGCGGATGGTACGGCCCACGTCAACAGCAAGCGGGGAGCCATTGAAATTGAAGCGGAATTTGGGAATTTGCAAAGTCCCACAACTTTTGGCAACGAATATCTGACTTATGTCTTGTGGGCTATTTCGCCGGAAGGGCGGGCGGTGAACCTCGGCGAAGTCTTAGTCGGCGCCGACAGCCGCAGCAAACTCAAAGTCACCACTGATCTTCAAGCGTTCGCGCTGATTGTCACTGCGGAGCCGTATTACGCGGTGCGCCAGCCCAGCAACGTAGTGGTGCTCGAAAATGCGATCCGCAAGGACACGCGTGGTTCGGTCGAAGCGGTCAATGCCAAGTATGAACTCATGGAGCGGGGCAGTTATCTTCCCACCGGTTACAAGTTCGATCCGGTAGTGATGAACGCCAAGTTGCCGCTTGAATTCTTTGAAGCCCGCAACGCGGTACGCATAGCGAAATCCGAGGGCGCCGAAGAGTACGCGAGCGACAGCTACCAGCATGCCGTCCGCCTGATGAATAGCGCCGATGAAGACGCTACGAGAAAGAACATCCAGAAAAAAGCATTGATTGCAGTTTCGCGAGACGCTGTGCAAACCGCCGAAGATGCCCGTGCCATCGCGGTTAAGAAGATGGACGACGTGCGATTGGCGAACGAGCGACAGAATTCTGCTGATGCGCAGGCGCAAACGCAGGCGCAAGCTGACGATGCCAACCGCCAGAAAGTCCAAGCGCAATCAGATGCCGCAAAAGCGCAGTCTGATATGGCAGCAAATCAGGTGGCGTCAGCCGCAGCCGTGAGCGCCGCCCAAGCCGACGCTGATCAGTCCCGTTTAGCTGTACAGCAGGCTCAGACCGATAAGGCCGCGATGCGTGCACGCCTGTCGGAGCAGCTGAACTCGATTCTTCAAACTCGCGACACTGCTCGAGGCCTCATCGTCAGCATGTCCGACGTGTTATTTGACACGGGCAAGTATTCGCTGACATCGGGTGCACGCGAGAAACTGGCGAAAGTTGCCGGCATCCTTCTCGCTTATCCCGGACTCAACATTGAAGTCGGCGGATACACCGACAACGTCGGCGGCGATGTCATGAATCCGACGCTTTCCGAGAATCGTGCTGGTTCGGTTCGCGATTATCTAGTACAGCAGGGCGTAACTACGGGTTCCGTTAGTGCAAAAGGCTTCGGCAATACTCTGCCGGTGGCCTCGAACGATAGCTCGTCGGGACGGCAGCAGAACCGCAGAGTCGAACTGGTGGTATCCGGCGACGCCATTGGCAACCCGGCCCCGGTAACGACAGGAAGCTTGCAGTAGAGCCAGTGCCCGCAAACGCTCGAACATGCAGGCAACATGAAACTACTACTTATGATCAGCGCTGCATTTTTGTTGTTGATACTGATAGCTGGTGCACCAATGTATGCGCAGGAACCGAAAGACCAGCACGACCAGCAAGAAGAGAAACAAGCTAAGCCGGAAGAGAAGAAGGCGGAGCAGGAGAAGTCCGCCAAGCCGGAAGAGAAACAAGCGCAAGAAGAAAAGCACGCGAAGCCGGAAAAACAGGCCCAGCACGAAGAGCAGCATGAACAGCCAGTGCAGCGTGCGGATAACCGCAACCATGGCCGGATTCCTGATGACCGTTTCCGGGCCAATTTCGGCCGTGAACACGTATTCATCATCAACCGTCCAGTGATTGTCGAGGGTGCGCCGCGATTCCGGTACGGCGGCTATTGGTTCGGGTTCGGTCAGCCGTGGCCGCAAGAATGGGCCTACAGCGACAACGTCTATCTTGATTTCGTCGACGGCGGCTATTACCTCTACAACCCCGTGCATCCCGGAATTCGCATCGTCATCAACGTCATTTGAACCAATCTGGCCTGATCATTCGGGCTCACCCACCCTGTACGCGTTCATCGCGCAAGGGTGGTTTTTTTGTTTGCCTACTTCGCCAACTGCTTTGCAATCCGGCAATACAAGTCGACCGCTTCGCGCAGTTCCGACTTGGGAATAAATTCCCCATCGGTGTGGGCGACGTGAATGGAGCCGGGGCCGATTAATAACGGTTCTCCCCAATTCGTGAGTTTGGGAATATCTGTCGTAAATTTAGCGACCATAGTTGGCAACCCGTCAATTTTTCGGAAGCGGAGGAATTTCAACTCTAGCGGAAACTCGACTTCCACATCATCCCCTGCCGCAGAAATAATCTGGCGACGCAATTCCTCCGAAGGCCCAATCAACCGGTAAAGCAAATCGGCGTGGGCATAATCCGGGATGACGTTGGGCGCGCGCCCGCCTTCAATGAGTCCTATGTTCAGTGTGCAAGGGCCAATCTCGGGATCACTCGGCAGTGGCATGGCCCGCAAACGAGTTAACGCCGGTATCAGCTTGTCAATGGCCGACTCGCCCAGTTCGGGATAAGCCGAGTGCGCCATTTTGCCGCGTGCGGTAATTTCCGCGCGGAGCGTGCCTTTCGAGGCCAAGGCAAGGCGGTTTTCTGTCGGTTCGCCGTTGATCAGAAACTTTGCGCCCTCAGGATGTTCGTTGGCCACATGTGCGCCTAAGCTATCGCGTTCCTCTCCGACAACGAAGAGCAAACCCACGAAGATGTTTTGCTCGCGCAGGCGAAGAGCGGCTGCTGTCTGGGCGGCGATAATGCCCTTGGCGTCGCACGACCCGCGCCCATAAATACGAGAGTCATCCTCCGAGGATGGTATGAACGGGGGGACCGTATCCATGTGGGTGGAAAGTACAATTTCAGGCATTGCGTGATCAGGCCAAGTAGCCCAAATATTCTGCCGGTCATCTTCCACCGGCATTTTGCTTGCGTCGAACCCCATCTTTTGCAGTTCCGCAAAAAGGAAGTCACCAACTTTTTCTTCATTACCTGTGATGGACTCGATGTCCACGAGTTGGCGCGTGAAGCGAACCAGATCCATGCCCATTTCTAAAGAATAAACCATGCCCTCGTCCTGATATTCTGATGGTTCCCCATGCATTCTGCCTCGATACGATCTTTCTTTCTCGATGGGCCTAGTGGACGCCTTGAAGCGCTGTTAAATCAAGGTTCGGAAAATGCGGACTACGCGGCTGTCGTCTGCCATCCGCACCCCCTCTTCGGGGGAACCATGCACAACAAAGTTGTTTTTCATGCAATGAAGGCGCTGAACAGTTTTGGTTGGCCCGTGCTGCGCTTCAATTTTCGTGGCGCCGGACTTAGCCAGGGCGAGCATGACCATGGGCGGGGTGAGGTCGAGGACGTTCGCACGGCTCTGAATTGGCTTGACCGCGAGTTCCATCTGCCGGTGATTTTTGCTGGATTCTCTTTCGGTTCCGCAGTTGGTTTGCAGGCCGCTTGTTCTGACCCCAGAGTGCGAGCAGCGATTGGATTAGGCCTGCCCGCTGCTCCGGTTCACGGGCGAAATTACGACTTTTCGTTTCTGAAGACTTGTTCCAAGCCAAAGTTGTTCGTGAGTGGCGCTTACGATCAATTCGGAACGCCTGAGCAATTAAAAGCTGTCGTCAATTCGTTGCCCGAACCGCGTAAGTTGGTCATAATTCCCGCCGCTGATCACTTCTTCGAAGGTAAGTTGCCCCAGATGCGGGAAACGATTGAACAATGGGTGCGTGAAGCGATTCTTTAATCAAGATATTGCTCCCACTTCGGGATTGGTGTTCTCTTTTAGGCCTTCCCAACCAAATAGTTACATAATTCGGTACGTGTTTTGTTTGCGTTGAGCGCTTTTGCTTTTCATTTGCCCTTTGGAATTCCATTTGCATTATCCCTTCCGTGCTTTGGCGTTGCGAACCGATCGATGCCTAAGGAGAATTCCATGGTCAACTTGCAAGACATCAAAATCACAGCGCGGGATGAACAAGTATTGAAATTACTGGTGCAGGGGTGCAGCAACAAGGAAATTGCATCTCACTTGCACATCAGCCCACGTACAGTAAAGCAGCACCTGCGCACTTTGTTCCTGCGCGCAGGTATCCGTGATGGCCGTAAACGCGTGAAACTGGCTACCGCCATGTTTCAAAAGGAGCAGATGAAATCATGCCGCCCTGCGATCGATTGACCGTGAAGGAAGTGGA